>JAWOLO010000530.1:0-4113 GCA_033853375.1 Terriglobia bacterium
TCTCAACGGCCTGGGGTCCTCTGGCAGAAGAAGCCAAGAAAGAATGGGCCAAGCGCCAGTCGAAGTAACTATCGCTCTACCGAACCGCACCTTCACATCACCTTTCTTCGCCAACTGATGCTCTCGATAAACCTTTCAATCAGTCTCGCCTTTACCGCTGCGAATGCCTGCTGCGGACTCATGACAACCAATACTGGGAAGGGTTTCTACCGTGCGGCGCAATGCCGAGTGTGATAAAAACGTGATAGTTCCACGTTCATATTCGATCAAAACCCTTCAGAACGGATTTTTGGTAAGCCGTTGAAAAATTAGATATAGTAGAAAAATTTCCAAACGGATCAGAACCCCTTTGGTGATCTTCAAAACCGGCGGGTAGCATCTGACGGTGTCACCGGTGGGTTCGACCCCCGCTCGCTTCCGCCAACATAAATATAAATTTATTGCGAATCTTTCCAGCTTTGCCGCAGGGAATTGGCAGCAAAACGCGCTTGCTGTGATAAGAACTTGATAGCTCACACCTGGATGTATGAGTCATACAACTGTCGTGCGCTCCCATGCCTGCCATCGGGGCAGAGCGACAGAATCGGCGCGTTAAGGTTGAGGCAGCGCACGTGTCTTTCTTGCTTATTCCATGGCCCAAGAAACGCCTCCGATTTTGCCAATTTTGCGCTAGAATCGTGCGCGAACCCTTCGCGAGCGGGCACCGCGGAAAACCTGCGAGTGAGAGGTTTGCCTTGGGAAGTGAGCCAACTCTGCTTGCGCTAATGGAAGCGGCCGAACGCGGAAACAGGCCAGCTGCGGACGCACTGTTTAGCACCTCTATTCGGAGTTGCGGCGGCTTGCGAGGTACGAATTAGCGCGTCATGGAGCGCCGATGAGCGTCAGCGCCATCACGCTTTTACATAAGGCATACATCGAGATCGCCGGCAAAGATGGCACTTCGTTCCCCGACCGCAACAGATTCATGGGCTATGCCGCCCGCGTCATGCGGGGCTTGATTCTTGATCACGCTCAGAGCCACCAGGCTCAAAGGCGAGGTGGACGATCCGAGATTACGTCGCTCGGAGCTAAAGTCGAAAATGCGGAGAACGACCGGGAGTTCGCTCGAATTAGGGATGCGCTGGACGAACTCACCATGGCTCAACCGACGCCAGCGCAAGTCGTTGACTTGAAGTTCTTTTGTGGGTTTCGTTTACTGAAAGTGCTGCGATGAGGGCCGTCTCGGAGCGAACAGTGCAGCGTCAATCGGAAAAGGCGCATCGCACGCTTCGAGGCGATCTGGAGATTTGATAAGAATGCCGGCGTTGACTCCAGGCCTGTGGCAAGAGATCAGTCCCCACCTGGACCATGCGCTCTCATTGTCTGAGGGGGAACGCATGACTTGGCTGGCTGCTTTCCGGGCACAGAGATCCGATTTAGCCGATGTGCTTGAAGAACTCCTAGACGAACATCGCGCGCTAGTTCAGGAACAGTTTCTCGAAAATGAGTCACCGCGACCTACGGACGAACCGTCCTTAATAGGGGATACCCTTGGTCCATATAAGCTCATCTCGCGGATTGGCGAGGGCGGGATGGGCAATGTGTGGCTGGCCGAGCGCATTGATGGCCGCTTCGAACGGCAGGTGGCAGTTAAGTTTTTGCATTTCGCAATGGCTTCCCAGGGAGCGGCCGAAAGATTCAAGCGGGAAGGCAGAATTCTCGGGCAGTTGTCACACCCTCATATCGCCGAATTGATTGACGCGGGCGTGGCCCCAAAGGGCGAGCCGTATCTCGTTCTTGAGTACGTGAGTGGGCAGCGGATTGATGAATATTGCGATGAACGCACGCTTGGAATGGATGCGCGAATCGGGCTTTTCTTGGGTGTTCTTGATGCCGTCGCGCATGCCCACGCCAATCTCGTTGTTCACCGTGACATTAAACCGTCCAATGTGCTGGTCAGTAGCGAAGGCATAGTGAAACTCTTGGACTTTGGCATCGCCAAGCTGCTTGCCGACGACACAAATTCCGCTGCTGCAACGCTGCTCACCTTGGAGGGCGGAGGCGCAATGACTCCGCTGTTCGCGGCGCCGGAACAAGTGACCGGCGGCCCGATTACGACAGCCACGGATGTTTATGCTCTGGGCGTGCTGCTCTTCGTTCTCTTGACGGGACATCATCCGGCGGGAGCGGAGCCTGTTTCCCAGGCGGACCTAGTCAAGGCCATCGCCGAAACGGATCCTCCTCTCGCGTCCCAGGCCGTTGGATTGTCGATTGACCCCGCCTCGGCAGAGAAGCGCGGCGCTAACCCCGAGAAGCTCCGTCGGTTGCTCCGCGGCGATTTGGATACGATCCTTGCCAAGGCCTTGAAGAAGAAACCCGGCGAACGCTACTCCTCTGTTGCGGCGTTTGGCGATGATCTCCGCCGTTACTTGCGTCATGAACCGATCAGCGCGCGACCCGATAGCGTGTCCTATCGCCTGCGCAAGTACGTGTGGCGGCACCGCGTTGGAGTCGCGGTTGCGGCCGGCCTACTCATGCTGCTGGCTGGATTCTCAGTGGTTCAGGCGATCCAACTGCGGCGGATCACCCGCGAACGTGACCGCGCCGACCGCATCGCGGAATTCATGACCGGAGTATTCAGGGTTTCAGACCCCAACGAAAGAGTCGGCGCCACTGTGACGGCGAGGGAACTTCTCGACAACGCGGCGAAGGATATCGATGCCGGTTTATCGAAGGACCCGGAACTTCAGGCACGGATGATGCAAGTGATGGGAAGAGCATATAGCGATCTGGGGTTTTATCCTCGCGCACAATTGCTGTTCGAGCAAAGCATCAAAATTGGCAGATCGGTTGCAGGGCCGGAAAGTCGGGAAACACTAAGTACGAAGTACGAACTGTCATGGGTGCTTTTCGAGGAAGGCCATCTCGCTGAGGCGGAAAGCCTTCAGAGGGAAGTGTTCGACGCGCAGCGGCGTGTCCTCGGACCCGATGACCCGGGTACGCTGAGAACTATGGCCCAGCTAGCCAATACGCTCTCCGAGGAAGGTCGTCTGGCAGAGGCGGAGAAAATGGGGCGCGAAGTGCTCGAGAAACGAAAGCGTCTGCTCGGCCCAGAAGCATCCGAGACTCTCGCCTCAAGGAACAATTTGTCGGCTTATTTGACTTACGAGGGCAAGTTGACCGAGGCCGAAAAGCTCGATCGCGAGACTTTGGAGATTAAGGTCCGAGTCGTCGGCTTCGAGGATCTAAACACAATCATTTCTATGGCCAACTTGGCCGAAGATGAGCGTCTTTTGGGCCGCTACGAGGAGGCCGAAAGGCTATTTCGAAAGACGCTCGATCTGGGAGACCGTGTCCTCGGTCCAGACCAACCGGAGACGGCCGAGACCAGACATAACCTAGCCGGCCTTCTCGCACAACGTGGTCAGACCGAGGGGGCGCTTTCGCTTTTAGGTCAAGCAGTTGACCACGGGTTGCCGCCCCGGGTTGACTTGGGCATCGAAACAGACCCCATGTTCAATTCGCTCCACGGCGATCGGCGCTTCGCCGCTTTGGTTGCCCACGCCAAGAAGCTCGCTGACGCGAGAACGTCCAACTAGGTTCGCCTCTGGGAAGCGTCCCTACCCGCGGAGCCCCTCCGGCCCCAGGGTTCTCGAAAAAATCTTTCTTGCTGGCTCTCGTCTTTTGCTCGCCGTTTCCGATTTCACATAGAAGCTATCCAGACCTCGCTCCTCCCGATCAACCTTCTTGCGCGGGAGCAATATTCAGCGCAAGTGGACGAACTTTGCTTTCCCCATTGTGCGATTCCGTCGACTTCTTTGACACCCAAACTGGAACCCTAGGAGGCCGACTCTTAACGCCAGAGCTGCTGCCGACCGGGAGCGAGCCTGTTGCCGTGACATCTGCAGGCGTCATTGCGCTCGACCCGAATCAGCAGATTATCTACGCAATTTCCCAATCTGGTCTAACTGTGCTGAATCTACCCGGTGTGGTCGACCAGATTGTGCCTTTCGCGTGGCCCTACATTTCTAAACCGGCCGGTCCATCGCCTTCTGCAAGTCGACTGCGCAAGACTCCTCACCTTATCCCAATAAACCACGGGAGAAACCATTTATTCAAACTTCCCGCATTGGG
>JAWOLO010000531.1:0-17257 GCA_033853375.1 Terriglobia bacterium
AGAGCGGGCTCGAGGATTCCTTCGTGGAGGAGGACGACGTCGAGTTCGCGCTGTAGCGGCGAGACGCTAGGGAGTAATTGAGCGAGATTGACGCCTTCGCGGAGGGTGAGTACGTAGAAGGCGCGCCGCGTCGATTCACCTGCGGGATAGACGCCGATGGCACGTCCCGTAACAGCGTTCGGGATGCCCACCTCGCGTTTCGCGCGAGCGCTTTGGAGGCAAGCGAGGAATTTTTTGCGCGCTTCGGCTTTTTGGGCTTCATTCGAAAAAGGAAATTCCTGGGCGGTGAACCAGGGTTCGAGATGGCGGCGCATCGCGGGCCAGGAAAAGTCGTGGATGTTCGCGGCGACGCGGTGCGTGGGCAAAATGGTGAGGCCTTCGCTATGCGTGTTGATGAAGGTCATCATGACGCGTTCGAACGGCGCATCGGGATCGACTTTGCCTTCGCGCGCGCGGCACTCGTTGCGGTAGGCGAGCGCGGTTTCGTAGCGGTGGTGGCCGTCGGCGATAACCAACTTCTGGTCTGCCATGGCATGCTGAATTTCCGAGATGCGGTGGGGGCGGGAGATGATCCAGAGGCGGTGGACGACGCCGTATTCATCGCACAACTGTGTTTCAGGGGCGGCAGATTCAGCTTCAGAGAGAATTTCATCGATGCGGCGATGGGGATCGGAATAAAGCATAAAGAGCTGGCCGGTGTGCGTTTGAGTGTGACGAAGGAGTTCGAGGCGATCGGCTTTTGGTCCGGATAAAGTTTGCTCGTGGCGGAAGACGACGCGGGCGGAATAGTCTTCGAGCTGGCCGGCGCCGATGAAACCGCGCCGCGTCCGGCGCTCTTCCGTCCCTGGGACTTTGTATTCCTGAGAGTAGGCGTAGAACCCAGGCGTGGGATCCTGCTGCAAGATGCCGTTGGCGATCCAGTCGGAGAGCGCGGCGGCGGCGCGAGTGTAGACGTTGTTCTGGGGCGTGTCGCCAGGAAAGTTGCGCCCCTTCTCGACGGTGATGAGGTTGTGCGGATCGGCGGCGTAGTATTTTTCCTGCATAGCGGGAGAAATCTTGTCGTAAGGCTGCGTGAGGACGCGTTCAAACGCGGCGTGGGCGGGTTTGTAGCGAAAGGCGCGAAAAGGAAAAACCTGAGCCATGGAGTCTCCAGGAACCGTCTTGCCGGACGGTTTCGCACTGGCAGCGAGGCCTTCCAGTTTACGCGAAGAGCGGGAAAATTCGAAAAGCCCTAAACACTGGAAAGTAGGGCAGGCGCTCTACGGAGCCGTGCACTGTCATGAAAGTAGGAGGACGCAGGAGGCGCGCGGACAGATTAAAATAATAGATTATGGCGGAAGTAGATTTTTCTTCGGTGCGCGCGCTGATCTTCGATCTGGACGGCACGCTGATTGATTCAAAACTAGACCTCATCCGCTCGGTCAACGCGATGCTGGTGGAAATGGGGCGCGAGACGCTTCACGAAGACACGGTCTCGAGCTATATCGGGCACGGCGCGCCGAAACTGATCGAACGGGCGTTGGGGAACGGAGCCACGGAAGAGGACCGCGAGCGGGCGTTGAGGTTTTTCCTGGCACACTACGAAGAGCACAAACTGGATTCGACGCGGGCGTATCCGGGAGTTGCCGAGGCGCTGGAAGAACTGCGGGAGTTTCCCATGGCGGTGCTGACGAACAAGCCAGTACGCGTGAGCACGAGGATCTTGAAGGGATTAGGGTTGGGGAAATATTTCCGTGCTGTGTATGGCGGAAACAGTTTTGAGACGAAGAAGCCCGACCCATTGGGTGCAAGAAAAATTCTTGAGGAACTCGGCGCGCCTGCTAATCAAGCTCTAATGGTTGGGGATTCTGAAGTGGACGTGCAGACTGCCCGGAACGCTGGAACGCTCGCGGCAGCGGTGAATTACGGCTTTGGTACGCACGATCGCGCGGCCTTTCCCGCGGACATTTATTTAGACCGGCTAACGGATCTCGCGCCCTTGCTCAAGAATCACAGACGATAGACGCCATCGGAAGCCTCTGCTAACCACCAAGTACGAACCATAAGACTTGGCTTGCCAATAAGCGCGCTAGTTGGCAGACTCAGCGCGTGGTCATAGGTCTTTTCCCAGAACTGGATGCACCCGGGGGGGTGCAACGCGTGGGGCGCCATTTGGCGGCGGTGCTGACCGAGTTTGCTTCCGGCCGCGGGTGGGACTGCCGCCTGCTCAGCTTGAACGACTCCCCAGAACTCCACCGCGTATCGGTCGGCGGACGGGAGTTTGTGTTTACCGGTTGCGAGAAGGCCAAAGGGCGGTTCGCCGTAACGGCGATGCGCGCAGCCAGACGCGGTGCCAAGCTTGTGCTGGCGGGGCACCCGCATCTTGCTCCCGTAGTGCAGGCGATGCGTCTAGTGGCGCCGAAGATCAAAAGCATTGTCTGCACGCACGGCGTCGAAGTGTGGGAACCACTGGGGCGGTTGCGTAAAGCCGCGCTGCGGCGCGCCAATATCGTTTTGGCGCCAAGCCGGGATACGGCCGAACACGTGGCCGTGCAACAAGAGGTCGCACGCGAACGGATTCGCGTGCTGCCCTGGGCGCTCGACCCACAATTCGAAGCGTTGCTGGCAGGAAATCCGCGTCCCAAGCCGCCGAAAGAGTTCCCGGCCGGGCGAGTGATCCTAACCACAGGCCGTTGGGTGGCCAGCGAACGCTACAAAGGCATGGACACGCTGATCACGGCGATGCCTCGGCTACTGACAAGATGGCCGGAATTGCAATTAGTGCTCGCGGGATCGGGAGATGACCGGCCGTGGCTTGAGGATTTTGCGGAGAAAAATGGCGTGGAGCGCCACGTGCATTTTCTCAGCGGACTCAGCAACGGCGAATTGGCGGCGTGTTACGCGGCTTGTGAAATTTTTGCGTTGCCCAGCCGCGGTGAAGGTTTTGGCCTGGTGTATCTGGAAGCCATGGCTTGCGGCAAACCGGTGATCGGAGGGACGCACGGCGGGGCGCCGGAGCTGATTCAAGATGGCGTTACGGGCTACTTGGTGCCACACGGTGACCCCATTCAACTGGCCACCGCCCTTCAAACGCTGCTGGCGGACCCGCAACACGCGAGAGAAATGGGCGCGCGCGGGCGTCAAACCGTGGACCACGAATACCGTTTCCAGAACTTCGCAAAAGCCCTGAAAAAAATCCTGCGCGATCAATGCGAATCTTGAACGTCACGGCAACCTTCGCGCCTTTTCTGGAATTTGGCGGGCCGCCGGTGAAAGTGCGTGCGCTTGCCGAAGGCCTGGCTCGGAAAGGCCATCAGGTAACGGTGCTTACCGCGGATTGGGGGTTGGAAAAGCGCGCGGAAATTCACACGAACAGAAACCAGGCGGAACGGTCCCCCTTTGGCTGGCGGCGCCGTGAAGGTGGAGCCGAGGCGATCTATCTGCCGACCTGGCTACACTACCGGCAGGTGAGCTGGAATCCAGCTGTGAAGCGGTATTGCAGGGAGCAACTGGAAAATTTCGACGTCGCACACATTTTCGGACTGTACGATTTGCTTGGGCCGACAGTGGCGACGGCTTGCAGGAAGCGCGCTATTCCCTATGTCGTTGAGCCGATCGGGATGTTTATCCCCATCGTAAGGAACCTGTGGCTGAAACGGATTTATCACCGCGTGTGGGGAAGACGGATGCTTCGAGGAGCCAGCGCGGTGGTGGCGACTTCGGAGCAGGAGATCGAAGAACTCATGGCGGGCGGCGTTCCGCGTGCGAAGATCGTCATGCGGCGCAATGGCGTGGAAGTACCCGAATCATGGCCTGCGCCCGGAACACTTCGACGGGAGCTAGGAATTCCGACAGAAGCCAGAGTTACGCTCTTTTTGGGGCGATTGTCAGAGAAAAAAAGCCCCGATCTGTTGCTGCGAGCCTTTGTTGAAATGAAAAAACGATTCGAAGGAATGCCTTTGCGATTGGTGTTTGCAGGACCTGACGAAGGCGGAATGAAAACGCGCTTGGAGCAAATGGCAGCGCAACTAGGCGCTGCAACAGATGTGCACTTCACTGGACCGCTGTTTGGTCAGGAAAAATGGACGGCGTACCGCGACGCCGATGTCTTTGTTCTCCCCTCCCAGAATGAGAATTTCGGAAATACGGCTGTGGAAGCAGTGGCGTCCGGGACACCGGTGATTGTGACGGAGCAATGTGGTGTCTCGCCGCTTGTGGCAAAAGAAGCCGGTCTAGTGGTTAAGCATGACGTGCGGGAATTAGCCGAGGCGCTTTTTCGCATTCTGAGCAACAAGGAACTGCATAGACATCTTCAGGCTGGATGCGTTAGAGTCACACAGAATCTAGGATGGGAAGGCCCGGTCCACGAAATGGAAAGTCTGTACGCTAAATGTGTCTCCCCAGAAGCAACGAGGGGAGAAACCAGGAAAGAGTGAAATAGGTCCGGTGCCCAAACCACGACATCCCGCCTTTCGTTTACTGTGGTGGAGCAGCAACCTGCTCTTGATTGCGGCACTTTTTGCTGTCGCGTACACCGGAATCCGGGAGTTTTCGATCCGCTGGTATCTCGACGGGTTTTCCGACGCCATTGTGCCCAGCATCCTGCCGGCAGAACCAAAAGTTCAAGGCATCTTAGACTGGATGCGCATCGAGCCATCACGAGCCGTGACCAACGATCCAGGAGCGCTTCCTACCCGCGATCCGTATATCACGCTCAACTACCAACAGCTATTGCGTGTGTGTGGCACGGCGACAAACGCTTTCTTGAATCTCGCGCGAGAAGATGATCTCCGGGTGCGCAGGTTGCTTCTGCTGGGTCCTGACGGCAACACCAAACATGTTGTCGCGGAAGTGCTCATCGACGGGCGATGGATCGTTGTCGACCCCACTTACCACCTGATCATGCGCGATGCGAGCGGGCGGATGCTGACGCGCGCTGATTTACAGCGGCCAGAGCTGTTCGCACAGGCAACCAGCGCCATTCCGAACTATCCTAAGGAGTACGATTACGCGCACGTTGCCCATGTGCGCATGGCGCGACTCCGCGTTGTGGGTATACGCTTGGGAAAGCTTTTCGACGCTGTCTACCCGGGCTGGGAAGAGGCGGTGGATTGGAGCCTGCTGTTGGAGCGCCAATCCTTTCTCTACTTGGTGCTCGTGGTCGGGGCCACGCTTTTCTTTTTGGTATTCCGGCAAATCCTTGCGTGGTATGCGGACAGCATGCTTCGGATTCCTCGCTTCCATTTTCGGGAACACATGATCCGCGCCGGTGCTGCCTTCGTCTCGACGCCGGAGATCAAAGAATAGCGTGTGCGGAATCTGCGGAGTCGCCTTCACTTCGCGCAATCCCCAAGCGGAAGCGCGAGTGAGAGCCATGACCGCGGCTATGCGGCACCGCGGTCCGGATGAAGAAGGATTCCTCTTTAGCGAACCCCGCGCACCAGGACTAGCCCTAGGCATGCGCCGGCTGAGCATTATCGACTTGGCTGGCGGCCACCAACCTATCTGGAACGAAACGAAAGATGTCGCCGTCGTGTTTAACGGCGAACTGTACGGCTACCGCGATCTGCGCGAGCGCCTGATCCTTTGTGGACACCGCTTCACCACGCAATCCGACACGGAGATTCTGGCCCACGCATGGGAAGAATGGGGGGAAGACGCGCTCAACGAATTGCGCGGCATGTTCGCGTTTGCCGTGCTCGATTTGCGCCAGCGCTACGCCACGGCGCCGATTCTTTTTCTGGCGCGCGATCCCTTGGGGATTAAGCCGCTGTATTACACACAAACACCGGACGGATTTGCGTTTGCCTCCGAAGTGCGAGCGCTGCTTGCGGCGGGCGCCGCGCCAAAGAACCTTTCGCGGGACGCGCTGACCTCGTATTTGCTATTTGGCAGTGTGAGTGAGCCGGTAACGATGGTCGAAGGTGTGTTTAGCCTGCCGCCCGGACACCGGATGCTGCTGCATGTTCCCGAGCGCCGTCGCGTGCCGCGCGCCAGGCAGTGGTGGGACCAAGCACTTTCTCCCGCGGCCCGCGAAACGCGGAAACCGCGCGATCTTGCCTCCGCAGCCAAAAAGTTGCGGCCAATGCTCGAAGACGCGGTGCGCGCGCATTTGATCGCGGATGTTCCCGTGGGATTGTTCCTTTCGAGTGGACTGGACTCGGGAGCCGTAGCCGCGCTTGCGGCGAGGGAGCAAGCAGGAATTCAGAGCTTTACGTTGACATTTCCAGGCACTGAATTTAATGAAGCAGAAACGGCAGCAAAGATTGCCAAGCACTGCCGAACCAAGCATACAGAAGTGCCGTTGGATGGTAGCGCGATTGTTGAGCGGCTGGACGAAGCCATCGCCGCGCTGGACCAGCCCACCATGGATGCCGTGAATACGTACTTTGTTTCCTGGGCCGCGAGAAAAGTTGGTCTGAAAGTCGCGTTGTCGGGTTTGGGCGGCGACGAGCTTTTTGCCGGGTATCCGACATTTGTGGATACACCACGAATCTCACGAGTGATCCACGCCGCTTGGTTCGTGCCGGCGGTAGCAAGACGGCTGACCAAATCGTTTGTTGCGGCGGTCGCAGGGAGGCGCAATTCGCCGGACGCAGGAAGCAAAGCTGCAGCAGCATGGCTCGCGCCCGACACCCTCCCACATCCGTATTTCTTCACACGCGCGCTTTTTCCGCCGGGAAGATTGGAGCGAATTATTGAGCCGCGATTCCGGCCCAGCACGATCGGGCCAGATGGCGTAACGCTCGAACCGACGTGGCTCGGCTGGTTGCAAAGAACCGCCGATGAAGCGCGCAAGCTCGAGCCGGTGGCGGCGATTTCTTGGCTGGAGATGCGCAGCTACATGGCTAGCACGCTGCTGCGGGACACGGATTCCGTCAGCATGGCGCAGTCGCTCGAAGTGCGTGTACCTTTACTCGATACGCCGCTGGTCGAATTCGTGAGCGCTTTGCGGGATGTTGCACGCCGCCGGCCGGGCACACAGAAGGCATTGCTCGCGGAGGCGATTCGAGATCTGCTTCCGCCAGAAATTCTTGCGCAAAAGAAACGCACCTTCACTTTGCCTTGGGAGGAGTGGCTGCGTGGACCATTGCGAAAAAAGCTGGAGGCGAGTTTCGCAAATCCCGCACATGCTTTGAAGCCTGTGTTGCGCCCCGGCGGAGTGCAAACGGTCTGGAACGACTTTCTCGCCGCCCAAACCACTTGGTCCCGCCCCTGGTCTCTCTATGTGCTGAACGAATGGTGCCGCAGACATCTCGCCGCATGAACCTGCAGGCTGAGGTACACTGACTCATCACGCGATGAATATTCTGGGGATCAATGCGTATCATGGCAACGCATCCGCGGCGATTGTGTGTGATGGCCGGCTGGTTGCTGCCGTCGAAGAAGAGCGCTTCAACCGCGTCAAGTATGCGGCGGGATTCCCTGGGCAAGCGATTCGCTATTGCTTGAAGGAAGCGGGCCTCACTCTGGCGGAGATCGACCACGTGGCCGTGCCGCGTAACCCCTACGCGCGATTGGCGACTAAAATTCTCTATGCGCTCCGCATGCCTTCGTTTGCGCGCGAACGCGCCAAAGTGCTGGCGAAATTTCAAGGCATTCCCGAAGCTCTGGCGCAGGTGTTCGACGCCGATCCAAAAAAGATCCGACCGAAATTTCATCGCATCGAGCACCACCAAGCGCACTTGGCAAGCAGCTTCTACTGCTCGCCGTTCGAACGGGCGACGCTGCTTTCCGCTGACGGGCTCGGCGACTTCGCCAGCACCATGTGGGGAGTTGGCAGCGGCAGCCACATGAAAATCGAAGGCGCGATCGCGTTTCCGCATTCACTCGGACTTTTCTACAGCGCGGTGACCCAATACCTAGGCTTTTTGAAATTTGGCGACGAGTACAAAGTTATGGGCCTTGCGGCCTATGGCCGGCCCGAACAGTTGGAATCCTTCCGCGACATTGTGCGTTTTGGAAACGGCCTCAGGGGAAACGGATTCAAGCTGGGGCTGGCTTATTTTTCGCACCATCGCACGGGCCCGGAAATGTCTTGGGCTGAAGCAGACAAAACGCCGACTCTTGGCAAATTGTTTTCCGAAGGCATGGAAAAGCGGCTTGGTCCCGCGCGTGCCGCGGACCAGACATTAGAGCAGCGTCACCGGAATCTGGCGGCTTCCCTTCAAACGCGTTTGGAAGAAGTCTATCTGGGCATGCTCAAGAAGCTTGCGGAACGCACACGATTGAAAGCCGTGTGTCTAGCCGGAGGTGTGGCTTTTAATTGCGTGGCCAACGGAAAAATCTTTGATGCGACGCCGTTCGAGCAAATCTATGTGCAACCTGCGGCGGGCGATGGAGGGCTTTCCGTTGGTGCGGCGTTCTTCGTATGGCACCAGATTCTTGGTAAGCCTCGGTCGTTTGTAATGGACCATGCATATTGGGGTCCGGAATACTCGCTTGAAGAGATTCGCCGCTCCATTGATTCAAGTGGGCTGGCGCAAAAAGGCTGCGCAATCACTGAGCTCAAGGATGGAGAGTTGGCGCGGCGCGCCGCGGCTATTATTGCCGCAGGCAAAATTCTCGGCTGGTTTCAAGGACGGGTGGAATGGGGCCCGCGCGCACTGGGCAATCGTAGCATCGTTGCCGATCCGCGACGGCCCGAAATGAAAGAAATTCTCAACCGTCGCATCAAGCATCGCGAAATTTTCCGCCCGTTTGCTCCCTCGATTCTTGCGGAAGCGACTGCGGAATATTTCGAAAAATCGCATCCTTCGCCGTTCATGACGCTGGCTTACGCAGTGCGCCCGGAAAAGCGCGAGAAAATTCCCGCGCCCATCCACGTGGACGGCACGGGCCGCTTGCAAACGGTCACGCGGGAAGCGAATCCTCGATACCATGCGCTGATTTCCGCGTTTCGTGATCTCACCGGCGTGCCCGTTGTGCTCAACACGTCGTTTAACGACAACGAACCGATTGTCTGCAGCCCGAAAGAAGCCATCGACTGCTTCCAACGCACGCAAATGGACGCCCTGGTCCTTGGCGACTTTCTTGTCACCAGACAGTAAATGACATGGTCCAGCTCTTGTTCGTATGAAGATCCTGCTGCTGAATCTCTACTATCCGCCGGACACTTCGGCGACCGCCAAGATGGCGCAGACCGTGGCGGACACGATTTGCATTCATCACCGCGTCATCGTGCTTTGCGGACGGCCCTCGTACGACCCGACAGAGAGGCGCCCTTGGCGCCCCTATCAAACGGAAAACGTGGACCTGGTTCGCATCATTCGCGCGGGGTCCACGGCGTTTCCGCGGTTCAACATGAAAAAACGGCTCATGAATTACCTGAGCTACGTGATGTTCGCTGTTCCGCGCGCTATTTTCATTGATTGCGACGTCGTTTTGGCCATGACCGATCCACCTTTTCAAGGGATTGTTGGAGCGTTCGTGGCCCTGCTGAAGCGAAAACCGTACGTGTACAACATTCGAGACCTGTACCCGGACATGGCGATTGGGGGCGACCTCGTCTCGGCTGGCATGTTCGCGCGCATTTGGGAAAAGATGCATCGCTGGGCGCTGCGGCGCGCCGAATGCGTCATCGTTCTCGGCGAAGACATGCGCGCGCGAATCATTGCGAAGGGAATTGAGCCTTCGCGCGTAGCCATCATTCGTGACGGCGCGGAGATTCTTCCTCACGAAAAGCCGCTACCTCTTCCCGATCTTGAGGTGGTCCGCGCGATCCGCGGCGGTTTTTCGTTTGTTTTACTCCACGCAGGAAACCTTGGGTTTTATGGTGCCTGGAATACGCTCGTGACGGCCGCTCGCAAGCTTTCCAACGAAGGAGTTGGCCTGGTTTTTGTAGGAGGGGGCGCGCAGCAGCCGGTAGTGCAAGCGGCAGCCTCAGGAGCCGATAACATACGCTTTCTGGATTACTTTCCCGCCACAAAAATCCCATCCGTCTTGTCAGCGGCTGACGCACACATCGTTACAATCAAGCGCGGCCTCGAAGGAGTCGTCGTTCCCAGCAAGATGTACGGAATCCTGGCCGCCGGCAAGCCGATCATTGCCGTGGCTCCAAAAGAAACTGACGTTGTGTCGCTTGGCGCTAAGCAAGGCTTCGCCGTAGCCGCCGACCCCGACAAACCGGCAGAGCTCGTCAGCGTTATTCGTAACCTGATGGCGGACGCCAGGAAGCTGAAATCTATGGGGGAGGCCGCACATGCTGTCGCCCCTTCCTATGATAGAGTCGGTGAGCTTCAAAAATTCTTGGCAGTTTTCGAGCACATATCAGCGAGCTAAAGAAAGAGAGGAAAAGTACGAGTGGCGGCAACCGAATTGTTCTGGGCAGGTAAAACAGCATTCGTAACCGGGGGAGCTTCATTTATTGGTTCGACGCTCACGGATCATTTGATTGCTCGCGGAGTCAAGAAAGTCCGAATCGTCGATGACCTCACCAGCGGGCACCTCGGCAATGTTCGACATCATTTGGGAACCAGTAAATTAGATTTCCTGCAGGCCGACTTGCGCGAGCCAGGAGTGGCGCGCGCGGCGATGCAAGGGGTCGATTTCGTTTTCCATCTTGCCGCGGACCACGGCGGCCGCGGTTATGTCGATCTGCATCAAGCCGGCCCGGCTTCCAATTTTTTTCTGGATGGCCTGATCTTCGCCGAAGCGCTCAAGGCGAAAGTAAAAAAGGTGGTATTTGCTTCCTCCGGATGCGTGTATCCCAACTTCCTGCAGTCTGACATTCATAAGGAACTCTATCTCACCGAAGATCTCACCAAAGGGCCGAACGACGCCGACAACACGTACGGCTGGGCCAAGCTGATGGGCGAATTTACTCTACAAGCTTACGCGAAAGAGCACGGGCTTGGCGCCGCGTCTTGCCGCTACTTCACGGTATACGGCCCAAGAGGTGTGGAGAATCACGCGGTGATCGCTATGATCGCGCGTGCCTTCCTGGGACAGAACCCTTTCGAAGTCTGGGGCGACGGCACCCAAATCCGCAATTGGACCTACATTGACGACATCGTGGAAGGAACGATTCTTGCCGCAGAAAAGATTAATGACGGCACTCCAATAAATCTCGGCACTATGGAGCGCATCCGTGTCATCGATTGCGCCAAGATGGTTTGCGATTTTACCGGACACAAAGCCGAAATCAAACTGCGCCCGGACATGCCCACGGGCCCGCTGAACCGCGTCGCGGACAATTCCTTGGCCAGGAAGCTCCTTGGTTGGGAGCCAAAAGTCTGTTTCCGCGAAGGACTGAAGCGCACCATCGACTGGTACTACGCCACCAAAGACAAGGACGAAGTGAAGCGCATCTTCGCGCGGATGCTGACAGAACGGTAAGGAAGGAGCCAGGGATTAGGGGGCGGGCGCATGCTAACCACTTTTGTTCAAAAGTCGATTTCAACTCAGAAAAATAGGAGCTGAAACTAAGGTTGTTGTCGATCACCTGCTTCCTGCCCCTTGCTCCCCTGAGACTCTGGTCATCCTCCTGGCAGTTGTCGATTGAACCGCGACTAGTTTCGCAGTATCGTGTTTTCGCTGCGTGGTGCAGCTGTTCCTAAATCCTAGCTTCGAGCTGAACCCAAGCTGGCATGCGCGTTCGAGTTTGCGCGCTGGCAGCCCGGGTCAAGCTTTTTCGCCTAGGAGATGAGGTGGCATGGCCGCAAGCCTGCTTGCTTTTTTCGTCGCGTTGTTTGCTTCCCTGATGTTGGTCGTGCCCGTGCGCGCTTTTGCGTTGCGCGTGGGCATGCTGGATCTGCCTGGACCACGAAAAGTGCATCGCGCACCCATTCCCCTTCTCGGCGGTCTCGCGATATATGCTGCCGTCGTGATTGCGGTCCTAGTGGCATTTCAAGGACCTGCGCGCGCGCAAATTGTTGGCATTTTGATCGGCGCGACGCTCGTGGCGGCAGTGGGCATTCTCGATGACCGAGGATGGCTCCATCACCAAGTAAAATTATTCGTAGGCATGCCGGTGGCTGCCGGGATTTTGCTTCTGAGTGGGATTCGCGCCCAGGTTTTCAGTGCGCTGCTGGGAGGTCGCGACGGATACCTATTAGACGTTGCGCTGACGGTCCTCTGGGTGGTTGGCATCACAGCCTCTTTTAGCATTCTCGACCACATGGACGGCTTGTGCGCTGGCATTGCTGCGGTTTCCTCCGTCTTTTTTGCTCTTCTTGCGTACCTGAACGGCCAGGTGCTGGTTACGATTCTCGCCGCCGCAGTTCTCGGGGCCGCTACCGGATTTCTACGCTGGAATTTCAAGCCTGCCAAGATTTTCATGGGCGACGGCGGCGCGATGTTCCTGGGATTCCTCATGGCCACGTTAGGATTGAAGTTGCGCCTGGAACATTCTGCTCATCTCTCGTCCTGGCTGGCTCCGGTTCTGATACTCGGCGCGACGATCTTCGATACGACGCTGGTAACCATCTCGCGCGCGCGACGAGGCCTCCTGCCCTTCGCCACGCCGGGCAAGGATCACGCTGCGCATAGGCTGTCCAATCTTGGGCTTGGCCATCGTGGAGCAGTGATCGCGATGTACTTGCTCGGTGCGATGGGGGGTTGCGCAGCTTTGATGGCCAGCTATCTCTCTGCCCGCAGCGCCTTGTTGCTCGGAATTCTGGCTTTTGCGCTGACTCTTTTAGGTGTTGTGTACCTCGAACGCGCGCCCTACGAGCGCCAGGAACTCAGGCCGTCCTCTTCTGCTTCTTGAATAGCGCTGTCTGCGCAGAGTGAGAGTCACGAATTCATTCCAAGGCCTGTGTTTCTTTGTCCCTGGATGGTGTTTCTGTATACTTACAACGCCCCTCCCACTCATTCTCGCTGTGGTCCCGCACGGGTCGGGCGGAAAACAGATCCAATCTTTCGCGTAGACTCTCGACGATCAAGCGTAGAGAGTTTGCGCGCCATTGGGAACGTAAAGAACTGTGCACGACAGCAAGGCCCAGCCAGGGAGTGGTAGCAGTCAACGGGAGGTCATCGTTGTCGGAGCCTCCGCGGCTGGATTATTTACTGCTGCAAGAGTGGCGCGTGGCGGACGGCCTGTCCGCGTGTTGGAATCGAAACCGCAGCTTGAACCGGCAGCCCGCACTTTAATCGTCACTGATCATTTCCGCAGCCAAATGGCGGAGGTTGCGCAGCAGAGTGTCATCAACGAAATTCGTCGCTTTGAACTTTTTACCGACGGTCGCTCGGCACAGATTGCCTTAAAGAAACCGGATCTGATTATTGAGCGCTCGCGGCTGATAAGCGCCCTTGCGCGAGATGCCCAGCGCGCCGGAGCCTCTCTTTCTTTTGATACACGTTTCCTGGGTGTCGGTCTGAACGAGCGTGGCTTGCGTCTGGAAATCGAAAAAGGCGGAAAGCAGGAGGAACTGCACGCTGATAGCGTGGTTGGTGCGGACGGCGCCGCGAGCCGCGTGGCGCGCGCAGCCGGATGGCCACCGGTCGAGACCGTGCCCCTGGTCCAAGCGATTGTTCGCCTTCCCAGAGACTGTCCTCCGGATACCACGCGCGTATGGTTTATCCCGGACGACACGCCCTATTTCTACTGGCTGATTCCGGAATCCACAGAGCGCGGCGCACTCGGCGTGATTGGCGAGCATGGCCGCGACACCAAGCGTTCCTTCGAGAATTTCCTGGAAAAGAAAAACCTGGAACCGCTCGAATGGCAAGGTGCGCGCATACCGGTTTATCGGAGATGGGTGCCGGTTAGACGGCAAGTCGGAGAAGGCGAAGTGTATCTGGTAGGAGACGCTGCCGCGCAAGTGAAAGTATCGACCGTCGGCGGCATCGTCACCGGTTTCCGCGGCGCACTCGGCGTTGCCCAGGCATTGTTAAGGAAGAGCGCAAGCCGCGAACTCGCCGCGCTGCGGCGCGAACTTGGCACCCATTGGATGATCCGCCGCGCCCTGCATCATTTTCAGCAAAAGGACTACTCGCAATTGGTGGATCTATTGGATGTTTCCGCGCGCGAATCCCTGGGAGAAATTCACCGCGACGAATCCACTCGTCTGCTTTGGAACTTGGTTCGGCGCCGGCCCCGCCTCCTGCTGCTGGGACTGCGCGGGCTGCTGATGGGAAAGAGGATCAAAAATTAGGCACACTTCTCCTTTTGGCTCTCACGGAGACGTTGATCTTAACTCTATTGTTATGGAACAAAGAAAGGAACGAACTACTTTTTTCTTTTTCTTGCATCGGTCACAATACCAATTCGAATTCCTCGGCACACAGGGTGCTGTCTGTTAAGCTCCAATCCTAGGAGGGCTTCTTTTGCGTCTTTCCGTTATTGGATGTGGATACGTCGGACTTGTTACGGGGGCCTGCCTGGCAGAGGCTGGACATGAAGTCGTCTGTACGGATATCGATCGCGACCGCATTGCCAAGCTCCAGGCGGGCGGCGTGCCCATCTACGAAGAGCACCTCAAAGAAATTCTGACTTCTGCACGCAAGGCTGGACGCATATCCTATACCGCCGACGCGGCCGAAGCCATTCGCGTGGGCGATGCCATCTTCATTTGCGTGGGAACGCCGCCGAAGGAGTCTGGCGAAGCCGATCTTTCCGCCATAGATCACGTCGCGCGGCAAATCGCAGCGGAAGCGAAGACGCCCAAGCTGGTGATCGAAAAAAGTACTGTACCTGCGCGCACGGGGCTTGAGCTCAGTCGCGCGCTCTCCGCTTATTCGCGAAACAGCAACATAAAATTCCGTGTGGCCTCGAATCCCGAATTTCTTCGGGAAGGAACAGCCGTTGGAGATTTTTTCCACCCCGACCGCATTGTCGTGGGCGTCGAAGATCCTTCTTCAGCCGCAGAATTACAGGAAATCTATCGCCCCATTCTCGAAAAGAGTTTTCGTTGTCCCGTGCACAATGGAACCTGCCCTCCGAGCCAGAAAGCCGAGTTCCTCGTCACCACCATCAGCAGCGCGGAACTGATCAAGCACGCCTCCAATTCCTTCCTGGCGCTCAAAATCAGTTATGCCAACGTCATCGCCGATCTCTGCGAGAAAATCGGCGCTAACGTTGAGGAAGTCACGCGCGCCATGGGCTTGGACCCGCGCATCGGCGAGCAATTTCTCAGGGCTGGCCTCGGCTACGGCGGTTTCTGTTTTCCGAAAGATGTGCAGGCTTTCATTTACTTGGCGGCCAAAGTCGGCGTTGATTTTGACATTCTGAAGGCTGCCGAGCGCGTCAATAAACAGCGCATCGAACGCTTCTTCGAAAAAATTCATCAGGCGTTGTGGGTGGTCAAAGGTAAGCGCATCGCCGTGCTCGGGCTGGCGTTCAAAGCCAATACGGACGACATTCGCTTTGCCCCGGCATTAGAAGTCGTCAAAGGGCTGATCCAGGACGGCGCCATCGTGCACGCCACGGATCCAGAGGCAATGCCCCGAACTAAAGCTCTGTTTCCCCAGTTGCACTATCACGAAGACCACTACGATGCGTTGCGCGACGCGGATGCCGCGCTAATCTGCACCGAATGGGACTCCTTCCGCAAGTTGGATTGGCAGCGCGCAGGGACCCTCATGGCCCGCAAGCTGGTCATCGACGGAAGAAACCTGTTTTCACCTCAAGAGATGCGGAATATGGGCTTCGAGTATTATTCTTTCGGAAGAGACTAGCCTCTAGCCTCGCGATTCACTAACTGAGATCACGGCAAGACTACCTAAGCTACTCATCGCGGAGAGCGACGACGGGGTCCACGTGTGTCGCCCGAACCGCGGGAATGTAGCTCGCCACGAAGGCGACCGCCACAAGCAGGAGCGATACGGACGACAGAGTCAGCGGGTCAAACGCGCTAACTCCGTAAAGCACGGTACCCAACGCGCGAAAGACCAGCAGAGACAATACTATTCCGATGCCGCTGCCGATAAGGGCCAGGGTCATTCCTTGCCTGAGAATCAAGCGCAAAACGTTGCCGCGTTGCGCCCCCATCGCCGTGCGGATGCCAATTTCCTGAGTGCGCTGGCTCACCGAATACGACACGACGCCATAGACCCCGACGGACGCGAGCACGAGACCCAGGACCCCGAACGCGCCGACGAACATCGCCCCAAGCCGCGCGGGAAGCAGCGGTTTGCCGTATTGGACGTGCGCTTCCATGGTCGTGACGGCAAAAACCGGCAGCGTCGCGTCGAGTTGACGGATTTGATCGCGCACCGCGGAGACCATCGCTTGCGGATCATTTTGCGTGTACACGAAAACATTGGCGCCGGAAACGTAACGCTGCGCAAGCGGAAAGTAAACGAAAGGTTGGGGCGCTTCGTACAGGAAAAAATATTTCCCGGTGCGGGTCACGCCGACGACCTCGATGTCGGCTTCGTCCTTTTTCGTCCGGAAGTGTTTGCCGATAGCCTTTTGGCCGGGCCAGATTTTCTTGGCAAAAGCCTCGTTGATGATGGCGACTTTCGGAGACGCAGCAGTGTCGGCCTCCGTGAATTCCCGGCCCTCAATCACGGGAGTGCCGGCTGTGCGGAAATAGCTGGGCTGGACCTCATCATCCGCGGCACTTTGGGTTGTGGATTTGTCATCGACCGCCTGGCCTTCGGGGAAAATGTTGATGAGCGAATTGTCGTAGCCCATGGGAATATAGGCGCCGATAGCGGCATCACGCACGCCAGCCAGGCCGCGAAGCCGTTCGGTCACTTGCTTATAGAATTGCTGGCCGCGTTCTTCGGAATAGCCTTGGAGGCCAAGGTCCACGCTCATCATGAGGGTGTGGTCCACACGAAAGCCCATGTCTACGTGCGCCGAATTTTGCAGGCTGCGAATGAAAAATCCAGCGCAGGAGAGAAGCAGGAGCGAGACGGCCACCTGGGAGACGACGAGCGCGTTGCGGAAGCGATGATGGCCCGCGGAGCCGCCTCCAGAGCGGCCGCCGGCTTTCAAGGTGTCCGCCAAATCGGTGCGCGAAGCCTGCAGAGAAGGCACGAGGCCCGCGACAATACCGGTCAGCAGGGCCGCAACGAATGTAAAGGTGAAGATGCGCCAATCGAGGCGCAGATCGAAAAGCCGGAGCGGAATGTCCGTCGGTATGTGAATGGTAGCGAGTCCCTTGCCTGCCCAACGCGCCAGGAGCATTCCGAGGATGCCGCCAAAAGCGGAGAGAAGGATGGTCTCGGTGAGCAACTGTCGAACCAGGCGCAAGCGACTGGCACCAAGAGCTACACGCGTGGCGAATTCCTTGCGGCGCCCGTTCGCGCGGGCCAGGATGAGATTGGCCACGTTCGCGCAGGCGATCAGAAGAACGAGTCCTACGAGAAACATGAAGATCAGCATCGC
>JAWOLO010000532.1:0-16348 GCA_033853375.1 Terriglobia bacterium
AATGGTTTTGTCCCCTTCATTCCTATTTATGAGATAACTTCTATTCTAATGGAGACTAGTGTGACTCTGCTCAACTAGGCTCAACCAACTCGATAAGCGGGCGGTTTTCTTGCCGCGCAGGCCTTTAGCCTGAGCACCTTTGTAACGCATTCGCCCTCGAGTGGCGTCTTACAATTACGGGCGATTCTCGCAACCTGCTGCGCCTCCGCAGAGGAGCGGAAATTTTCTTTTTTTTTGCTCGAAGACGGTTGATTTTTTGTAGGACAAATCCCTGTCGGTGGCGTCTAATAGTAAGAGCCAGCCGGTCGGGACTGCAATCTAGGGTGTTCCATGGATATTCTCCGTCTTACTTGTGAGATAAACTGACATATTGCAGAAGAATTGGCTCTAGGCTTGAGCTTGCTCAAGCTTAAGAAGATTCTCGAAACAACCATTTTCCCGGCCCCGAATTCCAACCGCCCTGGAGGGCGCATTTCCCGGGACTCTCAGGGATGCACGAGGTTATGCGCGCTGAATCGATTTTTCGCGATAGGCCCAAGGTCCTGGTGCTAAGCACCCTGAGTCTGCTCCTTCTCGTCGTTCTTCCCTTTCTTTTCACCCATCTGCGCCGGGCGCAAGCCTCCGCAACTAAAGGGGATTCCATCTACCGGGTCGAGAGAAAGAAGTTTTCGCATACGCTCCGGTTGAGCGGCACAACTATGGCCGCGCGCTCTTTCGCGGTCCTGGCTCCGCGGCTCGAAGGGGCACAGGTCGGTTCCATGGTCATCACCAAGCTGGCCCCTGCCGGATCGCCAGTGAAGACGGGCGACGTGCTTGTGGAATTTGATCCGCAAGCCCAGATGAAGGATTACCTGGATAAGAAAGCTGCTTACGAGAACCTCGTCGGCCAGGTGGCCCAGAAGCAGGGCGAGGAAGACGTCGCGCGCGCCAAAGACGACACGGATTTGCAAAAGGCGGAAGACGAATTGAAGCGAGCGCAACTCGAGCTGAAGCGCAACGAGATTGTCTCCCGCATCGACGCGGAAAAGAACCAGGAAGCTGCGGACGAAGCCCAAGCCACGCTGAAACAACTCAAACAGACATACCAGTTGAAGCGGGCCGCCGCGACCGCGGGCATCCGCATTCTCGAGATTCAACGAGACCGCGCCTTGGAAGCCATGCGCTACGCCCAAAGCAACGCCTCCAAAATGATCGCGCGCTCCCCTATGGCAGGCGTGGTCGTCTATAACACCATCTGGCTGGGCGGACGCATGGGTACGGTTCAGCAAGGAGACCAGGTCCGTCCAGGATTGCCGTTCATGGCCGTGGTGGATCCCTCACAGATGGAAGTGCGCGTGGAGCTCAACCAGGTGGACCTGCTGAAAGTCCAGCCAGGCCAGCACGCAGAAATGCACATGGACGCCTACCCAAGCATTGAGTTGGGCGCGACCCTCGAAGATATTTCTCCCCTTGGGCACAACGGGCAGTTCACCGACACGGTTCGCGTATTTGCGGCGCGTTTCTCCGTGCAAGGGACTGACCCAAGACTCTTGCCGGACCTTTCCGCAGCGCTGGACCTCGACCTTGGTTCGGAGGAAAACGCGTTGGTCGTTCCACGTCAGAGCGTGGAATTCGATTCAGGGAATCCCTTTGTCTGGGTGGAAAACGGAGGGTCATTTGAAAAACGCCCCGTGAAAATCGGTCCGCGCAACGATACGGAAGTCGTGCTTCTTTCCGGCCTGCAAGAGGGCGACATTATTCGCCGGAACGCTCCGCCGGAGATGGAATCGGGAGAGCGGCCATGATGCGCGGAATCCTATCGTGGAAACCGCGTCACAAGATTGTTGCCGGCGTCGCTGTCGTATTTCTTGGCGGGCTGGGCTTCGGCGCATTCCGGCTGGCAAACTCTGCCGTCGCTATTCCCACCGCGGAAGTCCTGCGCAAGGACTTCGTGGACACGCTGGAAATCAAGGGCGAAGTCAAGGCGCTCCGCTCGAAGA
The DNA here is from genome assembly GCA_033853375.1 of Terriglobia bacterium. GTDB lineage: Bacteria > Acidobacteriota > Terriglobia > Acidiferrales > UBA7541 > Acidiferrum. Next base: position 1,980 of record JAWOLO010000532.1, read on the forward strand.
TCATCACCGCACCGTACAGCGCGGGCGATTTGCTGATCGTCAATCTTGTAGCCAACTCGGCGAAGGTCAAGAAAGGCGACGTCCTGGTGCAATTTGACGCTACTACGATGCAGCAGAAGCTCGCTCAGGACCAATCCAGCGTCAAATCCGCCGAGGCGGAAATTCAGCAGTCCAAGGCGGCGGCGCGCCTGAAGGAAGAGCAAGATGTTACTGACGTGATGAACGCAAAATTCGAGGCCGAGAAAGCGCGCATGGACGCCAGCAAACAAGAGATTCTTTCTGCGATTGACGGGGAACAGGCCAAACTAAAAGTTGTCGACGCCGAGGAAGCGCTGAAAGCCGCGGAAGCCAAGCTCAAAGCGGATCGAGAGTCCGCCGCCGCAGATCTGGCCAGCAAAAAAGAAAAACTAAGCCAGACGCAATATCAAGTTCAGCAAGACGAAAATAGCCTGGCGTCGCTAACCTTGCGTGCGCCGCTGGACGGCGTCATTGCGCTCCAGAACCATTGGCAGCCGCAAGGCGGCCAAGCGCCTTTCAAGCCGGGGGACCGCGCTTGGCCGGGAATGGCCATTGCAGAGCTGCCGGACCCGAGTTCGCTGAAAATTTCCGCGCGTGTCGAAGAGGCGGAGCGCGGGCAATTGAAAGTGGGCCAGAGCGTTGAAGTGCACGTGGATGCTGTTCCCGATCGTACCCTGACAGGTCACGTCGAGGACATCAGTCCTACCGCGAGTCTGGATTTCACGGCAGGTTGGCCCATTCCGCGCAATTTTTCCGTGGACGTGGCGTTGTCGGAAAGCGACCCGCGGCTCACTCCCGGGATGAGCGCGAACGTTCGCGTGTCCATCGCCAAGATTGCAAACGGAATCGTTATTCCGTCCACCGCGCTGTTTCGCAAAGCCGGCCGGGCCGTCGCGTATGTGCAGCGAGGATCGAAATTTGAAGAAGAGCCGGTGGAAGTCTCGCGGCGGAACTCCGAGGAAGTCTTGCTGGCAAGGGGGCTGCAACCGGGTGAGCGTGTTGCTCTAAGAGATCCAACGGTGCCGCATTAGGCGTTAGAAAATCACTATGAAACGCAACATCACGCAAACCGGCGCGTTTCTAGCGCTCCTGATTCTCGCGGGAGGCGGCATCGGCTGTAAGCAGGCGAGCGCTCTCGCCGGCGAACCGGACATTCCCACGACCACCGTGAAGCAGGCCGATGTGCAGCTAAAAATTCTCACTACCGGCGCGTTGCGAAGCAAAGAGTCGAGAATCATCGCAGCTCCCGCAATTGGCGGTGGAACGCTGCAAATTATCAAGCTGGCGCGTTTCGGGGCCCACGTTCACAAAGGCGACGTCGTGCTCGAATTTGATCCCAGTGAGCAGGAATACAACCTCGCTCAGAATCGCAGCGACCTGCAGCAAGCCGAACAGGAAATCGTTAAGGCTCAAGCCGATGCCGCCGTGCAAACGGCCCAGGACCAAACCGCTCTTTTGAAGGCCAAGTACACGGTGCGCCAGGCGGAACTCGAAGTCAGCAAGAACGAGTTGGTGAGCAAGATAGACGCGCAGAAGAACATTCTTGCCCTGGACGAAGCCAAGCGCGCCCTGGCGCAGCTCCAACAGGACATTAGCTCTCACAGCGCCTCCAACAAAGCTGCCCTGGCGATCAGCGAAGAGAAACGCAATAAAGCACGCCTAGCCATGAACCAGGCGGAAGAGAACATCAAAAAGATGACCATTACGGCGCCCATTGACGGCCTCGTCGTTATCGAAGGCAACCGCGATGCCTCCGGCGGCTTTTTCTTTACGGGCATGACTCTTCCCGACTATCACGTGGGCGATCAGGTGAATCCCGGCAGCCCGATCGCGGAAGTGATCGACGTCTCGCATCTCGAAGTCTACGCGCAAGTGGGAGAGACCGATCACAGTAATCTCAAACCCGGCCAATCCGTGGAGATCCAGGTCTACGCGCTGCCGGGAGAACATTTCACCGGCAAAGTGGAAATGGTGGGCGGCGCTACTGCCCATCAATGGTGGGACGACAGCGCCAAAAACAAATTCGACGTCACCATTCTTCTGGACAAACCCGACCCGCGGCTTCGGCCGGGCTTCGCCGCCAGCTTGAGCATCCGCGGCGACCAGCTTTCCAATGCCGTATCGTTGCCCAGCGAGGCCGTGTTCGACCGCGACGGAAAAAAGATTGTCTATTGCAGACGCAATGGCGGCTTCGAGGCCCAGGATGTCAAAGTGCGTGCGCTCAGCGAGGGCCGCGCGGTCCTCGAGGGTATTCAACCAGGCACCGTGGTGGCGTTGGTTAATCCGGAAGCCCGCGCCTCTGAAAAGGCCAAAACGAGCAGCTCCGGTCCAGCCCTGGGTCCGAGCGCGAAATGAGGCGGTTTTCCCGACGATGAATACTCGTTCTCTGGCCGAGCCAAGATCCCTTACGCAATGGATCCCGGACCTAGCCTTCGGCCTCGAGAACCTCACCAGCCACAAGCTGCGCTCGCTGCTGACTATGCTGGGAATGATTTTTGGCGTGGCCGCGGTCGTGGCCATGCTATCCATCGGGGCCGGAGCGCAGCAAAAAGTGATGGCCTTCATCGAGCAACTCGGCGTGCGCAACATCATTGTCGAGGCCAAGGAAGCAAACAATTACCAGGAGTTGCAGAAAGTAAGGAAAGATTCGCCGGGGCTGACCCTCGCAGATTATCAAGTCATCCGCCAGAACGTCAGGGATATTGAGAGTGGGACGCCGCGGAAACGTTTCGCGCCTACCAAATTCCTGCCCAAGCCTCAACAGGACACGCCGGTGGTTTACGGCGTCGAGCCCAGCTACCTCGAAATCGCCCACCTTCGCGTCACCGAGGGCCGCTTCTTTGATGAAGCGGACAATGCCGCGGCAGCCCCGGTCTGCGCTCTTGGGGCCGCGGCCAAAGATAGCTTATTTGGCGCTTCGCCCGCCGTCGGCGAGTACGTCAAGCTGGATGACCAGTGGTGCCACGTCATTGGCATCGTAGCGCCGCAAATGTCTTCGCAGGGCGAAGTCTCCGGGATTCGCACCGAGGACATGAACAATTTGATCTACGCGCCCCTGAATTCCGTTCGCTATCGTCTTGAGGATTCTCAGAGCGAGATGAAAGATGAGATCGACGGCATGTACCTGCACCTCGCTTCCACCGATACCAGCGCCACGGATGCCGAGGTCGTGCGAAGCATCCTGAATTCTTCGCATCACAATGCCGGCGATTTCAGCGTCATCGTTCCCGCTGAACTCCTGGCGCAGCAAAAACGTACGGAGCAGCTCTTCAACACCGTTATGGTGGCCATCGCATCCATTTCGCTTCTGGTGGGCGGGATCGGGATCATGAACATCATGCTAGCCGCCATTCTCGAGCGCACGCGTGAAATCGGGGTGCGCCGGGCGATTGGCGCGCGGCGCTCGGACATCGTTCGTCAGTTTGTGATCGAAGCCGTGTTGATTTCTTTCACCGGCGGCTTATTGGGCGTGGTGATGGGCTTCTCGATGTCTAAACTGATTGCTTGGCTGGCGGGATGGTCCACCATCGTGACGATCAGCTCCATCCTTCTGGCGTTCCTGGTTTCCATCTCCGTGGGATTGATTTTCGGCACGTACCCGGCCGTGAAAGCAGCGCGGCTCGATCCTGTGGAAGCAATTCGTTACGAGTAGGATTTCAGTTCAAACCAAACTCTTTTGGGGGACATCGATGGGACGGCTATATTCTTTTCTATCTGCGGCGTTTCTTGTTTTATTCTGCGCGGTTCCTTTCCGCGCACAATCTACTTCGCCGCTCAAGACAACTTTCGGCTTCAATGGTTGGCCAAAACCCCCGGCCCAACTCCCGGCCCCGGAAGGTCTGCAAGATCACGTCGTGAACGGAAAGCTCACCCTTAGCCTCGACGACAGCATTCGCCTGGCGCTTGCGAACAATACTGACATTCGCATCGATCGCTCTCAAATTGATTTCGCGCTGGACAATCTTCAGCGCGTGCATTCGCCCTTCGATCCCGTGGCCACTTCGACCTTCAACGATGTCCGCGTAAAGTCTCTGCCAATTTCGCAGCTTCAAGGCGCTCCTCTTCTGAGTACTCTGACGCAGACAACCCAGATGGGGTATCAGCAGTTCTTTGCGACAGGCACGAATTTTCAAACCTCTTTCAGCTCCAATAAATTCTCCTCCAACAGTTCCTTCAGCATTGTGAATCCGTCGCTGGCCACGAATGTTCAGTTCACTCTTAGTCAGCCTTTGCTTCGTAACTTTGGGCTCTTTCCCAATCGCGCCCCCATTCTGATTGCGCAAGCTAACCTGAAGCAGGCGCGCGCCAATTTCACCGCCCAAGTCAGCAACATCATCCTTCAGGTCGTCCAGGATTATTGGAACGTCATTCTCGCCCGCGAAAATCTCAACGTGCAGCGAAAGTCGCTCGACGAGGCGCAAAAAAGCTACGAACACGACAAGAAGGCCTTGAGCCTGGGCGCGCTGCCGCCTCTGGACATTTACCGCTCGGAAGCGCAAGTAGCTTCGCAGCGCGTTGGCGTCATTCAGGCAGAGTACTCGCTTATGCAAAGTGCCGACGTTCTTCGGCGGGACTTCGGCGCCGATCTGGACCCGAACATTCGCGCCTTGGACCTTGATCTTACTGACCAGCCCGCCCCTGTCGGCGAGTTGCCCAGCACGGATATCGCCACCGCTCTTGCGCGCGCTCTCGCCAATCGCCCGGAGTTCGATGTCGCCAAGGAACAACTTGCCAGCGACGAACTCGCCATTCGTCTGGCGCACAATAATTTGAAACCGGACCTTGAGCTCTCCGGCTCCTATTCGGGAAACGGTCTCAATAGCTCGCCAGCAGGGGTTGACGTAGGATTGACTGGCAGCCTGAGCCAAAGCTTTCAGTTTACCTATCCGACTTACGGAGCCACACTCTCCCTCAATCTGCCGGTGAGAAGGCATTCCGCTCAAGCCAATCTTGCCGACGCGTTGGTCAACCGTAGCCGCGACCAGTATCAGGAGCGCCGGACGAATCAGGCCATCACGCTGGAAGTGACTAATGCAGTGCATGCCCTCGAGCAGGCGAAGCTCTCAATGGAAGCCGCAAAGGTCGCCGAATCCCTCGCCGTTGACACGCTTCATGCCGACGAACGCAAGTACGAACTCGGCGCCGAACCCGTATTCTTCGTTCTGGATGCACAAACTCGGCTCGCCCAGGCCGAACTGAATCTCATTCAGTCCCAGGTCAATTTCCAGGTGTCTGTGGCGCAACTCGATCACGCCACCGGTGACCTCCTGGACCACCACCACGTGCAAATCGTCGATCACACAAGTGGCCGCAGTTCGCAAAATGCGCACCCGTAGCTCGCCAATCGGCTTTGGCTGAGGCTTAACTCCAAGCTTGCCTTCGAAAGCGCAATCTTCCGCTACGTTCTTTGTATTGAACCTGTTACCCCCCCGGCCTGTGCCTTTTTGGCAACCAGTACCGCTGTACGCTTGCTTCCGCAAATTTTCCTAATTCATAATCTCTATACTTTGTTTTGTGTCTGGGCGCGGCTTTTTTGCGTCGCCGCACGAGTGCCTCTCCGTGTGACTGTTTGGGGCATGCCCGCAAGTCACATTACGAAGGAATTCTGCGCCTTGGTAACGAGCGCAATCCCGTCCCTCTTTACGGGCGGAGAATTGACCGTTGGCTTGATACAGAACTTCACTTCGCTGGCGCTGCTGGTCGCCACGGTTCTAGTGGCCGGCTTCTTTGCGTATATCTACACCATCAAGCGCCAGAACTACCTGCTTCTCTGGACGGCAGCGTGGCTCATTTTTGGGCTTCACTACTTCACGCCCGCTATTACTCAATCCGCGATGTCCAGCTCCCTGGAAAGCGCGCTCACGCACTGGCTCTTCGGGCTTGCGGCGGTGCTCTTTTTCCTTGGCGCGCAAATTTACGCGCAACGAAAGCCCTGGAAGATTCAAGCGCTTCTGGCTGTTATTCTTCTGGCCATTTGGGCGGGGGCCAACGCCGTTAACGCATTCTCCATCTCCGCCGTCATTCCTGCCTCGCTTCTCTATCTGGCCGTTGCCGCCGTCTTCTGGCAAGAAAGCCGCCGCCAGGAAACACTGGCAGACCGCCTTCTCGGCCTGTCCTTTGCCTCCTGGGGAGTTCTTTGGTTGGCGCTTCATTTCTTGAAGGCCACTCCTGAGCTTCAGGGTCCCAACTTGAACGTCGTGGCCACCGCTCCGTGTGCTTTCGTCGCCATGCTCATGGTCATGGCTCTCTACGAAGAGGAGAAGCGCCGCATCGAACGCAACATGCTCGCGCTCTCTAATCTGAATCTCGCCACTTCCAGCTTCGTCGGCGGCGAAATCCAGCGCATGCTCTCGCAAGCTCTGGACCGCGTCCTTGGCGTGGTGCGCCTTCCCGCCGGAGCGTTGTTCCTCCATCACGGCGATCCGCAGGGCCCGACCTCCGTCGTGGCTGTTGGATTGAGCGATGAATTCTGTCGCGCCGCGCAGAACGAAGGCTTGGACGACTACCTCGTCAGCTTGGTGGCGCGTCTTGGCGGCTTGCTCGGATTCCGCGACCTGCGCGACGATTCTCTTTCCGCCCTCGATAAAGAAAAATCTATCCGCCGGTTCCGCGAGCTGTCCCTCGCTCAAGGTCTACGTAGCGTTGTGGCCATCAGCCTGCAAGCGAAAGAACAGGCCTTCGGCGTTCTGCTCCTCGGGACTCCGGACAATCGCCGCTTCACATCCGCGGAGCTGCGGCTCTTGCTTGCTCTGGGCCATCAGATCGGCATGGCCGTCGAGAACAGTTATTTAATCCAGCAGACTTCGCGCCGTTCCGAAGAATTGCACGTCCTTAACGAAATTGGCCGCGTGCTCAGCTCCACGCTGCAAAAGGAAGAGCTCACCAAGAAAGTTTGGGAGGAGCTCCGCCGCCTTTTTGACGTCGAAAATTTCTACATCGCCGAGCTGGATCCTCTTCGCGACGAACTTCGTTTTGAACTGGAAATCATTGGCGGAAGCCGCGTGCCCAGGCGCAGCCGTCCCGCCGGCAACCATCTCACCGAATATCTCATTCGAACGCGCCAGCCCGTGCTGATCCGTGAGAACTATGTGAGCGAGGTGAGGAAGCTTGGCGTGGAACCCATTCGTACGGGAGGCTGCTTCTGCGGCGTGCCTCTCGTTGCCTACGATCATGCCATCGGCGCCATGGCCGTTTTTTCCGATCACGAGCGCGTCTTTGACGAAGGCCATCTCGAATTGCTTCGAGTGCTGGCCAGCGAAGCCAGCATCGCCATCGAAAACGCTCGTCTCTTCCATGAAGAGCGCACCAAGGCTCGCCACCTCTCTCTGCTCAATACTATTTCACGCAACGCTATCGCTACGCTGAATCCCGATGAGATGCTCGCTAAAATCACCGAGCAGTTGGAAGCCGGGCTAACTTACGACCACATCGGCATCGGCTCGCTGGATTACGCCACGCGCGAAATCGTCATCCAAGCCGAAGCAGGTACGCGGCGTGGCACGCTCGGCCAACGCATTCCGCTGGGTACTGGCCTCGTCGGCCATGTTGCGCGCAACGGCCACATGGCTGTCTTCCGTGCAGGCTCTTCGACAGACAGTGCTTTGAAACCGTTCTTGCCGGATTCCCTTGCTGCCATCGCGCTCCCCGTTTTCTATGCCGAGCAGCTCCACGGCATTCTTTATATCGAATCCTCGACACAAGTCGACTTCTCCGAAGAAGAACTCCTGCTGCTGCGCACCCTCGCTGACCTCATCGCCGGCGCGCTGCACAATGCGCTCTCGTTCCAGAAAGCTCAGGAGCAGGCCATCACCGACGGCCTCACCGGCGTCAAGACGCACCGCTTCTTTATGGAAGCGCTTTCCTCGGAATGGAAACGTTCCACACGTGCGGGCCGCTCCTTCGCGCTGGTGCTTATGGACTTGGACCGCTTCAAATTCGTCAACGATTTCTACGGACACCTCGAAGGCGACCTCGTTCTTCAGCGCGTTGGGCAGATTCTCGAGACCAATTGCCGCCGCTCCGACGTCGTCGCGCGTTACGGTGGCGACGAATTTGTCATCCTGATGCCGGAAACCACCATGGAGCACGCCCGTCAGCTCGCCAGCAAACTCCGCGGGTGGGTTTCCGCCGATCCGCTCCTGCGCGAGAAAAACATCAGCGCCAGCTTCGGCATCGCCTGCTATCCTCTGCACGGCTCGTCGCCTCAAGAGCTCATCCAGGTAGCCGACGCTTCGATGTACCTTTCGAAGCATCAGGGCGGCAATGCCGTCTCCACCGCCGATCACTTCGATCCCAACGAAGCGAAAAAATGGAAGCGCGACGTTCTCGAAGCCTATTTGGGCGTGACGCTCAAGCGGCTTTTCTCCACCGGCCCCGAAGCGTTCGAGGAAATCTATCAGCGCTTGCGGCAATTCACGGAATCGCTCAGCGCCACGGAATCCGAAAACGGCAAGACCCTGGTATCGGAGACGGCGGGCCCACAGGCGCTTCCGCAAGCCGTGTTGGATACCGTCACTTCTTTGGCTTATGCGATTGATGCCAAAGATCACTACACGCAAGGCCACTCGCAGAAAGTGGCCGCGTATGCCGCGCTCATCGCCGAAGCCATGGGCATGAATGACGGGGAAGTCGAAGAGATTCGCCTCGGCGCCGTGCTCCACGACATCGGCAAAGTGGGCATCCCCGAAAGTATTCTGAACAAGAACGGCCCGCTCAATCCCGAAGAGTGGGAGACCATGAAGTCCCACGTCGGCTTCGGCGCAAAGATTCTCGATCCGCTCACGCCGCTTGCGCGTATTCGTGCGATGGTGCTGCATCACCACGAATTTTTTGACGGCTCGGGCTATCCCAACGCGCTTTCCGGAGAAACCATTCCACTGGGCGCGCGCATCATCGCCATCGCCGACGCCTATGACACCATCACCAGCGACCGCACCTACAAAAAGGCGCGCAGCGCTCCCGACGCTCTTGCCGAACTGGAACGCTGCGCCAACGCGCAGTTCGACGGCTCGATCGTGGAAGTTTTCGTGCGCACCATGCGCACCTTGCCCAATCCCATCATCGAAGTCGCCGCCACTTCCGCCTCTCCGCGCACCCCCTGACCTTCCGTTTTTTGTCGAGCACGACACTGTCGAGTCTTCCCTTCGCGTCTTTAGGTTTTCGGCTCAAATGCGTGTATGCTGCGTCAATCAGCCTGCTGCCGGTGAGGCAGTGATTCGCGAAAACAAGAAACAAGAAGAATGGATACGCACATTCGAATGAGCCGAAGCATAGTCATAGTTCTGACCTTAGCCGCATGTTGCGCATTGACGGCCACGGGAATCGATGCTCAGGAGATTCGCGATGGCGAGGCACTCCTGCGCGCCATGCATGATCGTTACCGCAACAACTGGTACGAGACGCTGACATTTACACAAAAAAGCACCACGCATAACGAGGACGGCACCGACAAGAGCGAGATCTGGCATGAAGCGTTGCGTCTGCCGGGGAAATTGCGCATCGACATCGGCCAGCCCGCTGACGGCAATGGCATGCTGGTGGCGGATGGCACTCTGACCACATTCCAAAATGGCAAGGCGTCAGACTCGCGCCCGTTCGTGCACATGCTTCTGGTCCTGGGCTTTGACGTCTACCGCCAACCTCCACAAGTCACAATCGATCAAACAAAAGGGCAAGGGTTCGACCTGACCAAACTCCATGAAGACACTTGGGACGGAGCCCCCGCTTACGTGGTTGGTGCGGATAAGGGCGATCTGAAATCAAAACAGTTCTGGGTCGAAAAGAAGCGCCTGTTGTTTGTACGCATGATCGCGCCCGACCGCCGGGATGCCACAAAAACGTCGGATTCGCGCTTTGCCGATTACCGCCAGCTTTCCGTTGGCCTGGTCGCCGCGCGCGTCGAGTTCTTCGTGGACGGAAGGAATGTGTTCAGCGAGGAATATTCTGAAATTCAGGCAAATCCGAAGCTGGATCCCGCCCTATTCGATCCCAAACAGTTCAAGCCTGAGCCCTAGTACCAGGTAGGTTGCGCGAGTTTTTTACAACCCATGTAAGTCTTTGCAAGATTTACGTTTATTAGAAAATTGCCGCGAGCAGGTGTGCCGATCATGCCTGCCCGCGGCGGGCGGATACAAGGGGCTTGCACTGCCTGCCTAACTGTTTGTTGCAAAAGTACTTATCCTTTTCGTAAAGATTTTTCTTGACAGAAAAGCCTTTTGGTGATAAAAACTTAAATTGCTAGAAACCTGCGCCTCGACTCTTTGGTCGGGGCCTTTTTGTTTTTGGGTGAGGGCGAGTGTAGTGGCCGGTCTTCAGACCGGTGCCTCTGTCTTTCTTCGCGACACGCGCCACTAGAAAGGCCTGACGAACGGGTCTGACCCGCCACTACAAAGCGGGCGGAAAAGGCGACGTAGAGTCGCCGCTACAAACCTCTCCGAAGTAATTCCCTCAAAAAGGACGAAACGATGAACGCTAAAAAACTCGACGGTATAGAAGTGTGGAAACAATTGGAAGACGTTCTCGCGCCCCGCTTCAAACTTTCCGTCCTCGACCGTGCTGTCTACTCCCATCTGCTCCGCCACACCTGCCTCGAGGGCAAGCTCCGGCTGCGCTTTTCGATTGTCTGGCTGGCCAACAATCTGGGCATTACCAGCAGACGCGCGCGGCAATCGGTGCGCCGCCTGGTCGACATCGGAGCTTTGCATTTGATCGAACGCAGCAACATCGGTCACGTGGTCGACGTTCGCTTGCCACAGCAGCTTTGCGCCGCGCACCCCAACCAATCCGCGCGCGCCGGTTCTCTGCCGTGCAGCGGCGCCAATCTCGAAGAGCTGGACTTCTGGCGAACGCGTCCTCTTCGCCTGGCCATCCACGCCCGCGAAGTCGGCCTCTGCTTCTATTGTCTTCGCCAGACCCCTACCCGTGACCACTGCCTGGATCATGTCGTCCCCGTCGCGAAGGGCGGCACCAATTCCTACCGCAATCTCGTTTCTTGCTGCATGGACTGCAACTCGCGCAAGCGTGACCTCTCTGCCCACGACTTTCTGCGAAGCCTCTACCGCGAGGGAGAATTGTCCCGCAAGGAACTCACCGGCCGCCTCGCCGCCCTCCGCGCCCTCGCCGCCGGCAAACTCCGCCCACGCTTTTCGACCGACGAGAACTCACGAACCGCGCTGGCCAAACCGTAGTGGCGGGTCTTTAGGTTCCCACTCTGTCATTTCGAGCGCAGCGAGATCTCTGCGCCATTGCGCGCATTTCGCGCAATGAAATCCCTCTTCCCGCTTTTCTCGAGCCTTAACCCACACCGAAGAGAGATTTCTCACCCAGGTGCGACTGGGTTCGAAATGACGGATTGGTGCTCTACAATCTGTCACTCAAATCGAGCCACTGCGGATTCATGGCTTTGATCAGGGCAATTTTCTTTGCGCGCCGCCACTTCTTGATTTCCTTTTCGCGCGCGATCGCCGCCCGCGCCGTCGCGTGCCTCTCAAACCACACCAACCGATCCAGGTTGTAGCGCCGCGTAAAGCCGTCAACAAGTTTCTGTTTGTGTTGCCAAACCCGCTTGCCGAGATGGCCGGTTACGCCTAGGTAAAGGACGCCTGACTTCCCCGCGAGCATGTAGACGTGAAATGCCCTTTCCATGGCAGGCGATTCTGCCATGCCTCGGGCGGCTTCGTCACTCGCCTTCCCGAAGCGTCCTACCCGTCATTTCGAACGGAGCGCAGCAGAGTGAGAAATCCCTCTTCTCCCCCTCCAACTCTGAAAGCGGCCCACCCGTCATTTCGAATGGAGCGCAGCGCAGTGAGAAATCCCTCTTTCTCTTTTTCTCCGAATGAATCCGGGACGAGAGATGGCAGGGGCCGGCAAGAGAAAGCAGGGGGAGGGAACCGGCACGAATGGCGGGTGGCGCGGACGCGGGGGCGGGGTGCCGCACCCTTCGTTTTTAAGGGTGCGGGTTTTGGTTTTTCTGCATTCACCCATCGATGGAACTTCTCACCCCATGAAACGAAAGCACAATTGCTCTCCGTACCGCGAACGGCAAACTACGAACGGCAAACGGGTACTCACCGCGCGTCGAGGTCCACGTCCTTGATGGGCAGGTCCCAGTGGGCGTCGAGAATCTCAAAGCGGCGCTGCTCTTCCTTTTTGTAAGTGTCCTGGTCGGGATAAAGTTGCTTGATAATCGTGGAGCTGTCGAAATTGTCGTTGGCGATGGCCGCATTCTTAAAAACGATGGTCACGCGATAATCCCAGCGGCTGTCTTCCGTCATGTGATACCGCGGCGTCACCATGCTCACCTTCAGCATGCGCCCCAGTTCCATTTCTTTCTTCAGCACCGGATAATGATTTTTCTTGAAGAGCGCCAGAAACTCCTCCGCATGCCCCCATTTCGCTTTGTAGTAGTACTCGATGGCGTACGGCTGATCGCTCGCACTAGCTGCCATCGCACTTTGCTTCGCGTCAGCACCGCTCAATCCTGGCCAAAGCATCACGACTAACCCGAACACTGCTAACGTCATTCGCAACATTCTCCACGCAATCTTTCGCAATGGCTCTTCCATTCCCTGTCTCCTCTCAAACGCCTGTTTGCTTTCGCGTCTAAAATATCCCCGAAGTCGAGCGAATAGCCTACTCAATTCGCAACTGGTCCAAACAAATACGTTCGCCAAGTTTCCTACAGATTTTGAAATCAAGTTCCGTACTTTTGGATAACCTCCTTAGACGTTAGGCATTCGAGATCTCTAGTACCTCTCAAAAAAGCATTATTTTCTATTCTTTACAACTTGAGAACATTCCGGTTAAACATGGTCAGAGAGTTGCTCCCCGCTCAACCAGGGAAGCTTTAGATTTCTTCCAGATGGGGTGTCTATAGCTTTCAGTTTTCCCAGGCTTAAGTACACAGGCTGTGTGTGGGCGTCCCAGTACGTGCACAGCCACCCAGGTCACCGGGTCGTTGCATTTTACGTTCGATTTCATGTTCTTCAGGAGGGACACATGAAATTTTCCCAGAGGTTCCTTGCTCTTGCATTTCTGTCTTCTCTGCTCGCCTTGGCCGCTTCGTTCAGCTATGGGCAGACAAGTCGTGGCACCTTAACGGGTACGGTGACGGATAGTTCCGGTGCCGTGATCGCCAAAGCCAGCGTGTCCATCAGGCAAGCGGGCACCAACGTTACACGCCAGACCGTCACAAACGAGGCCGGCATCTACCGCTTTGACGCGGTTGACCTTGGCACCTACACGCTCACTGTCCAGGCTTCCGGGTTCGCCAAGCAAGAGACCACCGGTATCGAAATCCAAGCTGCTCACACCTCCAATATCGATGTCTCTTTGAAGGTTGGGGCGACCGCTGAGATTGTCACCGTTGAAGCTTCCGCTGAGGCCATCTTGCAGACGGCGGAACAGGTGCGCGGTGCAAACTTCTCGGATCATTCGATCGAGAACCTGCCGATTACGGGGCAGGACAGTTTGACGGTCGCGCAATTGCTGCCGGGAATCACCGTTATCAACCAGAGCGTTTCCAACTCTATAAACCAGGATGGCACGTTCGCTTTCTCCGTAAACGGCCAGCGCCCACGCGGCAACAACTTCATGATTGACGGTGTAGAGAATAACGACATTTCCGTTACCGGACCAGCTTTTACGATCACCAATCCGGATGCGGTCGAAGAGGTTAACATCCAAACGGCGGACTTCAGCGCGGAATTTGGACGTGCAGGCGGGGCGGTCTTCAATCAGATCACAAAGTCAGGAACGAATAGCCTGCACGGTACGGCCACGTACGTTTACTCCGGCAGCGCGTTCGCCGCTCTGAATAACACTGAAAAGATTAACGGCAAGTCGAGTGTTCCCCGACAAGTAGAAAATAACCCTGACTTTACGATTGGCGGCCCTGTGGTCATTCCTCACCTCTACAATGGGCATGACAAGACGTTCTTCTTTGCTGCTGGTCAGTGGGACCGCATCTATGGAGATGCGATCTCCGGTTCATTGCGGTTGCCTACTGCAACGGGCCCAAACCCTGGCGTAGCCACTTTACAGGCCTTGGCCGCTGCTGGGTGCGCCAACGCCGCTCTTTACCTTAAAGTTCTCGGCTCGCTGGCCGGAGATCCTACGAGGGTCCCCTCATCAATCGGGCTCGACGTGCCTAGCGCCACGGGTACCTGTGACAATTCCACGCGCACAGGACTAACATTAAATACCGGATTGTTTGTTCGTGAAGAGCCCGCCGTCACCCTCGATAACAACCACATTATTCGGATTGATCACAAGGCCTCCGACAAACAAAACATGAGTTTTCGCTGGCTGTATGACGATAATTCGTCGGTGCCCGGTTTTAATAATCTTCCTGG
>JAWOLO010000533.1:0-7134 GCA_033853375.1 Terriglobia bacterium
TCAGGATGCCCTGCCGAATCTGCAGAGGTCGCGCGGGCGTGAAGACGTGCGAGGAGCTCCTTCGCCGCGAGCGGATCCTTACGCGCGTAGAGCGTCGCACGCCGTAATGTTTCCATGCGCACCAGCACGGGTGTGTCTGGCGCGAGAATTTCCAGCGTGTCCCTGACCAAATTCTTAGTGTCGTAGTTCTCCGAACCACTTAGGTTCCAGCTGTAACTAGCAAGCGGCAGTGATTTTGCGTTTCCAATCTCAAACGCGTGACAAATCAATGGTGGCCCCGCATGCGCCACGTTGGCGAAAAGCAGCATCGCGGCCGCGAGCGTCGCGAAAGATCGAAATGGCCGAATCTCTTTGGGTGTCATTTGTCTTGCCTCCTCCTGTTTAGTTCAAATCGTGTGGATTCGAACTTCAGGAGCCAAGACGCACGGATGCGAAGGGCTGTTAACAAACGAACTGATGAGTAGCAAGTCTGAGGTCTATTTCTAGCGGCGTCTTGGCAATGAAAAAACTAGCCACGCAGCCGTGGCAACGAACATCGCTCCGTACGTTATAAGATTGGCATTGCGAACCGCGGTTCGCACGCGAGGATATGCCAGAGTGGGTGGCCCGCCTTGCGGCATTCCGACCATGAATTTCATAACGCGGTACTCAATTGCGTAGGAAGCAAGAAAAAAAGGGACAAGCAAAACGAGCGTCGCGGCTGGGATAACCCATGCGTTGTTCTGGTCTGGTGGTCCAATCCACGCCGAAGCTAGCAAAAGCGATATCACTTGGGCAATGGGACTCCGCCAATTGCTGATCGCGTTGTTCGTGTCAATAATTCCGAACATTATGAATTCGACGCCGAGCATAACAGCCCAAGCGAGTGGGACTCCAATGATTGTAGATGCTAGATTGGAGACCAAATTGGATTTCATTGCCTCCCACGTCGCCAGGTTCAACCATTTTCTGCAAAGAAGACCTTCGACGATGACCACAGGAATCAATAGCATCAGCATTAGAGGAAAGGTCAAGAAAATCATCGGGATGCCAGCATCGGCAAACAGTACGACAGGTGTAAAGGGTTTCATCAACCCTATCCTATCCGACTATCACAATTAGGCTCAGGGCATTAGTGCCTTCCTTACCACTTTTGATAATCCGTAAAAACCTAGCAAGTCGGCTGCCGTGTGGTGCTTAAGTGAATGCAAGCGGGGCCGGAAGGGGTCTCGGTGTTAGATCATGCAGACCTACTTCTCTGACCAAGTCCGCTCGTACATGTGCCACAGGTACACATCGCCGTAGCCGAGCGAATTCCACCAGGAGTCCAGCATCTTTTGATCGAGGCGTAAAATACCTTCGCGCGTAACGCCTTTGGGCGGAGGAGCCAGCGCCACAAGTCGATCGTAAACGCCGGGGCGGTCCGCGTCGCTCACGCGTGACAGCAAATGCCACAGCGTCAGCGCATCTTCTTTCCTCGCGTCAGCGAGTAGAATTCCGAGCAAGGCATTGCGCTCCTGCGGCGTGATCTTTGCAAAATCAAATTTCGCTAATGCCTCGCGAAAAGTAGCCGGGGCGTCTTCAAAGTATGGGGTTCCCGGCCCAATTTTCGGCCGCGTCGCGCAGACCGCGCCTGCTGGAATAAACGATTCGTGGCCCTTCAACTTGAAGCCGACCCATCCCATCGTCGTGCGCAGCAGCCCCGCACCGGAGTCATCCACATGGAGCGTATACACACATCCCAAATCCACGGCCACCGCCGAAGGCGTATCCACGACAAATTCGCCGGGAGGCGCCCAGATGGTGGCATGAATCGTGCCGCGCTCGAGCGCAAGATGCTTCCTCGCGGGACCGCTCGCAAGCACCCGCAGTCGCGAGGATGGATCAACTTCGATTTGCCCGGTCTCGTCCAGCGTAATGCTGGCACGCGAAGAATTATCCGTAACCAATGTTTGACCAACCTTCAGCTTGGCGGTTTCTGAATTCGCGCTGAGAGAATGCCAGCCCACCCTTGGCGCGCCCGCAATACGCGCAATCTCCCACGCCGGCCCCGCATCATTCGCCTTCCGTGCGCGAAAAACAACAAACGTCACCACACCAATCAATACCACTGCGGCTACAGCCGCCAACTGAAAGGAAAACCGAAACGCACGGAAGCGCCAGCGGCGCGACGCAGGTTGCTCTACAGCAAGTTGATCGAATGCCGGCGCGGGCTGATTGTGCCGATAGCGCCCCAGCAAATTCTCTAGCTTTTGCACTTCCGGGTCCGGCTCACCAGAGCCGTCCCACAAATAATCATCTTTCATAACAGGGTCCTTCCTACTTTCACTCATGCTGACTCACTTGCTCTCGCTCTCACGTTTCGCGTTCGATGTTCTCGCCCCGCTTTGCGCTTTTTCCGCCAGCTTTTCTCGCAGCATCTGCATGCCGCGATGCAAATTCACGCGCACCGACCCGTGCTTCAGCCCCAGCCGCGCGGCGATCTCCGGGCCGGTCATGCCTTCCACGAGCCGCAGCGTCAGCGATTCGCGATACGTTTCCGGCAGCGTCCGCAGCACCGCTAACGTCATCGCCGCTTCTTGCGTCGCCGCGTGGTCATTGGTGCGGCTTTCCGCTTGCTCTTCCGCCGCAGGATCCGTGGCCCTATCCACCGGACTTGCTTTCCGGTAGTAATCGTTGGCGCGATTGCGAGTGATGGTGCTGAGCCACGCGCCAAAGCGGGAAACATCCCGCAGCGAATGCAGTTGCCGCAAAGCCTGCAGAAAAACCTCCTGAACCAAGTCGTCCACGTCGCGCGGCGGCACGCGGCAGAGCAAGATGCCGTGCACCATTCGCGCATAGCGGGCGTAGAGCAGCCCGAAAGCGGGCCGGTCGCCTGCGCGCGCGGCGCTCACCAGCGTCTCGTCCGCGCAAGTTTCGGTAGCGGGCTGGGAAGTCACAGCCTGACGTTCCATGCTCGCAATTCGAAAGTCAAGGGCGTATCCCACACGCAAGCTCGCTTAGCGATAGTTCCATTCGATCATCCAGACGCGAAGAAAGGCAGCACTGTTAACAGGTTCACGACAAGTCTTTGGATTGGATCTTCAAACAAGATTACTCCTTTTGTCCCAGCTACTTACGCGGTCCTTCCTCCCGGGAGTGGCCTTAACAACATATTGGCTGCTTCCTGCGTCCAATAAAGGGTGCGTAAGACTCGGGTGCGTAAGAGTCGGAAGCACTCACCCGCCGGTAGTTATCGTTCGATGACTCACCGGAAGGTTAGCAACCACAACGAAAGGGCAGTGTTATACTAACCAGGCCGGCGAAGCGGTCGGTCGGTAAGTTTTAGAGATGAGTCCACTGTGATCGAAGAGCGTTGCACGCTCTACACCGGCGCGGGGGGCAGTCTGAAGAGGAGTAAGGGGAAATGGGAGATCAAGTCAGGGAACTTTTGAACTGGGCACGTCAGCGCAAGATCCTGGCGGCGGCATTTGTGAGCTTTACGTTAATCGTGGGAATCCTCATCGGCTCGATAGTCTCGGGCAGGGTTTCCGCCACGAAGGGATTTGTGTTTCCCGGGACAACGGCCACGGCGCTGACGGTGCCGGATCCCATCCCGGCGACCAATACTTTTGCTGGCATCGTGAACAAGGTCGAGCCGGCGGTAGTCAACATCGCCACCACGCAGGTGCTGGAGCGCCGGCAGTCCCGCAACAAGCGCCATCTGCAGCCCGCCGACCCAGATGATCCGATGCAGGATTTCTTCGATCGCTTCTTTGACGGCCGGCCCGATGGACCTCCCCAGGCCGACCGCAGCCTTGGCTCCGGCGTTATCGTGGACAAGCGCGGCTATATACTCACCAACAATCACGTCATTGAGCAGGCCACCAAGATCCAGGTGCAACTGAATGGTGACACCACGCGGTACACGGCGAAGCTGGTAGGTGCTGACGACGACACGGATTTGGCCGTCATCAAAATCGACACGAACAAGGACCTGCCGGTCGCAAAGCTAGGCAATTCCGACGGTGTGCAGGTAGGCGATTGGGTTTTGGCCATTGGCAGTCCCTTCGGATTGCAGGCCACGGTTACGGCCGGAATCATTAGCGCCAAGGATCGCGGCGGCATCGGCCAGCAATTCCAGAGATTCTTGCAGACGGACGCCGCCATCAACCCCGGAAACTCCGGCGGGCCGCTCGTCGACCTTTCAGGCCAGGTGATCGGAATCAACACGGCGATTATCACTGGCAGCCGTGGCTATGAGGGAGTTGGATTTGCGCTGCCCTCCACGACGGCGATTAAGGTTTATGACCAGATCATCAAGCAAGGGCGCGTGACGCGCGGTTCGATTGGCGTCAGCTTCCAGGAAGAAATCAGCACCAACCCGATTACGCTGAAATCGCTCGGCGCGCCGTACGGAGTAGTGATCGAAAGCGTGCAGGCAGGGAGCCCGGCGGAGAAGGCCGGCCTAAAGGGCGGCGATGTCATCACCAGCGTGAACGGCCATCCCGTCAAGACGGGCAACGACCTGGTTAATCCGATCGCGGAAGCGCCGATCGGCAGCAAGGTCAAACTGTCTTATATCCGTGACCGTTCACAGAAGGAAACCTCGGCGACCGTCGAAGACCGCACACGGGTCTTCCCGAACACCGCAGGCCGCATGGGCGATCAGCCCGGCGAAGCAGCTCCAACCGAATTCGGTTTGCATGTGGAAGAACTGACCCCGGAACGCGGGCGCCGCGTGGGCATTGAAGGACAAAAAGGCGTGATCGTAACCGAAGTTGAGCCGGCATCCTTTGCCGAAGACCTCCTTTTCGGACGCGGCGACGTGATCACGGAAATCAATCGCCAGCCGATTAACTCGGTTGCCGACTATCGCGCGGTAGTGTCCAAGCTGAAGCCGGGCGATGATGTGGTATTCAAGGTTCTTCGTCGGCAGGATGGCGACCGGATGCTGACGGTTTACCTGTCTGGAAAAGTCCCGTCGGACAATCAGCAATAACACCTCAACGCGAAACAATGCGCATACAACTTCGGAAGGCAACACACCTGGCTTCGTCGCTGCTTCTGGCAGCAGGACTGGGTGTGTTTTCCGATTCCACGCAGGCCAAGAACCCGGCACCAGGGAAACCCGGACGTGCTTCGGCCCGCAGTGCCTCGCACGGAAAGAGATCCGCAAGAAGATCGCGGCGCCGGGACCGAGGGCAGAAAGCTCCGACTCCGGATCGCATTACCGAAATCCAGCAGGCGCTGGCGAAGGACGGCTCTTATACGGGAACACCCAGCGGGAAGTGGGACGACGCCACCGCGGAAGCCATGAGAAAGTTTCAGGAATTGCATGGTTTAACACCCACCGGCAAGCTCGACGCCAGGAGTCTTCAGCAGTTGGGCCTGGGCTCACCGATTGCGGGCGTAGCGCCGCCGCTGCCTTCCACGGCCACTTCCAAGCTGACGCCACCTTCCACGCAAGCCGTACAACGCAGGAACTAAGCGCTCGTTTCCTTCTTTCTTTGCGATTGCATTCCTTCCACAACTGAATTAGAAATCCGGTGTGCTGCTGCGAATGAAGGGTTTCCTTGGACATTACAGAGACCAACCGGCGCGTGGCCGAACAATTCCACGAGGCGTTCAATCGCGGCGACCTTGACGCGGCAGCGGCCTGTTTCGCCGAGGACTGCCGGAATCACGGGCGACCGGTGGGGCGTGCTGGCGTGCGGAAAGTGTTGGGTGAAATTAAGAGCAACTTCCCCGATGCCCGGATGACGCCCCTCAACTCGGTCGCCGAGGGCGAGTGGGTGGTCGTCCGTTGCACACACACTGGCACCCACCGGGGCACGTCGAACCTCCCAGTTGACGGAGGGATGTTGGTCGGCGTGAAACCCACCGGGCGCTCCTTCGAGGTTCAGCACATGCACATGTACCGGTTGCTCGGTGGCAAGATTGCAGAGCACTTTGCGAATCGGGACGACATTGGAATGGTGCGGCAGCTTGGCCTGCTTCCTCCACCGCAGTCGGCGTCAGGCCAATAGGCCGCGAACGTTAAGGGCGATAATTGCGCGTTACCGAAGGGGCGTGCTCCATGAAGCGGATTCACCTGGGAACGCCGTTCGCCAGAACGGCTGATTTGTTCTTGTCGCTTTCTCTTGTCCTGCTTGCGCTTGGCCTTTCCGTCGCGTCAGCCCAAGAAAAGCCGGGCGCAAAAGCTAGCAAGGCCGTGCGCTTCGGCAAGCTCTGGGACGCGAAAGGCAAGTTGTGGACGAACGCCATTGTGATCGTGGAGGGCGACCGCATTAAGACCGTGACGACGGACTCGTCTGCGATTCCTTCGGGCGCCGAAGTGATCGACCTCTCCAAGTACACCGGCCTTCCCGGGCTCATCGACGTGCACACGCACATGACGATGTACACGGACGAGACACCGGGCGAGCCCATGTTGAAACAGCTCACGGCGAACCCTCCTGCCGTGGAAGTTTTCCTTGCGCGCAAGGGTGCGCTGCGCACTCTGGAAGCTGGCGTCACCACCGTTCGCGACCTCGGCGCGGATCAGTACATGGATATCGCCATGCGCGACCTTATCAATCGCGGCGAAATGATTGGCCCGCGCATGTTTGTCTGCGGCTATGGCCTGTACGTCACCAACACGCCATACAAGCCGGGCCTGAATCCTCCCGCCGGCGGAATCGCGGACGGCGTGCCGGAAGTGCTTCGCGTCGTGCGCCAGCAGATTGCTGCGGGAGCGGATGTCATCAAGATGTACGCGTCAACAGGCACGGACGACGACACCACGGGCTTTCAGACTTACAACTACGAGGAAATTAAAGCGGCGGTCGACACGGCGCATCAATTTGGAAAGAAGATCGCGATTCATTCCTACGGGCCCGATGGCGCGCGTGACGCGGTGCGTGCGGGAACCGATTCGCTCGAGCACGCCACCGACATGGACGACGCCACCATCGCCGAAATGGCGAAGCGCGGCACGTTTTACGTTCCCACGATTGACCACAACCGCTATTACCTGGACAACTGGCAGAAGATTGGCTATGCCAACGGTTTTCAGGAGAAGACCAAGGCGTTCATTGAGCGCAATCTGGAGACGGCCCGAAAGGCGCACAAGGCCGGCGTGAAATTCGCCATGGGTTCCGACGCGATTTACACGATGTTTGGCCAGAACACGCG
>JAWOLO010000534.1:0-14767 GCA_033853375.1 Terriglobia bacterium
GTCGAATCGGTGGATGATGACGTGCTGCGCCGACTCGACAAGGGCCACACACGCACGGATTTTCTCGAAGTGAACCGCATCTTTCGCGAGTTGGCTATGGTTTTGCAGCCTACATTTGTGCCCTTCACGCCCTGGACGACACTGGAGAGCTATTTGGACCTGCTGCGCGTCTTGCGCGAAAGCGATTTGGTCGAAAACGTCGCGCCGATCCAGCTTGCCATCCGGCTGCTGATTCCCGCAGGCTCCCGCTTGCTGGAGCTCGAAGAAGTGCGGCGTTTGGTTGGTCCGTTTGATCCTTCGGCGCTCGTTTATCCGTGGCGGAATGCGGATCCGCGTGTTGATGCGCTTGCCGAGGAGATTGAAGCAACCGTTGCCACCTGCGAAAAACTCAAGCTTCCGCGGCGGGCGATCTTCGAGCGCATCTGGAGAGCGGCGCACGAAGCCGCAGGCGTGCAAACGAAGTTCGCCGCGCATCCTATTCTCGCGGCCCGCGCAACAATCCCGTACCTCAATGAGCCCTGGTATTGTTGAGCCGAGCCGACCCGGGACCAGTTGGTTCCGTTCGCGCAAGCTAAAGAATCTTTGCCACAGACGGAGTCGTTCGTTTGAGTCGCGAGTCCTTGTCTTCCACACCGAATAACACGGCTAAGCGCCTGCTGCTCTTCACCGCGAAGCTGGGTTACCAGACGCGGAGTTTTGAAGAGGCGGCGCGCAAACTGGGTGTGCAACTCGTTTACGTGACGGATCGCTGCAAGCAACTCGAAGACCCCTGGGGTGATCAAGCCATTCCAGTGCATTTCGAATTTCCCGAGAAAGCCGCGCACACGGTGATAGAAAAATTGCGCGGCCAGGAAGTTGCGGGAGTGTTGGCGCTCGGAGATCGCCCCGCAGCCGCTGCGGCGTACACGGCGCGCGCTCTAGGAGTACCGTGCAACCATCCGGCAGCGGTCGAGGCTTGCCGAAGCAAATTGCGGACCCGCGAAGTGTTTCGGGCCGCGGGATTGCGCATCCCCTGGTTTCGGAGTTTCCCGGTAAACCCGGTTCCTGACCCTGCTCTCACCGGCATTTCGTTTCCGTGCGTGCTGAAGCCGCTTTCGCTTTCCGCAAGCCAGGGCGTGATGCGGGCGAACAATCGCAAGGAATTTCTCGCCGCCGCTGAGCGTCTTCGCCGGCTACTCGAATCGGCCGAGATTCGCGCCACGCGCGAACCGAATCTCGACCAGATGATCGTGGAAGGTTATATTCCCGGCAAGGAAGTGGCCGTCGAAGGCCTCCTCATCGACGGCACCCTGCGAATCCTGGCGATCTTCGATAAGCCCGACCCGCTCGAAGGGCCATATTTTGAAGAAACCATCTACGTCACTCCGTCCAGGCTTTCGGCAGCAACTCAGCGTCAGATCGAAAAGTGCGCGAGCGATGCAGCGCGCGCACTGGGCCTGACTCGCGGACCGATTCACGCAGAGTTTCGAATCAACGAAGAGGGGATATGGCCCATCGAAGTCGCCGCTCGCCCCATTGGCGGGCTTTGCGCGCGCGCTTTGCAATTTCACCCAGGCGAAGCCTGCGAAGAGATTGGATTGGAAGAATTGCTCCTTCGCGACGCCCTCAAGATGCCCGGCAGCGATGCACAGCGAGAAGCGCAAGCTTCCGGCGTCATGATGATTCCTATTCCCCAGAGCGGCATTTTAGAAAGCGTTTCGGGTGTGGAGGCGGCTCGCGCGACGCACCGCATTACCGAACTGATCGTCACGGCGCGGCTGCATGATTACATTGCCGCCTGGCCCGAAGGTTCGAGCTATCTAGGATTTCTCTTTGCGAAAGGTGGTACTGCAGAGGAAGTGGAACTCGCGATCCGCGAAGCGCACCGAAAGTTACGTTTCGCTATCACACCGCGACTGCCTGTTGAGCACCCGGCGACACACCGGTTGCCCGTGAGCGGCTGATTAGCCTTTTGCTTTTGGCGGCACGTATCCTTCGGGCAATTTCGCGCCTTCTCCGAAGAAAAACTGCTCCATCTGCTCGCCCATGATCTTTTGCGAATTGGGATCGAGAGGATTCAGGCGGTACTCGTTCATGATCATCTTGGAGTATTCAAGCCACAGCTTCCACGCGTCTTTCGAAACGTTTTCGTAGACGCGTTTTCCCAGCTCTCCTTGCCACGGGATGCGGTCCAGCCCCGGCAATTCCTTGCCGAACTTGACGCATTTCACCATGCGCGTTCCCGGCTTCACCGGTTCGCTCTGCGCCGGCGCTGGCTGATCGCAGGATTCGTTGGCCATCCTTTTCTCCTGTTCGTTCCTGTCTTTTTTACCTTACTGCAAGTTAGAGTAAAATCCTAGCCGCTCAGGCAAGATTTCGGTCCCCTCGGCGCGACGCTGCTTTGGTAAAGCTTGACCTCACCAAATCCATGGTTGCTGCATCTAGGTAGAACCGGAGGCAAAGCGACTTGCCCAAAATCTCCACCCTGTTTTGGGACATCGGCGGCGTCATCCTGACCAACGGTTGGGACCGGGAATCGCGGAAAGACGCCGCCGCCACGTTTCATCTGGATTGGGAAGAATTTGAAGATAGACACGATCTCTCTTTTCCCGCTTTCGACAGCGGCCTGATCACGCTGAATGAATACCTCGACCGCACGCTCTTCTATCGTTCGCGTTCGTTCTCGCGCGAGGAATTCACAGCTTTCATGTTCGCGCAATCCAAGGAATATCCGGAAACAAGAGCGATCCTCGACAAGATAACGAATACACAAAAATATTTTGTCGGCGCTATCAACAACGAGCCGCTGGAGCTCAACCAGTACCGCATCGAAGCCTTTAACCTTCGGCGGAATTTCCTGGCTTTCTTCAGCTCGTGTTACGTGCGCTCCCGAAAACCGGAAGAAACGATTTTTCGCATTGCGTTGGAAGTGACGCAAAGGCCGCCGGAACAGTGCCTCTTCATTGATGATCGTCCGTTGAATTTGGAAAGTCCTCGCAAGCTGGGGATGAACACGATTCATCACCAGACCGGCGAACAATTGCGTTTGGAACTTGGAAAGTATGGGGTTGAGGTATAGTTTGGAGCGTCGCGTTAATCCTAGTGTTTTGACTCAGAAGTTCCTTGCTCGGTTTTTAGGGGGGTCGGAGCTTTAGCTCCGACATAAAGCCCGCATTCCATGGGGCTTTAGCCCCTGAGGTCCCGCGCTGTTATTCATAGAGCCTCTGACACACCACACTAGGAAACATGCCGCAAAATCATGAAGGAGAAACAATGGTGGGGGAAACAGGGCGTTCCGGATCAGTCTACGGCGGAGTGGCGGAACCCTGCACGGTAATTTTGTTTGGCGCCTCGGGCGACCTCGCCAAACGCAAGGTCATTCCTGCGATGTACGATTTGGCGACGCACAACGCTCTCGGGCCGCGCTACGCCATCGTCGGGTTCGCTCGCACGGCTATGACCGAAGATTCTTTCCGCGCAGGTTTGGGCGAAGCTGCCAAAACGATTTCCGAAGTCGGACCGATTGACCCAAAGAAATGGGATGAATTCGCGTCCAACCTTTATTACTCCCCCGGGGATTACGCAAATCAGGAATCTTATGCACAACTGGCCAAGCGGCTGGCCGAGTTGGAGTCGTCGAAAAATCTGGGCAGCAACCGCCTGTTTTACCTCTCCACGCCGCCCGAAGTTTATCCGGATATCGTTGAACAACTTGGGCGCGCGGGGCTCGCGCATCCTTCTTCGCCAGACTCTTGGGTCCGCATCATCATCGAGAAGCCGTACGGGCGCGACTTGGCTTCCGCGAAGGAATTGAACAAGGTTGTTCTGAACGTATTCGATGAGAAGCAGGTCTACCGTATCGACCATTATCTGGGAAAAGACACGGTGCAGAACCTTCTGGTTCTGCGCTTTGGAAACGGAATTTTTGAGCCGCTTTGGAACCGCAATTATGTAGACCACGTCCAAATTACCGCTGCCGAGACGCTCGGTGTGGAGCGCCGTGGCGGCTTTTACGAAACCGCGGGCGCTCTCCGCGACATGATTCAGAGTCATGTCCTGCAACTAACTTCTCTTGTCGCTGTGGAACCGCCTGCTGCCTTCGACGCCACCGCCGTGCGAAATGAGAAACTGAAGGTGCTTCAGTCCATTAGGCCCTTCAATCTCGAAATGGTGGCGCAGTCGGTCGTCCGGGGACAATATGCGCCGGGGAAAATCGGTGACAAACCCGTCCCGGGCTACCGCGATGAGCCCGGCGTAAACCCTGCGTCGAAAACGGAAACTCTTGTCGCCGGAAAATTGCTCATCGACAATTGGCGCTGGGCGGGCGTTCCTTTTTACATCCGCACGGGCAAGCGGCTCGCCAAACGCAGCACGGAAATCATGATCCAGTTCCATTGCGCGCCGCATATCGTGTTTCGAGAGCGTGAGGTGGAACCGAATCGTTTGGTCCTGAACATCCAGCCCGACGAAGGAATTTCCATCAGCTTTGGTGCGAAGCGTCCGGGAACGGAAATGAGCATTGGAAATGTCACCATGGATTTTAGTTATCGGGAAGGGTTCGGCCAGACCACGCGCAGCGCTTACGCCACGCTGCTGAATGATTGCGTGCGTGGCGACGCCACGCTCTTCGATCGCGGCGACAGCGTCGAAGCCGCCTGGTCTCTGGTGGACCCCATCCTGGACGTGTGGAGCGCCGCACGAACTGCCAAGGTACCTCAGTATCCTGCTGGAAGCTGGGGCCCGCGGGAGTCCGATCTTCTGCTCGAACGCGACGGCCGCCGGTGGTATAACCCATAGTTGCATTATTTCTTCAACCGTTTTAAAAGAGGAGATTAGAAGGGGGATCGGTGATCCTTGCGGGAGACGTAGGCGGCACCAAATGCAACCTGGCCCTGTTTTCCGAAAAGGATGGCAACCTCACGCCCGTTTTTCGTCACCGCTTTGCCAGCAAGGAATTTGCGCAATTCGATTTCATCGTCAAGGAATTTTCCCGTCAGGCGGCGGACCATCTCGGGGGCGAGCGGATTAATGCCGCTGGTTTTGGCATCGCCGGCCCGGTCATTAACGGTCGCGTGCGCGCCACGAACCTTCCCTGGATCGTGGAAACCGAGACGTTGATCAAAGAACTCAATGTGCCGCACGTCGTGTTGCTGAATGATCTTGGCGCGTGGGGACACAGCCTAGAACATCTCGCGCCGGAAGATTTCTGCGTATTGAATCCGGGCAAGCCCGAACCGGGCGGCACGCGCGCTCTGCTCGCGGCGGGCACGGGCTTGGGCGAATCCATTCTGTTTTGGGATTCAGGCCGCTACCACGTTGTGCCTTCCGAAGGGGGCCACTCCGATTTTGCTCCCCATACCGAGCAGCAGATTGAGTTGCTGCGCTTCATGCGCCGCCGTTATCCGCAAGTCAGTTGGGAACTCATTCTCTCTGGGCGCGGCTTCCGCACCATCCATGAGTTCTTGGCGCCAAAGGTATTGCATGCTTCGTTTGAGGATCCCGACGCCGATCCCGCTCCCGATATTACGCGCCGCGGTTTGGACAAATCCTGCCGTGTGTGCTCGGACACGTTGGATTTATGGACCGCCATTTACGGCGCCGAAGCAGGGAACCTCGCGCTGAAAGTTTTGGCCCTCGGCGGCGTCTACGTAGCCGGGGGCATCGCCATAAAAATTCTCGAAAAAATGAAAGACGGCACGTTTTTTCACGCCTTCAAAGACAAGTGGAAGTTTGAAGGCCTCCTGAGCAACATCCCCGTGTCCATCATCCTGAACGAATCCGCCCCATTGTTAGGCGCGGCCTACGAAGCCCTCGCTGCCGCCGATCGATAAATTCGAGCTCTTGGCTGCCTCCTCATGGCTCAGACTTTTCTGCTATCGAAACAAGAACCTCCAAGTTCCTTTTAGCAATGGAGTTGGCTTGTTACGCTGGAGGAAATGGCCTTCCTCGACGACAGCCTGGGCGAATGGAAGCCTGTTTCGCGCGGAGTAGGCATTCCGTGGCTTTGCGCTTATGCGCTTTTTCTCGTTTACGCTTTTCTCGACCATTCTGGATTCCTTTTTCTTGATTACGTCAATTTGATCGTTCACGAAGGCGGGCACTTCTTCTTCAGTTGGTTTGGCGAGACGATCCACATTTTAGGCGGCACGCTCGGTGAATTGCTCGTGCCAATGCTCTGCGCTGCTTATTTTTTCTGGCAACGAGAAACAGCCGGTTTTGCCTTCTCTTGTTTCTGGTTCTTTGAAAATTTTCCGTACATCGGCACGTACATGGCGGATGCGCGGGCGCAGGCTTTGCCTTTGGTGGGTTCCGACATGGGCGACTGGACGATTCTTTTCGGCCAGTGGGGATTGCTTCTTCAAGATCGGAGAATTGGCGGCTCTATGCGTGATCTGGGCTGGTTTGGGATGATTGCGGTCGTTGCATGGCTGGCGTATCGCATGTTTCAAGACTCCAAACCCAAGCTCCACCCGCTTTCCGAATAATTAATTCCGCCTCGATTTTTTCCGTGTCATTCGAGCGCCTCTCACGCCATTCTTTGGTAAGCTAGTTGGCGCGATTCCTCAAAGAACGGCCTTGCCGGACGTCTCTCCGATTTCAGACACAGGCCAAGGAGTAAACCATGGGCAGCGCAGTCACCACGCAAGCTCTCGAACTGGAAAACTATGTGAATGGCGCTTGGCGGCGCCCCAATGCCTCCGAATTCGCCGATGTCACAAACCCCGCTACCGCCGAACTGCTGGCGCGCACGCCGCTTTCGTCACCGGCTGATGTGGACGCCGCCGTGCAAGCCGCCGCCGCTGCTTTTCCCGGGTGGCGCCGTACGCCTCCTGGCGAACGTATTCAATATCTCTTTAAGCTGAGAAACCTTCTCGAAGAAAATCTCGACGAACTCGCGCGCATCATCACGACGGAAAATGGAAAAACTTTTGGGGAAGCCAAAGCGGAGATGCGTCGTTCGATTGAGAACGTCGAAGTCGCTTGCGGCATTCCCACGATGATGCAGGGCTACAACCTGGAAGACGTGACCCCTGGCGTGGACGAAATGCAAATCCGCCAGCCGCTCGGTGTGGTTGCGGCTATCACGCCCTTCAATTTTCCGGCGATGGTCCCCTACTGGTTTCTGCCGTATGCCATCGCTTGCGGCAACACTTTCCTCTTGAAGCCGTCCGAGCGCGTTCCGCTGTCGATGCGCCGCGCTTTCGAACTGCTCGAAAAGACTGGCCTTCCCAAGGGTGTCGTCAACCTCATCAATGGCGGCCGCGACGTCGTAAACGCGCTTTGCGACCATCCGCAGGTGCGCGCCGTCAGCTTCGTCGGTTCCACGCCTGTCGCCAAGCATGTGTACGCGCGCTCCGCCGCCAGCGGCAAACGAATGCAGTGCCAGGGCGGCGCGAAAAATCACGTCATCGTTCTGCCCGACGCGGACATGGAGCTGGCGACGCAAATCATCAGTGACAGCGCGTTTGGCTGCGCTGGGCAACGTTGTCTCGCCGTTTCAGTCGCGGTTACCATTGGCGAAGCGCAAAAAGCATTTCGCGACTCCATCGCGCAAGCCGCTTCTAAAATTCATGTCGGCAACGGCCTCGATGCGGGCGTGCAGATGGGGCCGGTCATTAGCAAAGAAAGCAAGCGGCGCATCGAAACCTTAATTAACGCTGGTGTCGGGGAAGGCGCTAAGCCCATTCTGGATGGGCGCGGCACGAGAATTCCCAAATATGAAGCAGGCAATTTCCTGACGCCCACGGTTCTCGATGGCCTCCCTCCTACCAGCCAGCTCGCGCACACGGAAATTTTTGGTCCCGTGCTGAGCCTGGTTCATGCCAATTCGATCGATCAGGCCATGGAATTCCTTCGCCGCAGCCCGTATGGAAATCAGGCTTCGCTTTTCACCTCCAGCGGCTCGGCCGCTCGCAAGTTCCGTTACGAAGCGCCCGCGGGCAATATCGGCATCAATATCGGCGTGGCTGCGCCGATGGCTTATTTCCCGTTCAGCGGGTGGAAGGAAAGTTTCTTCGGGATTCTCCACGGCCAGGGACGCGACGCTGTGGAGTTCTTCACCGAATCGAAAATTGTGATCGAGCGCTGGTCGCGCCAGGAAACCCGCAAATTCTGATTTGGAGTGCGGGAGCCTTGCTCCCGCTTTTCGCGGCCGTCATGGCGCTTCGACGAGCGTTGTGAGTTGTCATCCCGAGCCTGCCTGCGCTTGCTTGCCGCAGGCAGGGCAGGCAGGTGAAGCGAGGAATCTGCTTTTTGCGCCATTCTATAAGGCTCTATGAACTCTCGGACTCTTTCACTCTTGAACTTTTGAACTTCTCCGTGATCATTTTCTTGATGGGCCCCGCCGGATCGGGCAAGACCACTGTCGGAAAACTGCTGGCCTTGCAACTCTCCTGGGAGTTTGCCGATGGCGACGATTTCCATCCACCGGCCAATATAGAGAAAATGTCGCGCGGTATACCACTAACGGATGAAGACCGCCTTCCCTGGCTCCAATCCATCCGCGAGCAGATGCGGCAATGGCGAGCTCAGAACCGAAATGTAGTTCTAGGGTGCTCCGCGCTGAAGCGTAGCTATCGCGACTTATTAGGAGTCCATTCGAACGCGAACGACATCAAGCTGGTCTACCTGAGAGGCAGCTACGCCCTGTTGCTCGAACGGCTACATTCCCGCCGGGGCCACTACATGAAGGAACAGATGCTCGCCAGCCAGCTCGCCGACCTCGAAGAGCCGGACCATGATGCGCTCACCGTTGACGTGGCCAAGTCACCCGAAGAAATCGTCACCGAAATCCGCCAACACCTCGCTCTGTGACGGAAATCCCGCATACAACACGCCTCATCCTCGACATGGACAACAACGGATCTTTCCCCTCTTATGAAAGACTAAAAACTAACAACCAATAACCAAAAACTCTCAAGGCTTTGCTGGCGCGGGCTGCGAACTCGGTGCCGCAGGCGTCGTCCCGTAATTGAAATTCACTTTCGGAGCTTGCCGCGCGCCCTCTTCGGTCTTGAAGTAGGCGTCGTTCCGCTTGAAGCCGCTTAAGCTCGCTACTACATTGTTGGGGAAGAGCGAGAGGAACGTGTTGTAGTCCTGCAGCGTCTCGTTGTAGCGGCGGCGCTCGATGGCAATGCGATTTTCCGTTCCTGCGAGTTCGTCTTGCAAACGAAGAAAATTCTCATTGGACTTCAGCTGCGGGTAATTTTCGACGACCACCAGCAACCGTCCCAGCGCGTTATCCAGTTGGCCGTTCGCGGCAATTTTTTCCGCCGGCGTGTGCGCGCTCAACAAAGCGGAACGCGCCTTCGCGATGTCACCGAAAACAATCTGCTCTTGCACGGCGATTCCTTTCACGGTCTCCACCAGGTTGGGAATCAAATCTGCTCGCCGCTGCAGCACCACATCCACCTGCGACCACGCCGCATTCACCGCTTCGCGCTTGATTGCCATCTGGTTCCTGCGGCTGACGAACGAGCTGCCCAAAATCAGCGCGATGACCACCAGAACCGCCAAAACAATCAGAAAATTCTTCATATCCACCTCGACCTTTCGATTTCAGTTACCTGTTTTCTTCACGCGCTGCCATTCCCGCTTGGGAAGATGATGGTCGAGCGCATGCAAAACTCTCTCCAACGCTTTTAGATACGCGCTGTAAATAGGGATAATTTCTCCGTGCAATTCGCCGCTTTCCCGCAACCTCAAGAGCGGTTCGAAAGCCGACATTTCAGTCCCTGTCAGCGCCGCGGCGCGCGCGACGATTTCGTGCGCGTGCACCGGCGGCTGCTCCCCAAACGCAATCACCGTATGCCGAAGCAGTGTCAGCACGCCAGAAAAAGATTTTCGCAGCATCGGCGCCAGTTCGTGCGCGTTCCCCGGCGCACGAAGATAATGCTGCCGCAGTTTCAAGAGTAGCGTTCGCAGGTCATGCTCAATCTGCAGCCGGTGCAAATTCATCGGCACTTCGATTTTCGCTACGACATCTTCTCCATACAGCACGCGCCGCCCTTGTTTCATGTCCAGAATCTCGATCGCGAACACGTCCGCGGCCTGCCTCAGTTCTTCGTGCGTGAAGAAAAGTGGTGCAGGCTCCTTCTGCTCTACGCACCACCATTTCACCACGCTTGCCAGTCGGCCAAGTTCTTCCACGGTGAGCGAACGCAAAATGCACACGACGTTGAGGTCGGAATGACCTTCGCGAAAATCCCCACGCGCAGCCGAGCCGAACAAAATCACGCACTCCAGATTGGTGGCCGCAAATTCTTTCAACCGCTTCACCAGTTCCATCAGTTTTGCATCCGTAGAAAGCATTTCCGCCTCATTCCTGCAACTCTACCAGGACGACGGGCGAGCGCGACATTGACTTGGATTCCTGAGCGCCGTGGTTTCTACCAGCCTCCTGACGCGCCCCCGCCCCCGCTGCTCCCGCCGCCAAATCCGCCAAAACCTCCTCCGCCACCCCAGCCACCCGATCCACCCCCAAACCCGCCTCCGCCCCAGCCGCCGCCCCAGCTACCACGCGATCCCCGGCCCGAGTTGGCCATCATTCCGAGCAAAAACCAAAGTAGGCCGCTTCCACCCCCGCCGCCGCGGAATCCGCGCCCTCCCGAGGCGCGTCCCAGAAACGAAAATAGAATAATCAATCCCACGAAAAGCCAGAACAACCCGCTGCCGCCCCCATTGTTTCTGTGCCGGATCCGCCGCACCGTTGGCTCGCCGCTTAGCGTGACGTTCGAATCATCGGCGATATACTTTGCCAGCTGCCACGCTGCGATTTCCACCGCGTCGCCGTAATCACCCTGCCTCAGGAACGGCACCATCGCGCGGCCCGCGTCCCCCGCGCGCGCATCGTTGATAACCGGTTCGAGGCCGTAGCCGACTTCGATGCGGTACTTACGGTCATTCGGCGCGAGCAGCAAGAGGACGCCGCGATCACTTTTCTTGCTTCCGACGCCGAGCTGCTTGAAAAGATCAGCCGCATAGTAATCAACGTCCTCACCATCCAGCGTGCGTACCGTCACGATCGCCATCTGCGCGCCTGTTTTCTGCTCCACTTCCGTGCACAGCGCTTCGAGGCTGGCTTCCTTGTCCATTCCGATAACTCCCGCCAGGTCCGTCACATAGCCTGTGGGATGAATGCTTTTGATATCTTCCGCGCGCGCGAGACTCGTCGCAAAAAGCGCGGCGCACAGTAAGACAGCGTTTCGTAAAAGGTGAGCAGTACGCATCTGGGGATTTGGAGCTGTCCGTTGGCTTCCTTTATTTCTACGTCGGCCCAGCCACAAAAATATCATTACTGCGATTACCATTTCATATCGAATCTTCGACAAAAGAACGGTGATGGCGGTCACAGAAAGGTGCATTTTCAAAAAGCTGGTCGCAGCTGCGAGGGGGCAGCGATTGAAGAAAATGCTGCGCAGAATTTCTGCGCGAATTCTCCCAGGGTTAGAGGGAAAATTCGCTCAAACGATTTTTGCCGCCGACAATTTTCACTCACCGCAAACGAGTTAGATTTTTCCGCCGCACGTTCTTTGCTGGTCGCGCAATTGCTCGCAACTTCTTGCGAGGGATTCTTGAAGAGAGAAGAGTAGTGTGACCGGGCGACGAATTTGTCGCGTGTCCTGCAAACTTTGTTGAGGTTCATTCCATCACAAGACTGGCGTGACCCATACACTCTTCCTCGTAACGAGAATCCCCAAGCGGAGGATTTCATGAAAGAGTCGATTGAAAAGACCTATAAACCCCTTCCGGTTCCCTTCGAAGAGTTCGAGGAGTTCACGACGCCAATGCAGGAGTTTTTCGATATGATTGCGCGCCGTCCGTTTGAACTGCTTGGCGCCACACCGCGGTTCTTGACGCGCGAGCTCGAGAACTGGTTCAAGCCGGAGACCGAGCTGTTCCGCCCGGTTAACCTGAAACTCTTTGAAGCTGAGGATGCGCTCATGGTCCGCGCGGAAGTTCCCGGCTTTACCGAGAAGGAACTTGATATCAATGTGGAGCCCTGGAGGCTCGTTATCACGGGCAAGAAGGAGTTCAAAGAAGAAAAGAAGGAACCGCCCGTGTTCAAGGAGAAGCTCAACCAGATCTACCGCACCGTGAAGTTCCCGGTCGAGATTCGTCCGGAAGAGGTCAAGGCCATCCTGAAGAATGGCGTGCTCGAACTCACTCTGCCGAAGGCGGAAGTAGTGAAGAAGGTGCATGTGGAAGTGAAGCCGCTCTGAAAAAGAGAAACATTGCTAAGGTAAAGGCGGGCGCGCGCAAGATCGCGCCCGTCCTGTTTTCTTATTTCACAATTCATCGTATCCTTGAGTGACACGGAATTTTTCCCCGCACTTTCTTGAAGAGGCCGTTTCGCGTTACAGGGAACGAGTGCGTGCGGCCTAAGGTCAGTACAACATGAATGATGGCAAGACAGCCCGGCCCGTCTGGAAGCCCGCCGGCAGAGTCCATACCGGCGAGCAACCGTTCAAATATCCTTTGACGAGAGAATTCGTCGAGCCGGACTGGCGCCGGCTCCCAGGCTACAAGGATGTCACTGCCGCAGAGTGGGAAACGGCTCTCTGGCAGCGCCGCCACACGGTAAAGAACCTAAAAGAATTGCAAGCCGTTTTCGGGCCGCTGCTGCCGCAGAGCCTGCTCGAAAGCATGGAGCGCGACATTCGAGAGCGCGCCACCATGTCCATCCTCATTCCTCCCCAGATGCTCAACACGATGGACGAGAAGGATTTGTGGAACGACCCCGTCCGCCGCTACATGCTACCTGCGTTTGACGACCGCAATCCCGAATGGCCAAGCCACCCCAAATCCAGCCGCGACAGTTTGCACGAATCCGACATGTGGGCTGTCGAAGGGCTAACGCATCGCTACCCGACAAAAGTCCTCGCGGAAATGCTTTCCACCTGCCCGCAATACTGCGGCCACTGTACGCGCATGGATCTTGTCGGCAACGACGTGCCACAAGTCGTGAAGTTGCGCTTCCAGCTTCCGCAAAAAGACCGCTACGAACAGATGCTCGACTATCTGCGAAAGACTCCTTCGGTGAGGGACGTGGTCGTTTCCGGCGGCGACATCGCCAACATGCCCATCGCGCAGCTCGAACCCTTCGTCTCCGCGCTCATGGACATTCCGAACATCAAGGACATTCGCTTGGCCACCAAAGGACTAATGGGCATCCCGCAACATTTTCTGCAAGACGAAGTGTTGAAAGGGTTCGAGCGTCTCGCTAAAAAAGCGCGCGAACGCGACGTAGATTTGGCGCTGCACACGCACGTAAACAACGCCCGCCAGGTCACGCCGCTCGTTGCCAAAGCGGCAAAGAAAATTTTAGAACTTGGCTTTCGCGACGTTCGCAATCAAGGCGTGCTGCTGCGGGGCGTGAACACCAACGCGAAAGATTTACTTGAACTGTGCTTCACGCTGCTCGATCGCGCCAAAATAATGCCGTACTACTTCTATATGTGCGACATGATTCCCAACTCCGAACATTGGCGCCTCTCCATCCACGAAGCGCAGCAGTTGCAGCACGACATCATGGGCTATTTGCCCGGCTTTGCCACGCCCCGAATGATTTGCGACGTGCCCTTTGTCGGCAAGCGCTGGGTCCACCAGCTTAAAGATTACGACCGTGAGAAAGGCATCTCCTACTGGACCAAGAATTATCGCACCGGCATCGAAGCCGACGATCCCGAAGCCCTGAATCGCCTCTACGAGTATTACGACCCCGTTTACACGCTGCCACCCGCGGGCCAGGAATGGTGGCGCCGCCAAGCCCCCGTCTTCGCCGAACGTTAGCGGATTACAAGTGAGAGACGAGGGTCAGAAGGCCAGTAGTAGGACTGCAAAGATCAGGAACATTGCTACTGTAACTGTCCCCGCTCGCCGTGGGTTGCGACTCCTTTAGCAGACTTGACCGGCTGGTCTTGAGAGGCAGTAAGACCTTGTGCACCTTTCCGGGGCCTCCAAGAACTAGGTCCTTTCAGCCGGTTGTGGGCTACTCTCACTTTGAGACAAAAAAGAAAGGCTGTCGGAGGCAAGAGCAAGTTACTTCACTTTAATGAAAAAGTGAAACACCTTGCCGTTCTTCGGGTATATCCTCTTACCGTTTTTTAAAGTGATGTAACGGCAGAAGACTTCCCGTAGTACAACTGGGTTGTTCTTCATAGGGCCTCCTTTCTTGAGCATCCCGTAGCGCGGTCTGCCCATCTGAAGGGAGGCCCGAAAGCCTCCACTCAAAGGGGCAGCCGGTAGCGTGAGCTAAGTCAGAAGGCCCAGAAGGCGGCCCAGCAATCGCCATCCAACAGCCAAAAACATTGTACTCGGGTAAATCCGTAATTGCAAAAGCCGCTTTTGCATGCTACGATAAGAGCATGCCAAGGCATACAAAAAAGCGTCCCCGAGACATAAACCAACTTGCCCAGAGTCTTGTCATAGAGTCCATTGGCGAGCAATTACCTACAAAGGCACAGATATCCCTATTAATGGCCGAGCTTGGGAAGAAAGGAGGAAAAATAGGTGGCAAGCGCCGATTGGAAACCATGACAGCCAAGGAGCGCCGCGATGCTGCCAGAAAAGCGGCACTAGCAAGGTGGAAGCAAACGAATGAGTAAGACTTCCGTTACCCCAATGGATGCGAACCGACTAATCGAGGAACAACTCGATAGCCATTTGGGTGAAGTAGAAAAAGAAACGGGCGGAGACGCACTAGCTTTCAACGGCCAGATCGTATATGGCGTTGAGGATTTCGTCCGTGAGGCAATAGAAGAACGTAAGCAGAAAAGTCAAAAAGAGA
>JAWOLO010000535.1:0-3151 GCA_033853375.1 Terriglobia bacterium
GTCATCTGCTTCGGACGGCCGCAGAAGTCCTAGCGATCCAGTGAACATGTAGCTTGCGTCTCCTGGATGAATGCGAAAGAAAAAGCCCCGCCCTCAAACCCCGAGAGCGGGGCACCCAAGTTCACTATTTCGGATTCTACGTCTTCTCGTCGGGTTGCGAGTGGCGCGTGCCGCTGCTAAAATTTCATGTTTGCCGAGATGCAGCCGTCTGCGCCGTAAGGGTGGGCGGCTTTTTGTGCGCCTTTTTCTGTGCTTGGGAAGGCGTTTGTAAAACGGACGGTGGGCACCCCATCTTATCGGCCTGATCCCCTCGAGAGTTTTCGAGCGTGAGTGTGAAAGTGCCGGGCTAAAGCCCGTGGCCACAGGAAGAGAAAGGTATGGGTCTGGCTTCGGCCACAAGCCTCAGCCTAAAAAAGACCCGCCACTACAGACCGTCGAAGGGAGACAACGAGTGGCTAAGTATGATGTGGCGATTATCGGGAGCGGTCCGGGCGGTTACGTGGCGGCGATTCGCGCCGGCGAACTCGGCCTGAAGACCATTGTCGTGGAGAAGGACCCCTACCTGGGCGGCACCTGCCTGCACGTTGGCTGTATTCCCACCAAAGTACTGCTGCACCACGCCGATATTTACGATCACATCAAAAATGGCGCCGAACTGGGCTTCGAGATCAGCGGGCTGAAGATCAATTGGGCGAACGTGCTGGCGCGAAAAGACAAAATCGTCAAAAAACACGCCAAGGGCATCGAATTCCTGTTCAAGAAAAACAAAGTGGAGTGGGTGCAAGGCTGGGGCCGATATGAAGGTCCTGGAAAAATCAGTGTGGAGAAAGACGGCAAGAAAACCACCATCGAAGCCTCGAACGTCCTCATGGTAAGCGGCTCGGAAGCGAAGTCTCTGCCCGGGATCGAACCTGACCACAAGACCATTCTCACCAACCGCTCG
This sequence comes from Terriglobia bacterium, assembly GCA_033853375.1. GTDB lineage: Bacteria > Acidobacteriota > Terriglobia > Acidiferrales > UBA7541 > Acidiferrum. The sequence continues at coordinate 944 of JAWOLO010000535.1, forward strand.
ATTCTGGAGCTTCCGGAAATCCCGAAATCGCTCATTGTGGTTGGCGCCGGCGCCGTGGGCGTGGAGTTTGCGTCGGTTTACAATTCTTTTGGGACGCAGGTAACAATTCTAGAAATGTTGCCGCGCGTTGTGCCGCTGGAAGACGAAGAAATTTCCGCGGAGCTGAACAAGGCGTTCCAGAAAAAGGGCATCCAGATTTTCACCGGCTGCAGCGTCGAGTCCGCAAAGAAGGACGCCAAGGGCATCACTGTGGCGTTCAAAGATAAGGATGGCAGATCGCAAACACTGCAAGCGGAAAAACTGCTGCTCGCCGTGGGCCGCAAACCGATGACCGATGGTTGCGGCCTGGAGAAATCCAAGGCGAAGCTGGAACGCGGGTTCGTGCACGTCGGCGATTATATGGAGACGGCGGAGAAGGGGCTGTACGCCATCGGCGACATCGTTGCGGGACTGCCGCAACTGGCACACGCGGCGATGATGGAAGGAATCATCGCGGTAACACACATTGCGGGCAAGCCGGTGCAGCAAATCGTGAAAACGCGGATTCCCAACGCCACGTATTGCGAGCCGCAGATCGGCTCGATTGGGTTGACGGAAAAGCAGGCGCGCGATGCCGGATACGCGGTGAAGATCGGAAAGTTTCCGTTTGTGGGAAACAGCAAAGCCACGATTCTCGGAAGTCACAACGGGTTCATCAAAGTGGTTTCTGAAGAGGCTTATGGCGAGGTGCTGGGGATTCACATTATCGGGCCGCTGGCGACGGAGATTCTGGCGGAAGCGGCGGCGGTGCTGAATCTCGAGGGCACCATCGACGATATGATGAACATGATTCATGCGCACCCCACGGTGTGGGAAGGCATGGGCGACGCGTTTGCGAGCGTGCGCGGGTTGCAGATTAATGTTTGAGGCGTGATTCGCGTTTCGTGATTTGTGACTCGTGAAGAGACGTAGTGGAGATTTCCACGAGTAACGAACCACCAGTCACGAATCACGTGGTTTCGCATGGCGAAATGCTTGACGGTCAATCTGGGGCTTATCGACTACGCGGCCGCGTGCGCGGTGCAGAAGCGTATTGTCGCCGCGCGAAAAGCGGACGCCATCGAAGATGTTTTTCTTCTTTGCGAACATCCACACGTCATTACCCAAGGCCGGAACGGCAAACGCGAGCATTTGCTCGTGAGCGAGCACGTCCTGCGGCAAAAAGGCGTGGAATTTTATGAGACCAGCCGCGGCGGCGACATTACCTATCATGGTCCCGGACAGATTGTGGGTTACCCCATCCTGAATCTGGGCGCCATCCGGCGCGACGTGGTCTGGTATGTGCGCACGCTGGAAGAAACCATGATTCGCGCCACGGCGGAATTTGGAATTGCGGCCAAGCGCGTGGCGGGGAAAACCGGAATTTGGGTGGACTACGGAAATAGCGAGGAGAAGCTGGGGGCCATCGGTGTGCACATCAGCCGGTGGGTCACGTCGCACGGATTCGCGTATAACGTTTCGACGGACTTGCGGTTTTTCGACTTGATCGTGCCGTGCGGGATTGCGGACCGCAAGGCCACATCTTTGGAAAAATTGTTGGGGCATGCGGTGGAACAGTCGGCAGTCGCGCCGCGCCTTACTGAACATCTGGGAGAATTGCTCGGCCTGGAGATGAAGGAAACTTCCAAAAACGAATTCCTTCAGAAACTCGAGCACGCCGAGCAGTCAGTCGCGGTTGAGGCCTAGGAGCTTGTTGAAAAACGACCGAAGCCTGTCATTCCGAGGAGCGAAGCGACGAGGAATCTGCTTTTTCTTTCGAGGTTTTGTCAAAAAGCAGATCCCTCGCTTCGCTCGGGATGACAATCAGGGCGTCTTTCAACACGCTGCTAGGAAATGGGAGCAGCCGATTGAGGCATAGGAAATGGGAGCAGCAATGACCAAGCAGATGCCCAGGGAGCAAGTGCCCAAGGAATTGACGCGGCAGCAGTACCTCGATTTGTATTACTACATGCGGCTGAACCGCGCTGTGGAAGAAACCATGGTAAAGCTCTTCCGGCAAAACAAAATTGTCGGCGGGCTTTACTCGAGCCTCGGGCAAGAGGCCATTTCCGTCGGAACTTGTTACGCGCTGGAGAAAAAAGATTGGATCGCTCCCATGATTCGCAACATCGGCGCGCTTCTGGTGAAGGGCGTGCCGCCGCGCGACATTTTCATGCAGCACATGGCGAA
>JAWOLO010000536.1:0-2736 GCA_033853375.1 Terriglobia bacterium
TTGGAGCCAGCCACCAGACTGGCTGGACCGGGCTGGTGGCAAAGCTCATTGAACAAAGCGGCGACGGAGTGTAGTTGGCTGTGCGAAGATTGAATTTCCCAGCGCAATTTCATCAATCCTATTCCAATAGAATCCACACGTTTTCGATATACGGGGCATTGCTTTCTTTCCTATGCTTTGGTGTGAGGCGGAAGTGTTTTTGCGCCGCCGTCAGGCCCAATCACCGCACACAAGCCGTTCAGAGGAGTTGAAGGAGCAAGAGAGTGAAGCCCATAAGAGTTGTAGTCGTCGGAGGCGGATTTGCGGCTGTACAGTTCGCAAAAACTCTTCGCAGGAAGCTGCGCCCTCCTGAGTGCGAGATTCTTCTCTTCAATCGAGAGAACCACATGGTATTTCATCCGTTGCTGGCGGATGTTGCCGGAGCTTCCATTAATGCGGACGCGGCCTCGGCTCCGCTGCGTCAGATGCTTCCCGGGGTCGGCTGCCGCACCGAGCGTGTGCAGAGAATCGACCTTCCTTCTTCGGAGATCGAATTTGACGACGGGAATGGCGCGCTGTCACGCCTGCACTACGACCACATCGTCCTTGCCTGCGGCGCGGAAAGTAACCTGGGTATCATCCCCGGAATGAGCGACCATGCATTTGCGTTCAAGGTCATGCGCGATGCCATCGATCTTCGTCAGCACATCGTTCAAGAAATGGAGTACGCCGAGGCTACGAGCGATCCCGATCGCCAGCGCTGGCACCTCAGCTTCATCATTGTAGGTGCGGGCTTCAGCGGCGTGGAGGTCGCCGGCGAAATCAATGAGCTCGTTCGCAGCAGCACCCGCTTCTACCGGAACTTCCGCAAAAAAGACGTGGTTGTCACAATGGTCCACTCCCAGGACCAGATCTTGCCCGAAGTAGCACCCAGTCTGCGGGAATTCGCCCGAAAAAAAATGGAAAAAGCTGGCATCACCGTACTGCTAAATGCTCGGGCGGTCGCGGCAACACAGGAGGGAGTCGAGCTCAAAGATGGACGCATGGTGACAGGCGGCACGATCGTCTGCACCATCGGAACCACGACCTCTCCCATCATTCAGGCTCTCGACGTTCCCAAAGAGCACGGACGCATTCGCACTTCACCCGAAATGCGAATTGAAGGACAAACGAATGCCTGGGCCATCGGTGATTGCGCGTACATCATCAATGCCTTCGATAACAAGCCGTCCGCGGCCACAGGCCAGTTCGCAGAACGGCAGGGTCGCCAAGCGGCCCTCAACCTTATCCGGGTTCTCAAAGGCGAGCCCACGCAACCTTTCCGCTTCAAAGCCCTTGGCCAGCTCTGTTCCATTGGCGGGTACCAAGCCGTGGCGGAAATGTTTGGCATGCGCGTCTCGGGTTTCCTCGCCTGGTTTCTGTGGCGTGGTGTTTATCTCTTCAAGCTTCCGACGTGGTCTCGCAGAATCAAGGTTGCCCTGGACTGGGCATGGGACCTGCTCTTTCCCCGCGATCTCAGCTTTCTCAATACCGATGCGGCGCAACGCGTCACTCACGCGTACTTTCGCCCTGGTGATTTCATTCACCGGCAAGGAGAGTTGGCTCGGTTTTTCAGCGTCATCGAAGAGGGCGAAGTCGAGATCTTGCGGACGATAGGTCAGAACGCGGAGGCAAAAGTCTTAGCGGTCCTGGGAAAGGGTGACTTCTTTGGCGAAGGCGCCCTGTTGGGGAACCGCCCCCATGAAACGAGCGTCCGCGCTCGCACCGTGGTTCGCCTACGGCAAGCGGGAAGCGCCGTGTTCTCACAAATCGCCGGTACCCGGGGTCCTCTGCGCGATGTGCTGGCCAAGGCTGTCCTTCGCCGTTCAGACGATTTTTGGAATCGCGTACCGTTGATCAAGACGCTCCTGGATGCCGAGTCCCTTGTCTCCTTCCTTGACCCGCTCCCCGCGGAACTTCTCCGTAAAGACACTACCCTCGCCGATGCGATTCACGCTCTGAAGGAGAACCTAATGGGCGAACTCGTGGTCCTCGACGAAACGGAACGCTTGTGGGGCACTCTCGACCGTCATGACCTCTATCAGATTATTGCCCGCATCGCCGCCATTCCGATCGACAAGCGGGGAGAAGTCACACAGCGAAAGCTGAGTGACTTCTTGACTGGTAGCCCCCTCTGTGTGGCTCTTGAGGATTCGGCTCTGGTGGCATTCGCCACGATGCTTGACCGCCCGATCTCGTGGTTGCCCGTTGTTCGAAGCAAGGATGACCCTCGGCCTGTCGGCTATATCCGTGGCGAAAGACTCATCGACCATATCATCGAGAAAATCGGCAGCAGTCAATCACAGCATGCCCGCGCAGCGAGCTGAACATCATGATCGAGCTCGCTCCCTTCGATTCTCTCTGCTGCGGGAGCAGAGGCGCAAGCCAAAGGCGGAGCGACGCCAGCGACTCGAAGCGGTGATGCACGAGCACTATCGCGAACCGGCAAAGGAAGTTAGCAACGCGCTCCCGGAATATGTAATGAAAAAGGACGATCGTCTACTCCAGATCGGCGAATCGGGACCGAATTGACGACAAGGCCGTGTTCATGATCACGCGGAACTGAGGAGCTAAGAATTTCCCAGCTGCAGTGATCTCCCGGGTCCTTGGACACCGCTTTGCAGGGCATGTCGGAGACTCAAAGACTCAATGCGTGAAGAAGAAGCCCGGCCAGGCTTGCGCCTACCAGTGGGCCAACGACCGGAATTGCCGCATACT
>JAWOLO010000537.1:0-3494 GCA_033853375.1 Terriglobia bacterium
TCCCAACTACCGGAGTTAAGCTTTCCGTGCTGGTGACCTGCAAATGCGGGCGAAGCTGTCGCTAGCGCCAAAGCCAATCCTGCTAACCAAGTCTTTTGAATTTTCAAAGTTTTTGAACCTCGACGACTATTTATAAATGGCTCTATTAACAATAATTAACGCGCATATGCATGTCTACAACTTTTGTTGGATATTCTGTCTCTAAATAAATTTATATTATGCCAAAGAATGCTTAAAATATCGTAAAGAGCCTCGCCTTTATTAAGACGAGGCTCTTCAACAATATGCGGACATCGAGACGTTAAACTGCCAAAGCTTCTGACCTCCAAAACCAGCGCCGCATCATGGACAGGGGATTACCGGAACCGAGGGCTTGAGTGTCTTCGCGGTCGATAACACGATGACCTACGCTCTCGCGGTTCGCTGCTCGGGCCAAGCACATCCATATCCACCTGTTGGCTTTATGGCTCACTATTGACGCAGACACGTCCGTGTCGTCGAGGCGGGGTCCTACTCTTTCGTGCCATCGCAACTCACAAGAAGCTCATCAGCCATCGTTGCCGCGCGGAACTGCGCAAATGTCTATGACGATCATCTGCGCAGGGCTTTTTTCCTTCATCATTGCGAAGAATATCGGCACCAAGATGAGTACGAGGATGGTTGAGGTGATCATTCCTCCCACGATTGGCGAAGCTATCGGTTTCATGACGTCTGACCCAATTCCCGACTCCCACAGGATTGGTGCAAGACTAAGCATCCCGACAGCCACCGTCATCAGCTGGGGACGGAGACGCTGAACCGCACCCTCAATCGCCGCAGCCTCAATATCTTCGTGCCGCAGTGTTCCCGCAGTTCGGCGTCGATCCAGAGCCTCATGGAGATAGATACCCATCACGACGCCTGTTTCGACCGCCACCAGGCCGCGACACTGAAGTCGAAGCCCATTGCGGCCATAGCAGAACAGAAACGAGCAGCCGACGAGAAGCGCAGGATACCGTTACGGTATCGAGAAAACCGAGCTATCAAGTCACTCTGAACCTTTCACACCGATCCGCGCTATAGCGGCGACCTCCATCGAGCCGACCTTGCCTGGGCGATTTATGCCGCCAGCCGCGGATGATCGGATGCACAGATCAAGGAGGCGATTCTTTATGCACGCGATCTCTCCAAGAAGGGCTCAATGGCTCGTCAGCTTGATTACGTTGAGCGCACGGCAGCAAAGGCTATCACGCTCGTTCAACCGACGCGGTGACCATCGGCGGTGGCTCGCCGCTTCGCGCGGCGTTGGGCCAGGCAAAGCATCCTGTCCGACGCACCGCTGAGCTCCGCGCCTTTGCATTCCGAATGTTTATGCCACAACCCAAGGTGCATCTTTTCCCCGACCCTCAGATTGGGGTGAAGGTTGGGCAAAAAATGTTCTTTACGAACCTGTCTGAAGAAAGCAGGAACCGGCTTCCTGGCCTCCAGCAAGCGAACGCCAAAAATGGAGGGAGGGAGCATGGGTTATCAATGTGTCGCTTGTCGGCGAAAAGTATCGCGAGGCGGAGACTGGTTGCGATGCCATCTCTGGGTTCCTTTGCCATCTTTCACTGGGAGTGTTTCCGCAACTACTTCACGCCAGCGAATCCGCAACCGGACAAAAGCACGGATGCTAAGCAAGCGATCTGAAAAATCCGCTTTTTGATTACCGGGTTGAAAACCAATTTAAAGGAGGCAAAGTGCAATTTCTTTGAATCGTGCGATGGTTATCGGTTATCTCGGGAAAGACCCTGAGATCCATTTTCTGCCGTCAGGGCAACCAGTCGTAAACTTCTCGATTGCGACCGACGAATCTTTCACCGACATGAACAGAGAGAAGAAGGAGCGTGTCGAGTGGCACGCGATAGTCGCTTTCTCGCGCTTAGGCGAAATCTGCGCTGAACATCTCAAGAAGGGACGGCAGGTCTATGTCGAGGGTCTTCTGCGCACGCGTGAATACGAGACGAAGGATAACAGCGGCAAGCGCCAACGCACCGAAATTGTGGCGAGTCCGGTCCAGTTCCTCGGTCCGCGCTCTCCAGAAGATTCAGTGGAAGCGTCTCCGGACCAAGTGGAAAACGCAGCAGACGCGGGCTCTCCTTTATAGCATCCCAACATTTGGACCCTGCTCGTTGCTTGCCTCGACAAGGTGAGCAGGGTTTTCAAAACGTGTCTTAGGATCTGCGGGTGGTGAGGGACACTTCGTTCGTAGCCGACCTGAGTTCAGTCCGCGGCGGTAGCTACCGCACTCTGCCCCGGCGCTGGTTTTCGTCGCGAGCGTCGCCGCCGATACATTTCGGAGCGTACAAAAGTGTGTACGACCGGCGAGCGTCGCACCAGTCGCCTTCCCGACCTAACCCAATCGCTGAGCGATTCGCGTAACGCGTGCGGGTCGATGCCTAAGGTTTCGCAGACGTTGCCGAACGAGAACAACGGTTCGTCGTCGCGATCGCTAATCCATTGAGCCGCAGCGTGCGCTTCCTTGCGCTGAGCGTTACTTGCAAAGGCGGCATTGCCGGCGGTCAAACAATCCATGGCGTCTCGAAGGATCGCCGTCATCAGGCGGCGCAAAGCATCATTGTCGCGAACTTGTTCCCAGTCTTCGGTTGCTACGGTTGTTGCTTTGGTCGAAAATCTTGAAGCGTTCACTTGCATTCACCCACAGCATTATTTCTCTGATAGCGCTGAACCTTGATACACGATCCCGCGACGTGTTACAAGAGTTACTCTATTGGTTTACTCGATTAATGAGCGGTTGCATGTTCGAAGACGAAACGGTCACCGTGGCTTGCCCTAACTGTGGTTACAAAAACCCTGTGTTGCTGAGAGAGGCCGAGTCAGCTTTGGAAACGTCCATTGTATGCAACCATTGCCACAAGGCCATCAAAATAGGCTTGGAAGGTTTCCATCGCCATTTAGATCAGGTTCGTGCTGAGCTTGATGCGATTCAGCATGATGCGGCTGCACCGAAGAAGAAGCCTGGGTCAAAGGACGATTATCAGATCTGAAATCCGGGGCAACTTTGTGCATCTGAAGAATGAACTCGCCACATTACTGTAACTCTGGCCGCTCCAACCCGGGATCTCCTTTAGAGGCTGACGCGCCTCTCGACGCCGCCCTCGGACTTTGATGGATTGCCTGTGTTTCGCGGCCATCTGAAGGCGGCCGCAGGATGGCTCGTGGGAAGCCGAGCCTTGCCGAGGCCGTAGAGTTTCTCTCGCAAGGTGCCTGGCCGATATTCGCGTTTGTAGACCCCACGGCGCTGCAACTCCGGTACGACCAACTCAACGAAATCAGAAAAGCTTTCGGGTGTTACTGCATAAGCGAGATTGAATCCATCGATGTCGGTCTCATTGACCCACGATTCCAACTGATTCGCTACGGTTTGGGGAGAACCTACTACAATTGCTCCCATTCCCCCGATACCCACAAATTCGGCGATCTCACGTACGGTCCATACCCGGTGAGGGTCGGCG
>JAWOLO010000538.1:0-20002 GCA_033853375.1 Terriglobia bacterium
TGGAGCGGGCGATGGGAATCGAACCCACGTCCGAAGCTTGGGAAGCTTCTATATTGCCATTATACGACGCCCGCTCGTGCGCTAACTGGCTGATTATACCTAAGAACGGAGACGTCCGTACAGATGCGGGCCGATCTGTTGCATCCCAAGACCACATATAGCAGCTACGATCCGGAAGCCCGTTCCAACCCGCATTAAGCCGGCATTGAGAAGGTTGCCTTTTCCCTCTTGCGCTATAATTTGTCGATGAGTATTTGCGGCGGCTTTCACGCTGGATGGGATCGCAGGACAACATGACTCACATCGTTGCCGGCAACCCGGCTCCCGAATTTTCTCTTAAATCGCTCGACCAAAAGGAGTATTCGCTTCGCACATTGCTCGAGCGCGGCCCCGTCGTTGCCGCTTTCTTCAAGATTTCCTGCCCGGTCTGCCAATTCACTTTTCCCTTCCTCGAGCGCCTCCACCAACGTTACGGCTCCGGCGCGACCTTCCTGGGCATCTCTCAAGACGATGCGCGCGGAACAAAAAGCTTCGCTTCGGAATACGCTGTCACCTTCCCCATTGTTCTTGATGCGGACGGTTATCCGGTCTCTAACGCCTACGGCCTGACCAATGTGCCCACGATTTTTCTGATTGAGCCCGGCGGTAAAGTGAAGGTCAGCTCGATGGGTTTTGACAAGAAGGATTTGGAGACGATTGCCCGTGAACTCGCCGAGCGCCGCAAGATTGCGCTTACCCCTCTGTTTCACCCCGATGAAGTGGTTCCCGCCAACAAACCGGGATGAAGCTCCAAGAACTAGGTCCGGTCGGACCCGAAATAGTTTGCGGTTTTTTGAGTTTGCGTTGGTGTGTGTAGCTCTAAACGGCCATTCCGGGAAATCACTTGCCGTTAGTTAGTGCGGTCTCCAACCAACGCTTCTTGTGTTTCTCCGGACTTTTCCTCTTGTCGGGAATCACGCGCGTTACCGCAGGTGCGAGCCCGGATTTTCGCGCCACGCGTCGCGCCTCTTTGCCCACGTCGATTCCCTTCTTCTTCCGCCGCTTCATAGCAATGAGAGGTTAGCGCAAACACGGTATAGAAGGAAATATCGTGCCGCGCCCTGTCCCCCGCAGACGCCAACCTTCGGGGCGCAGATTTACATTTCGGTTGAAGAAGTTCGTTCCCTAGAAATTGAACAACATCTGCAAATAAATCATGCGGTTGGCCGTCGTGGACGAAAATGGTCCGCCGACCAAACCGTTAGACTCGCCAAACAATGGCGAACTCAGGTTGCCGACCGGATTGCTTACATTCACGTGATTGAAAACATTTCGCGCGTTGACGTTGAACGTCAGATTGTAATGATACTCCGAAGGACTGCCCCACATGCCTCCGCGATGATCGCCGTGCGGTCCGGAACCGCGCCCAAACGTGCCTCCGCTCATCCCTCCGCCTCTCGCGGCTGTTTCTTTCCTTGCGCCAAAGCCGAAGGTCTTGCCCAATCGGAGATTCAGCGTGAATCTTCCCGGCCCGGTCTCGTCATTGATCGGAATGCCGATTTGTCCGGGCTGCGCTACCTGATTAAAGCAGCCATAAGCCGTGGAGATCACGCCAGGGCTGCCGCAGGTACCTACCGTCGGACGGGCGTTGTACGTATTGATACCGTACACATCTTGACCGATGGTGATGTTGAAAGGCGACCCGGATTGAGCGACCAGAAAGGGGCTCAGGCGAAAACCCCAAGGCATGCTCACCGTGCCCCCAACAAACGCGCGATGCCGCACATCGAACGATGCGCGCCCATAATCTTCCTCGATGCCGCAAGGCGCTCCTTGCGGGAGGTTCGGGACTCCACACGGAATCGACGGGATGTTGCCGGCGCCAGACGTGTTGCTGTTCGCGTAGTTCAGCGTGTAATAGCCCCACAGGGTCAGGTTAGCTGCCACCTGGGCCCTGGTGTTTACGATAAGCTGATTTTGCTTGAAGATTCCGCCTGACGCATACTCGTAGGGAATTTGCGGCGTGGGGGGCGGCGGGCCCCCAGGAACTGGAGGAACATAGGTCGTAAAGAACTGATGCACGCCCCGCGAATTGAGATAGGTGACCGAAAGATTTGCATACTTGCTGAGTTGCCGCTCGACGCTCACACCCGTCTGCATAATGTACGGACTGCGAAGAGCAGGATTCGCGTTGTAAACGACTTGGGGCTGCGTGCTGTTGAGCTGCAAAGGAGCCGGTCCATTGGGATTAAAAAATTGAGGGTTCTGAACCAGGATTTGCGTCTGGACATGTCCGTTCTGCAGTTCCTGTTGCAAAACCAGGTCGGAAGTAAAGCGGTCGTAGAAAATCCCGTAACCCGCGCGCAGCACTGTCTTGGGTGATCGGTTCTTACCGTTTCCATCCAAGCCCCAGGCAATGCCGACTCGGGGGGCGAAATCAGCGTGGTCGCCAAGATTGTTTTGTATTTCGTAGCGCAGCCCCGTACTCAGCGTCACGTTCGGCCGGATGCGCCAGTCATCTTGTATGAACAACGCGCCATCAAACCACGTAACGTCCGCGACGGCATTCCCGGTCGCGCTCGAATTCACTTGGTAATAGCTCGCGCCGCCACCGTTTGCGATGATCGTGCTCATCGGAACGCCCTGGGTTTGGCAATTCAAAGTAATCTGGTACGCCTGAATGCCCGTAAGCTGGCTAGTGGCAGGGGGAGTGAGCATGGCGCAGGAAGCTGTTGGCCCCGGGTTTGGCCTCGATCCAAAAACATACGTCCCATTGAATTGCGCAGTCGACAAGTAATTATCTGTCGTCGCGCGCAACCGCCCTCCATACTTGAGGGCATGCTTGCCCACATTGAAATAAGTGATGTTCTGGAGTTCATACCGGTTCTGCGTATCGAGCTGCGTTCCACCGCTGTTGCCGCCTGTCGTAGACGCTCCTTGAATAGAAATCGTGGGCGTTCCATTGAGCGGATTCTGGTCGCGTTCCTGGTGAATGTATTGGAACCGCGTTTCGTTGATGGTGCGAAGGCTGATCACCTGTGTGTCGGTTGCCTGAAAGGTGTGCTCAGTATTTAGCAGGTTGAATCCCAAGGCAGGCAGCCCAAATCCGCCGACGCCATCCCCCTCCTCGTTGTTGCGCCAATATTGGTAGCGCCCGGTCAGCGTATTGTTCGGTGTAATTTGGAAATCGAAGCGCTGGCTGACCTCCGTGCGCGTGCGAGGATTAATAAACGCCCCGGCAAACTGTGTAACCTCAAACGTAGTGGGGTCCACAAACGGCGTATTCACTACCGAAAGATCGTTGAGATTACGGCGCTCGATGTTGAAGAAGAAAGACGTCCTCTTGCCCAGCGGGCCGCCAAGGTTTGCCTCGTAGTGCTCCGAGTCGTAGCTTGGAGGCGCTCCGCTGCCTTCGAAGGGATTCCGCGAGTTGAGGGCTGTGGTATTGCCCATCACCATAAACTGTCCGTGGAGCTGATCTGTGCCAGGCTTGGTCAGGATTTCGATTCGGCCGTAGCCAAGTTTGTCGTATTCGGATGAGAACGGATTTTGATTAATCCGGATTTCGCGAATCGAAGCCTTTGGCGGAAGCTGCCCGGCCGTAAACCCATCAATATACATCTGTCCGCCATTCGGCCCGGCGGAGGGTCCCGCCAGCGCCTCTAATTCCGATTGCAATTCGTCCGGATCATCGGAGAGCGCTTCGAGGTCCTTCCCTTTCATGACCACGGTGCCGGCATTGTTCGCCGGGTTGACGTCTACTTTAGTTGCTTCGTCCGTGACCTGCACTTTTTGCTCTTCAATCTGAATGGTCAGGCTGATGTTCACCTGTTTCTCTTGGTTCGCCACAATCTGGACATTTTCCTTCGTGAACAGAGCAAAGCCCTTCGCTGCCGCCTTCAACGTATAGATTCCGGGCGGCAGCGCTTTGAATTCGTAGATTCCCTCTCTGTTGCTGACCGCGTCATAAGAAGCGCCGCTGGCATTTGTCAGACGCACGGAGGCTTGAGGGATCCCTGCGCCCGAAGGGTCCGTCACAAACCCAGTCAATCCCCCCGTTGGACCATTGGCCGGAGCTGCCGCTTGGCCGGTGGTCCCGCTCGCCGGCGCCTGCGCGTACAAGCGGGCCGCAAAGAGAAAAAGCAGCATGAGAACGAAGAATGCAAATGTGATTCGTTGCAGCCGGGAGTTCATCAATTCTCCTAATTCTTCGGGATTACGTTGCAATGCCCCGCCATCAGGGGTTCCCTGCCTCCCCGCTGGGCACTTCGCTAAGGCTCCACGGCGAAAGGATCGTGGAGGCATTGCTATTCGGCGATGCTTGTAAGATGGGCTCCACTCCGCCGAGCATCGTAATTACCGAAGGCTCGCCGTTAGGCCCTCCTTCGGTAGCGACGATCATCACCGCGTCGCCTTTCTGCAACTCTGCAAGGGTTGCGGGAGGCATGCGACCGAGAGCCTGCTGGAGGTCCCCGCCACCGCCGTTTCTGCCCGGCCCCGTTCCCGTTTCCGTCTGACCGGACCTCGGCCCTTGTACCGCAGCCGCTCTGCCCGCAGGAGTGGAACCCTGGGATTCGGACCCTGTTCTTTTCAAGCGCATGGCAATGCCCTGAGCCATGGGCAAAGGTAGCTTGCGAATTTGCGAATCCGCGGTGATTCGCAGCGTAACGGGTTTCTTAGTCGCCAGGTCTTGGACCATGATGGTATTCGCCGAAGCATCGATCGAAGAAATTGTTCCTGCAATATTCCGGAACGTGCCGCAAACGATTTCTGCGGCCTCCAATTCACTTCCGTCCGCATTGCGTGTGCCGCGAGCGCGAAGCTGGTCGCCCGGCTTGACCTGGTCCAGCTTTGCCGGTCTTGCATCGTCAAACTTGATCGAGTCAGGGGCGTACCGCCGCACGATGGTGTCCTTCGATAGATGGATGGTTACCGTTTTCTTTTCGCCCATCGCCTGCTGTGTAATGACAATGGAATTCGCCGCCGGATCCACGTTGCTTACCAACCCTCCGACACCCTGTTTCCTCCACTCTTCGCGTTCCCTAGTCTGTTTCTCCGCAATGCTTGCCTTCTTCATCGCAATGATGGCGGTTGCCAACACGGTTTTTCCGTCTGGCGCGAGTTCCCCCCGCACCAGAATGCGGTCCCCGGGGAGTAATTCCTGTAAGGAAATGGGCACTGCCTCCTTCAAATCCTTCTGGCCAGGTTCGATCCGGACCAACCTCGCGCCCTCTTGCACAGCGACGGTCACGTCGTCCCCTGCGTCTGTCGCCAATACAATATTGTTCCCAGAAACCGACTTAATCGTTCCCACCGGGCGCGCATTAGCATTTGGAGTCTGCGGGCCTGCTGCCGTTCCGCCATGTGCAGCCGCTTGAAAACACAGGGCTATGATCGCGCCCGCTGTCACGCACACTGCACGGAACAAAGGGCCAATTGGACGTTTCGAATTACAAAACACCATAAGAAAGTCCACACCTCCTGACTTGTTCAGGATGATCCGGCGCGAGGGTAATAGGGCTTTCGCCGCCGGCTCTACGCGCGTTACCACGGGACTTGACGCGTACTACTTAGACGCTTTCGCGGGCACAAACCGTTTCAAAGGATAGAGGTAAGGTCCATGTTTCAATTTGAGCTTAGTACTTTTCCTTCCTTACGAGCCTCTTTTTGCCGCAAGCGGCCTAGTGACGTATATCACAGGGGCAGGTGCCTCCCGTCACGGCGGCTTGGCTCAGCCCGCACCAGAATACGTTCATTGCTGGAGGCCGCTATGCCAAAACCACAAAAAGATGATCGCGACCTTTTGGAAATGCTCAAATTTGAGCTGCGCTTTCTCGAGGACGGCGGCTACGGGCGTTCCCCGCACGCCGCGCGGCGCGCATCCCTCATTTTTGAGGACTCTCTGACCTGCATGAATTTCAATAGCCAAGAAGAGCGGCATCCTTGCAGCGCCTGCCTCCTCATGAAGTTCGTCCCGCCCAATCGCGCTTCCGAACAAATTCCGTGTCGGCACATTCCCTTAAACAAAGCAGGCCAAACCCTCGCCTCGCTCTACGAATCGGCTACGCAGCAGGAAATTGAGGAAGCCCTGGGCAACTGGCTAAGAGCCACCATCCGCCGCCTCGAAGAGGAACGCGCCTCCACGGCCACCTGACAAACTCGCCTGGCAACCCACAAGGGGATACCTTCTTCCGCCCTTTTCATTCATCTTTTTCAATTAATTTGCCTAATTCATTCCATTCATTTTCGTGCTAGAATCCGCCCATTGAGCCGTTACCAAAGGGCGACGTCCGGAGAGCGTGGCCAGGATACAGGAGGCTGACCATCGACCTGACAACGTAAAGACTGCTGTCACTTGCTCGAAGTGGGCAGTTTTCCCCGGCATCCGTCGTTCTTGAGAAAGGGGGCTCTTTTACAATGCATCGGATCCCCGTTTCCTCGGTCGACATTACCCAAATCGGTTATCAAGAAGATTCTGAAACTCTGGAAATCCAATTTTCCCGCGGTGAAGTTTGCCAGTATTACAATGTCCCCTCAGGCGTCTACGACGAGTTGATGAAGTCCCCCGCTAAGGAAGAGTACTACCACGCAAGAATCGGCGAGCGCTTCCCCTGCTCCCGCATTCGCTGACTCTTTGCTCCTTGTACTGGCGAGCCTGCCTGTCGCAGACAGGTTGTCCTCGCCATTCCTAGCTAACCGTGTGCCTGAGCGCGCCCAATTTCTGTTCCTGCGGGTAGCTGACGCGGGTTATATCGGGTCTTTACCGGATTGCGATACCCATATTTTCTGCTTTGAATTGAGGTCTGCGGCCCAATCGCAGCGCGCCACCCTCCGGAACGCGCCGGGGAACAAGCAAGCTGAAAGTCGAAAACCCGGGAGGTCCCTCGTGTCGCACGACCCAAGGCTCCTCTTCGCCCAGGTTTGCATACGCTTGGACCAAGCCCCGGCGCGTTCGCTTTTGGATCTTTCGCGCGAATTTCAAGTTGGCGTCACAACCATTCAAAATGCCGTTGCTTCGATGACCGGCAAAAATTCAGCGACTTCAAGGATGCTATGTTAATCGCGCGATTGACTCGCCTCTTTCTCGCCAACCCAGTCTCGCCGATCAAAGAGTTGTCCTTCGAGTTGGGCTATAAATCGAGCCGCACTTTCGCTCGCGCCGTTCGCCGCGCCTGCGGCCATTCTCCCGCCGAACTCCGCAAGCGCGTAATCTCTGACCTCGGCACAGAAAAGAGGATTAACCTCAAAGTCTCTACGATGATTCACTGATCGGCCCGACGGCTTCCAACGAGGTTCAGTATTCTGTGAAAAAGGTTAGCGATCCCGCGCGCGGGAGGCCAACGATAGGTCAAGAGGCTACCGACTTGTGAATCCACTTGGAGCTGAAAATTAGAACTTAGGGCTTACGGGTCAGCCTTGTTCCATGTCGCGCTTACGGCTGTAGCGGTAGGCCATCGCCATGCCTCCGCTCATAAACGCCGCGGCTGGCAGCAATAGCAAGAGCACGGCCTTGTTGACGGCTCTCTGCCCCGCCTTCGAGCTTGCAGCTACGTAGCTCGAGCACATCGCACATCCCTGGCCAAGCGCGGAAGGCACTACACACAACCCACACAGAACGAGGAACACAGCCGGCAATGTAGTGCGCAGTTTCATTTCACTCGACAAACCTCATCCTCGCCCAACTCTCACTTCACTCCCAGCGTAATAATCCGATGCGCATCGGGGAAGAAAAAGATGGTCATCAGGATCAGGCAACCCACCACCGAACACATCGTAATCCACTTCATCCGCGAAATCTCGTACCGCAGGTGCATGAAGAACCCGATGATCAGCGCCGCCTTGATCAGCGACAAGCCCATCAGGATCGTCAGCATTTTCACGGGCTGCATGTTCTGATAGGTCAGGTACACTTCGATCGCCGTCATCAACAGCAGCCCGCCCCACACCCAGAAAAATTGCGCTTTCTTGTGGTGGCGATGCTCCTCGGCTACGCGTTCCGCGATCGCGATTTGAATAGCATCCATTTTCTTGCAGCTCCTAGAGAATCCTGGCAGACATCAGATACACCAATGGGAAAATGAACATCCACACGAGGTCCACGAAATGCCAGTACAGCCCGGCCACTTCCACGTCCGACGAATCGTACACCTTTGGCTTTAGCCATAGAATAATGCTGATCACAACCGCCGCCACGAGCAGCACGTGCGCGCCGTAGTGGAAAGGACTGTAGGACGGCGTCGCCAGCCAGGCGATCAGCCAGAGCGCGAAGAGAATCGGGATGAATTTGCGCCGAAGTGCGACCACTCCGAGATATACGATCCCCAGCGTGACGTGCAGCATGTGCATGCCCGTCAAGGTAAAGAAAGTGGAAGGAAATTGCGGCACGCTCTTGGCCACGTTGGCGAATTCCGCGCTCACTTCATGCCCGGGAACCTGAGGAAACATGGGCAGCGTCAAGCCCTCTGCAATCAGGTTGCCCCATTCTTTTCCGTGGAGGACGACGAACGCGGCTCCGCAGACCATCGTGGCCAGCAGCCACAGCGTCTGCATTTTCGCGTCCTTCTGCACCGAAGCGCGCACCGCCATTACCATGGTCAGCGAGCTGGTCAGCAGGAACGCGGTCATAATCGTGGCGTTGACGATGCTCGCGGAGTGGAACGGTGTCGGCCAACCCGCCGTCGAGATGCGTCCGTAACTGTAGGCGTACAGCAGTGCTCCAAACGTCAGCGAGTCCGACATCAGGAACAGCCACATCCCAATCTTCTTCGAGTACGTTCCAAACAGCGACGGTTCGTACACCGACGGGATGTCGTGCGGAACCACGGTATCAGCCATGCTCCAGGCCTCCTCCCCTACACCTACTTACTTCGCCAACTCCAGCAACGCGAATATGTAAACCCACAGCACCGCCATAAAATGCCAGTACCAACCGCTGACATCCACGACGATACTGCGCGTCGTGATGGACCGATGCAGCAGTGCAAAAAGGCCCGCCACCAAAAGCGCCAGGACGCCGCCCATCAAATGAACCGCGTGCGCTCCTGTCAGCAAATATACAAACGAGCTGCTCGGCGTCGTGGCTACGTAAAACCCGCTGGCCGCCAGTTGCTTCCACGCCATCCACTGTCCGAACAAAAACAAAAGTCCGAGCACGATGGTCATTGCGAGCCAAGGCGTCTTCCCTTCCGCACGAACAGGAACCTCAGTTGCCGACTTTGCTGTAGCGGCCAGGGCTGCCAGCTTTGTTTGCCGCCGCGCCAATTCCATGCCCACGCTGCTCACCAGCAAAACGAGCGTGTTGGCCCAAAGCAGTGCGGGCAGCTTCGTCGGGATCCAGTCGTGGACCAGCTGATTCGTTCGTGGATCCAACGTCGGCAGTCCTTGCCGCACCACATAGGCGCTGGTAAACGATACGAACAGCATCAGCACCGGCGTCAGGGCGACCAGCAATCCCAATCGCGCACGGCGCAGTCGCGTCGGGTAATCGGGCAATCCACGCCCTGGACGCCCGTCGTCGCCACCCCCAAAAATCGGCGGCGCTCCGCCCTCGTTGCCTCGGGAAACCTGGGGTTCGTCTAAAGTTGCCGTTGTGCTGAAGCTGGCCATGACCGGGTTAGTGTTTCGCTGTGACCGGCGCGTCGGTCTGCATCACGTAATCCTTCGGCGCTCCCGGCACGCTGTACTCGTAGGGACCGTTGTACACCACAGGCGTCTTGCCTGCGAAATTGTCGTGCGGCGGCGGTGTTGCCGTGGTCCACTCAAGAGTGGTGGCCTCCCACGGATTGTCGACAGCCTTCTCGCCTTTCTTCATGCTCCAGAAAAGGTTGAACACGAAAATAAATTGTGCGGCAATGGTAATAAACGCCGCGATCGAGATGAATTCCTGGATCGGTGCCAGCTTGTGAATCCAGGCCACTTCCGTGCCCTGCGAATAGCGCCGCAGGCCGCCCGCCATCCCGTAATAATGCATGGGCATGAAGATCGCGTACGCACCCACAAACGTGAGCCAGAAGTGCGTCTTCGCAAGAGTCTCATTCATCATGCGGCCGAACATTTTCGGGAACCAATAATACGTTGCGGCAAAAATCCCGAAAATCGACGCCACGCCCATAATCAAGTGGAAGTGCGCAATGACGAAATACGTTTCGTGCAAATAAATGTCCAGCACCGGCTGCGCCAGGAACGGGCCGCTGATTCCGCCGACCACAAACAGCGAAACGAATCCAATGGCAAACAGCATCGGCGACGAAAAACGAATCTTCCCTCGCCATAGCGTTCCCAGCCAGTTAAATGTCTTGATGGCTGACGGCACGCCGATGCCCATGGTCATGATGGAAAACGCAAACGCAGTGTACGGGCTCATGCCGCTCATGAACATGTGGTGGCCCCAAACCATGAAGCCAAGGAACCCGATGGCCATGATGGCGTACACCATGGCTTTGTACCCAAAGATAGGCTTGCGCGAAAACACCGACAGCAATTGCGAGCAAAGTCCCATCGCCGGCAGAATCGCGATGTATACCTCGGGATGCCCGAAGAACCAGAACAAGTGCTGCCACAAAAGTGGCGAGCCCCCCTTGTGTCCTGTGAGAACGCCATTCACGGTGACAAGGGGAACGAAAAAACTGGTGCCGAGGTTGCGATCCATCAGCAGCAGGATGCCGGCGGAAAGCAGCACACCAAACGCCAGCAATCCTAGAATCGCAGTGATGAACCACGCCCAGCACGTCAGGGGCATGCGCATCAAGGTCATGCCCTTGGCGCGCATGTCCAGCGTGGTGGTGATGAAGTTCAGCGCGCCCATCAAGGCGCCGATGCAGAAAATGGCGATACTGATAATCCAGAGATCGGCGCCCAAGCCTTCCCCGGGTCCAGCGGATGGCAGAGCGCTCAGCGGCGCGTAGCCTGTCCAACCATGCAGCGGCGCTCCACCCGTTACGAAAAATGCAGCGATCAATACGATGAACCCGAGGAACGTGGTCCAGAACGAGAGCATGTTCAGCACGGGAAACGCCATGTCCGGTGCGCCAATTTGAATTGGCAGGAAATAATTCCCGAAGCCGCCCTGCGGCGCGGTGGTCAGCACGAAGAACACCATGATCGTTCCGTGCATCGTCAGCAGACTGAGATACGTCTCCGGCTTGATCTCGCCAAAGAACGGTAGCGACGCCGTGGGCCAGACCAGGTGGATACGCATCAACAGCGACAGGAACATACCGGTGAATACAGCCACCAGCGCGAGGAAGTAATACTGCAGGCCGATAACTTTGTGGTCCAGGCTGAAGATATATTTTCGAATGAAACCTTGCGGAGCTGCGTGCGCGTGCGGTTCGTGGGTCGTCATTGTTATTGCTTCTCCGCCTCCCGTGCCGCCAGCCATTGGCTGAACTCCTCATCGCTGACGACCTTTACAATTCCATGCATCTTGTAATGACCGAGCCCGCAAAGCTCCGCGCAGGCAATCTCAAATTCCCCCGTTTCAATCGGCGTGAAGTGCATGTGGATCGCCAGCCCGGGCACGGCGTCCTGCTTGAACCGCATCGCCGGCACAAAAAAGCTGTGAATCACGTCGTGCGATCGCAGGATCACTTCAATCTCGCGATTCACCGGCACGACCATGGTTCCCGTAATCACGTCGTCTTTGGAAGCAGGATCGGTGGAGTCCAACCCCAAAGCGCCCGCGCCGCCTAACGATGCGTCTTCCAACTCCGGCTTCGTGGCGCCGAATTTCCCGTCTGGCCCGGCGTATCGGAAATACCAGGCAAACTGCATTCCTGTGACTTCCACTTGGACCGAACCGGGTTTCGCCGGTTCGAAACGTTCGTTCGCCCAAATGGACTCGCTCGCCAGGTTCAGACCGATAAACAGAATGATGGTAAGGACAGTCCACACGACCTCAAGCTTGATGTTGCCGTGCGAATAATGCGCCGGCCCGGAACCCGCGCCTCGGTCGCGGTACTTCCACGCAAACCATCCCAGGCCCAATTGCGCGGCAATGAACACACCACCCATTAGAATGAACGTGACGGTGAAATGATGATCGATTCCCGCGGCGGCTGCGGAGGCCCCGACTGGCAGCCACCAGGTTTTTGCGATGATGAAATACGAGCCGACCAGAGTGATCAGCCAGATAACCACCAGAAGTCCGAGGCCCATGGAGCGTGAACCTCCCCCAGTTTTATCTTTTGGCTTTCCCCGGAGCACCCCAAAATTCCCTCTACTCGCACAATGGGGAATCCAAAACGGGGCGAATATATCACAGGTTCTTCTCGAAGCAAGCAAGTTCTTGCATCCCTTTTGTCGCTCCGTTCCCAATGCTCTTGATCCCGAGTCTCAAAAACTCCTTCTAGCACCCCGAACGAGATATTTCCGCCCATGGCGCTTCCTAGGAATCCTGAAACGATTCGCCGAAGTACATCGTCCTCTCAGTTCCGCTTGCTCAAGTCTTTGCGCACCCTAAATCCTTTTTACGCATCTCAACGCTTTAGAAGCCTCCGGCAGTTGCGATGTACGAGGCGCCGCCGATGAGTCTTTTTAGACTCGCATTGACGAATTTTTTTGATTTGAGTAATATCCGGGTCGAATCCTGGGGGGCCGGTGAAATGTTTGGGGCCTCGCGATGTTTTCGGAAAATGCCTTTCCAATTCGATGGGCACCCGGCGCTGAGAGCGGACCTGCCCGTTTGCTGTGATCCTTTTATCCCTTCTCATATTCAGGCGAAAAATTTTTCGCGCTATCAACGAGAGTGCCGCCTGCCGGCTTGGCCCTGTGCAGCGTTCCGCTCGTTTGGTGTCTTGACTCGAGAGCAAGGACGCATTTCTTGACGGGAAAGACGGCGGCGTAACCGGCTGCCAAGAATTTCGAGCAGTGCTTGAAAAGGAGGTTCTGCATGGCGGCCCCGGAATCGGAAACGGTCAAACCTAAGCCGGACGCGGTGAAATCTCCTGCTTCTGGTGGAAACGCGAACAAGGCCGACGCGACCAAATACGTCGGCACTCCCGCCGTAGGCACGTCCAAAGCGGCGGCGGCCGGCGGCGTCGCCAGCGTCGGACCAGAGCCAAGTGCAACCAACGAAGGACGGCGCCGTTTGGTCTGGTGCAGCGTCACGGCGTTTCTGGGCGCCTGGTTCATTGCTTTCCTCCGCTTCTTCCTCCCGCGCACACTTTTCGAACCTCCCACCATTTTCAAAATTGGCTACCCCTCCGACTTCGCTCTTGGAGTGGATACCAAGTTTCAGCAGAAATACCGCATCTGGGTCGACCGCACTCCTGATCGCATCTTCGTTATTTATGCGCGCTGCACGCATCTCGGCTGCACACCCGATTGGAAAGCCAGCGAAAACAAATTCAAGTGTCCCTGCCACGGCAGCGGCTACGACAGCGAAGGAATCAACTTCGAAGGCCCTGCGCCGCGCCCTATGGATCGCGCCAACGTATCCGTGGCTCCCGACGGCCAGATCGTTGTGGACACCTCGCGGCTCTATTCCTGGCCTAAGGGGCAACCGAGCCGTTTCAACGATCCGGGATCGTTTTTGCCGGTGTAGTTGCTGATGTTAAGCGCGGAGAGCGGAAGAAGGAGTAAGGAGGCTAGGGGGAAAATTCAAGGGGATTAAAGGATCATCGGGGCTACAAGAAACGGGGGAGTGTCACGATGCCTGAAGAGAACAAGGAAACCGCGAACAACGGGAAACCGGGCGGACTGCTCACGCGCGTCACGGTAGGTGTCAAGGAAGACCTTGAGGCCTTAAAGTCCGATCTGCCGGCGAAGGCCAAAGAACAGGTCGAGATCCTCAGCAAGCCCACCAAGACTCAGCTCTATACCTCCATCTTCCGGCATAAGCACGATGACACGCCGCGCAACCGCGCCTTGGGCGTGCTCTCCAACGTCTTCCTGCATTTGCATCCGGCAAAAGTGAATCGCGACGCCGTGCGCTACAGTTACACTTGGGGCATGGGCGGCATCACCTTTTATTTGTTCTTTGTGCTCACGCTTACCGGCGTCTTGCTGATGTTCTACTACCACCCGAGCAAGGTGCAGGCTTTCCGCGACGTGCTTTATCTCGAACATGATGTGCCCTACGGCAAATTGCTCCGCAACATGCACCGCTGGGCCGCCCACTTGATGGTCATCGCCGTCGAGCTGCACATGTTCCGCGTCTTTCTCACCGGCTCCTACAAAAAGCCGCGCGAATTTAACTGGACCGTCGGCGTGATCCTCCTCGTCCTGACGCTGCTCCTTTCCTTCACCGGTTACCTGCTGCCCGATGATCAACTCGGCTTCTGGGCCGTCACCGTCGGCACGAACATGGCGCGCGCCACTCCGTTATTAGGCCACGAAGGCCCGTTTGGACCGCAGTTAGGAATGACTCCTTATAATGACGTGCGCTTCGGGCTGCTTGGCGGCTCGATCGTCGACGCCAACGCGCTCCTGCGTTCCTACATCTGGCACTGCATCGGCATTCCCATCATCGCCTCGGTCTTCATGATCGTGCACTTCTGGCGCGTGCGGAAGGACGGCGGGATCTCCGGGCCGGCCCAAGTAGTTCTCGACTCCGAAGTCAAGGAGGCGAAAAGATAGCCATGGATTGGAATCAACTCTGGCAAATCCTCTCCGCCCCGGACAACGTTCCGATCATCGCCATGATCCCGCTCCTGGCTTTCTACATTTATCTTGCCGGGAAGCAGGCGCTTGCCAACGACAAACTTATCGATGAGCTGAGCGCGAATCCCGCTTTGGCAAAAACGCATCACCGCAAGACCTGGCCCTTCCGTCCCGGTTGGCAAAAAGAAGTCCACGTCTGGCCATTTCTTCTGCGCGTGGAATTCCTGGCTGCCATCATCGTGACCATCATTTTGATGGTCTGGTCCATCACGCTGAACGCCCCGCTCGAGGAGCCCGCCAATCCCAACCTCACCATGAACCCGGCGAAAGCGCCGTGGTATTTCCTCGGCCTGCAGGAAATGCTGGTTTATTTCGATCCTTGGATCGCCGGCGTAGTCATGCCTACGCTTATCATCATCGGTCTAATGGTGATTCCTTATATTGATACCAATCCGCTGGGCTCCGGCTACTACACCTGGAAGCAGCGCAAGTTTGCCATCAGCACTTTTCTTTTTGGCTTCGTCATTTTGTGGGTGTCCATGATTTTCATCGGCACGTTCATTCGCGGGCCCGGCTGGCAGTGGTTCTGGCCCGGGCAGACCTGGGACCACAACCGTCTCATCTATGAAGTGAACCGCGACTTGCCCGACATTTTCGGAATCACTTCGAATTTGTGGAAGGGCATCTTCGGCGCCATTGTTGTCGGAGGGTATTTCGTCATTGGCGGGCTGATCGTGAATGGTCTGTTCCGCCGGAGCAATCCCAAGGACTACAAGCGCATGAGCCTGCTGCAGTACTCAATCATGATGACCTTCTTCCTCATCATGGTGGCTCTGCCGATCAAGATCGCGATTCGTCTGCTCTTTCACATCAAATACGTTTGGATTACGCCCTGGTTCAACATCTAGGAGGATCTGGTGCCCGAGAAGCCCATCCCCGAAAACGATCCGATCGTAACCAAATCCCTCGCGCCGCATTACGTCATCTGCATGGTCATCCTCATGGCCACGCTTTTCTGGGCGCTCTGGGATGAGGATTTCGGCCAGCGCCCCTGGAAAGCTTTCCAGCACGAATGGAAGAGCCGCTACTCTGCTTTCCTGAAGACCGCGCGCACGCAATCGGCGGAATCCCAGAAGGACATCGAGAACAGCGCGGATTATCAGAAGCTGAAGCAGGATTACGAAGCCGCCAGCAAGAGCGCCGAGCCGCGCATCAACGAACTGCGAGAAAAACTCCGCGAAGTCGGCGCGAAAATCCTGGCGGTCCAGGATGGTCCCGGCCACTTCACGGACCGCCGCGCCTATGTCACGGCCGCCACTTACGATATTGAGACCACCACCAGTTCTTCCTCCAAACAGAGCAAGCAGCGCGACCTCGACGCCTACAAGGCCAAGTCAAGCACCGTGGAAATGCCCGACGGCAAAGTGGAAACGTTCAAGAATTTCGCCGAACTCGAAGAAGCCTATAACGAGCTCAAAAACGAGCGCACGCAAATGAGCGCCGAACTCGGCGAATTGCTCAAACCCGTCACCGAAAAGAAAGAATTGATGGATTCCTATCTCGCCGATCACATGGTGAGCCTTACTTCCTCGCAATTGTTAAACCTGCAAAACAGCGTGGAATCGTTGACTCCGGCCATTCGTCAGATCAATGTGAACGAGCACGCCGCCAATCTTGAGCGCGAAGACAGCGCACAAATTGTCGACCGCTGCGAATCCTGCCACCTCGGCATTCGTGAGCCCGTCAAGCTCACTGCGGCCGCCATGTCTTTGCCTGGCAAGAAGCCCGACGAATACGCTCGCGCTTTCACCAGCCATCCCAGCCGCGACCTGTTAAGAATTCACGATCCGGAAAAATTTGGCTGTTCGCCCTGTCATCAAGGCAATGGCCGCGCCACCACCAGCGTCGAAAAGGCCCACGGCACCTACGAACACTGGCTCTGGCCGATTTTCACCGCGCAAAACTACGAAGCGGGCTGCCAGATTTGCCACTCGGCCGACATGGTCATCGTGAACAACGACGTCGGCTGGGTGGTCAGCGAAGGCAAGGACCTCTTCCGCCAGCGCGGCTGCATGGGTTGCCATCGCTACGAAGGTTACGACAAAGAGCCCGAAGACCTCCTCTCCATCGGTCAGGAAATCAAGCTGCTCGAACAGCAAAAGAAAGACAACCTGAAGCAGGCCGGCGACTTCATGGCGCAGGCCGACAAGGCTGCTTCAAACGAAGAAGCTAATCACCTCAACGACCGTGCCGTGGCCTTGAAAGTCGAGAACAGCAAGGTCGACCTTCGCATCATGCAGCTCGACCGCACCACCAAAAGCTTGCTGCAGGACGTGAAAAAGGTCGGGCCCAACCTCAAGGACGTCCGCCTGAAGCTGAACAAGAACTGGATTCCCGTCTGGCTGAAGAAGCCCACTGATTTCCGGCCCACCACGAAGATGCCGAACTTCCGCCTGAACGACGAACAAATTCGGGCAATCTCTGCATTTGTTTGGCAATCCGGCCTCACCGATCCGCTGCCCAAGCACAAGCCCGGCAATGCCGCTCACGGCAAGGAGCTGTTCGAAACGCGCGGCTGCCTCGCCTGCCACTCTATCGGCGAAGCTGACCAGATGCAGGGCGGCACGTTTGCCGCAAATCTCACGCGTGTCGGCGAAAAAGCTAATTACGACTATCTTGTCCGCTGGGTCCACAACGCCCGCGAACGCACGCGCCCCTACTGCCCCTACGAGAAAAAAGATATCGGGCCGGAGGATTACAAGAAGAAAGGCCTGCCTTTCGTCTTTGATCTCGATCACAGCAAGTGCCCGAACGACGGCCACGAACTGCAAGTCCAGAACATGACCGTGATGCCCAGCCTTCGTCTTTCCGAAACGGACGCCGAGGACATCGCCAGCTATCTCATCACCCTGAAGAAAAAGAACCCCTCCGACTATGCGGACGCCTCGTTCATGGATGATCCGAAACTCAAGGAAGAGGGTAAGAAGTGGGTAAAGTTTTACGGCTGTTTTGGCTGCCATGAAATTTCCGGCCTCGAGGAAGAAGGACGCATCGGCACCGAATTGACCACCGAAGGCAGCAAGCCCGTCGAGCGACTCGACTTCGCGCTGCTCACAGAAGTCGCGCAGCGTGGCGGCAAAGAACCCATCAAGGATCCCGAAGATCTCGCTCGCTTGCCTGAAGGCCCCGCGAAGGAGCCGTGGTATGACCACAAGGGCTTCTTCGAGCACAAGCTCGCTGAGCCCAATATTTGGGACCAGGGAAAAATCTTCACTGACGAAACCGAGAAGCTGCGCATGCCCAATCTGCATCTCACCAAGGATCAAATTCGGGCGCTCACCACGTTCCTTCTTGGCAGCCAGGAATTCCCGCTTCCTCCGAGTTATCAATACCGTCCGCTCGACTATCGCAAAGACATTCAGGAAGGCTGGTGGGTGGTCAAGAAATATAACTGCATGGGC
Organism: Terriglobia bacterium; assembly: GCA_033853375.1. Classification (GTDB taxonomy): domain Bacteria; phylum Acidobacteriota; class Terriglobia; order Acidiferrales; family UBA7541; genus Acidiferrum. The sequence continues at coordinate 18,042 of JAWOLO010000538.1, forward strand.
TGCCACCAGCTCATTCCCGGACAGAAAACCATTCTCATGGGCTTGGCGCGTTACCAGGACGCGCAAGAGCAATTGCCTCCGAAGCTGCTGACGGAAGGCGCGCGCGTCGATCCCCAGTGGATGCTGCGCTTCCTGAAAAATCCTGCGCTTAACGACAAGGACACCAATCGCAACGGCATTCGCACGTATCTGCAAGTGCGCATGCCGACGTTCTCGTTCTCGGAAAACGAACTCGGCAAACTGGTGCGCTTCTTCCAGGCGCTTTCGCGCCAGCCGTTCCCGTACATTCCCGAAGAAGTTCCCGTGCTTACCGCCAAGGAAACGGAAATGGCGCGCAGCCTCTTCAGCAGCACCGCTGCGCCGTGCCTGAAGTGCCACGCCACCGGCGATCCGGCGCACGATCGTACCGCCACTGCTCCGAATTTCCTCCAGGCACGCGGCCGATTGAAGCCGGATTGGATGGCGCAGTGGATGATCGATCCGCAAGCCATCAGCCCCGGCACATCCATGCCCTCAGGCCTGTTCAAGCGTCAGAATAATCACTGGGTCTTTTCGGGCCCGACGCCGCCTTCGTTCCAGGGCTACGATAAGGACCACACGCGGCTGCTCGTGGATTACATTTTGCAGCTCACACCCGAAGAACAGCGCCGCGTTGCCTCAGCAATGGGGCGCGCCCGCGCCGCAAACGGCTCTGGCTCGCCCGCGGCGAGCGGCAGCGGCGGCCACGGAACCGGAAAATAAAGTTTTTTTGAGATTCCATTCTCAGGAGAGAGCAAAAAAATGAAAACGAAAACTTGGATGACCATTCTCAGCGTGCCCGTGGCGTGTGGACTTATCCTCCTCACTGGCTGCGGCGGCAAGAAAGAGGAAACGGCGGAGCAGCCCCCGGCCACTCCGGCTGCGGCTCCTGCTGCCACGCCCATCGATCCCGCGACGGCCGCTACGGTCAGCGGCACCGTCAAATTTGACGGCGCTGCGCCCGCGGCCCAGAAAATCGACATGAGCCAGGACCCTGCCTGCAAAGGCACGAACACCGCCGAAGCCGTGGTCGTCAGCGGCGGCCACCTCGCCAATGTGTTCGTCTATGTAAAAGAGGGCCTCGGCAATCGCGCTTTTGACGTCCCGAAAGAAGCCGTCACCCTCGACCAGAGTGGCTGCAGATACCATCCGCACATGCTCGGCGTGATGGCCGGCCAGGACGTCAAGATCGTCAACAGCGATCCCACCACGCATAACATTCATCCCCAGCCGAAAGATAATCGCGAATGGAACGAATCGCAGCCGCCGCAGTCTGCGCCCCTAAATAAGAATTTCGCGCGCGAAGAGATTCTTCTCCCGGTGAAGTGCAACCAGCATCCCTGGATGAAGATGTACGTCAACGTGGTGAAGAATCCGTTCTATGCGGTCACCAGCGCCGACGGCAAATATGAAATCAAGGGCTTGCCTCCGGGCGACTACACGCTCGCTTTCGTCCACGAAAAGCTTGGCGAGAAAGACGAAAAGGTGACGCTTGCCGCCAAGGACACTAAGACCGTCGACGAAACTTTCAAGCAGTAGTCGGGGATGACGGGACAATTTCGAGTCGTTTATCTCGAACCTGGTCGTGGCGTGATGGCAATGGCGCAGAATTGTACTGGCCAAGAAACGAAGCCGTAAATGAAAGAGAAAAGAACTTCGTGTTCATTCGCGTTCGCTCTTTCTTTACTGAGAACTGAAAACTAAGAACTTAAGACTGCTTCATCGAGGAGGCGACTTGCTTGCCGTGATGCTCTTGATCTCCATCGTGCTCGGCCTGATCCCCCTTGCGGGAATCGCTTGGATCGTCGTGAGCGGTACGATGACCACGGTCGACGGCCTGTTCGAGATCCTCATCATGCTCAGTCTCTCCGCCGTCTTCTTTCTCAACGCGTTCTGGGAGCTGCGCAAGAGCAAGAACCCGTCCGGGCCGGCCAAGCCCGGTG
>JAWOLO010000539.1:0-9455 GCA_033853375.1 Terriglobia bacterium
ATAGTTCTCAGGACCAAGTAGCGCGCATGTTGCGTGAACATCTCCCGGCCGTGGCCTCACGGATCCGGCGTTCCCTCAAACCGAGGCGTGTGATCTTGGTCACAGAGGTCGCTCCGGGCATCGTGCAGGATATTCTTTCGATGAATTTGAGCTGTCCAATGATTTCGAATAAGGGGATGCCGTTTCGCTTCAGTTCCTCGGACGAGGGAGCGAGTTTTTCGCGTTTCCGGGAATTGCTCGCCCCCGCAAGAGAGGGCTGAACAGAAGGGCAAGGCGGCACACGAGCCGGACACTGTACTTCGTAGCGTCACAAGGAGATAGACCACTTTTTCGGCTGTGGTAGAATCGAACGAGAACAGTCACATGAAAAAACAAGCGAAATTTGGCGTTGGCATCGGGATCATCGTGGCGGCGTTGGCTTTCCTTGCCTGGCTCGGCTACGGCGAGAGCAAGACCTATTACCACACAATCGCCGAACTGCAGACCTTGAGCGGGTCCGCGAGGACGCAACGCATGCGCGTTGCCGGCACGGTGCAGGACGGCAGCATCCGCCACCTTTCCGGGCGCATTGATTTCGTGCTCGAGGGAGAAGGGAAGACCCTTCCCGTAAGTTACATTGGTACCGACCCCTTGCCGGATACGTTTAAAGACAAAGCGCAAGCCCTTGTGGAGGGCCGCCCCGGCCCGGACGGCCAATTTGTCGCCGAGCATGTCCAAGCAAAATGTGCTTCCAAGTATGAAGCAGCCCCTGGTGGGGATAGGAAGGGCGCCGCAGCTAGTTCCACGCAGCGAAGCAGCATGTAAGACACCCGGGACGACCGGGGGAGAGGCGGGGTCGCTGTGGATGTATTTGGTTCCTTTGCACTCCTGTTAGCTTTGGTGTGCGCCGCATATGCCTTTGTGGGAGGCATCGCGGCGATCATCACGCGCCACCCGTTGCTGGTGAAAAGCACGCGCCAGGCCGGAATGGCAACTTGCGGCCTGATTTTCCTCGCTACCTTTAGCCTCGAATACCTGTTCTTCACGGACAATTTTTCCATCGCGTACGTGGTTTCGCACAGCAACCGGGACCTTTCCACGTTTTACAAAATTGCGGCCCTGTGGTCGGGAATGGAAGGCTCGCTGTTGTTCTGGAGCTTCCTGCTAGCCATCTACGTTCTCTCTGTTTTGATTACTTACCGTAACAAGAATGGCGAGTTGATGCCCTACGTTGGCGTCGTCATGGCGGGCGTGCAGCTTTTCTTTCTGACGCTGAACAATTTCGTGGAGAGCCCCTTCAAGGCGCTGGCCGCTCCGGGTGCAGACGGAGTGATGAGCTTCATCACGCGGCCAGATGGCAGCGGCCTGAATCCGCTGCTGCAATACCCCGAGATGGTGATTCACCCTCCCAATCTATATTCCGGATACACGGGTTTTACGATTCCGTTTGCATTTGCGCTCGGCGCGCTGCTGGCGCGGTACCCGGGTGAGAAGTGGATTCATCTGACACGCAAGTGGACCATGATTGCCTGGATGTTCCAGTCGCTGGGAATTCTTCTTGGCGCGCACTGGGCCTATGCGGTGCTCGGTTGGGGCGGCTACTGGGGCTGGGATCCGGTCGAGAATGCGTCGCTACTGCCGTGGTTGTCGGGCACAGCGTTTTTGCATTCGGTGATGATGCAGGAAAAGCGCGGCATGATGAAAGTGTGGAACGTATGGCTGGTATTTTGCACGTTCCTGCTGTGTATTTTGGGAACATTTCTCACGCGTAGCGGCGTGGTCAGCTCGGTGCACGCGTTCGCGCAGTCGAATATCGGGTCGTGGTTCGTCGCGTTCATGGGAATCACGCTACTGGTCTGCCTGGCGGCGTACCTGAAGAACCGTGATTACCTGGCAAGCGAAAATCAATTGGATTCGGTGATTTCGCGTGAGTCCAGCTTCCTGTTTAACAACTTACTTTTCCTGGTGGCGTGCATCGCGGTGCTTTCTGGGACGCTTTTCCCCGTTTTCTCAGAATGGTTCACTGGCAACCGCATCAGCGTGGGTGCGCCGTATTTCAATCGGGTGAATATTCCTATAGGTTTGCTAATTTTGTTCTTGACGGGAGTCGGCCCGTTGCTGGCGTGGAGAAAAACCTCCAGGGAAAGCCTGAAGAAGAATTTCGGCTGGCCTGCTCTAATCGGTCTCGTAGTTGGCGTAGTGGCTTTCTATTTCGGATTTCGCGCGTTTTATTCCCTAGCGAGTCTGATTCTGTGCGTTTTTGTGGCGGCTACGATTTTGCTTGAATTTTATAGGGGCTCGAAGGTGCTTCGCGCGCGCTCGGGTGCTTCGTATCCCGCATGCGCGTTTGATTTGACCATGCGCAACACGCGCCGCTATGGCGGCTACATCATTCACATGGGCATGGTGTTCGTCTTTATTGGGTTGGCCGGTGCGGCGTTCAATCGCGACGTGCAAAAAAGCATGCAAATGGGTGACTCGATGCAGATCGGGCCGTACACGCTTGTTTTGCAAACCTCGGACACCAAGCCGGAAAGGAATTACACCGCGCAGCGTCTGGTGGTGGAAGTGCTTCACGGCAACAAGCCGATGATGATGCTGTTTCCGGAGAAGCGGCATTTCGTGACCAACCAAGAGAACGGCACCATGGTGGCCATTTACTCGACCCTGAAAGAAGATTTGTACGTCGTGTTTGCGGGAACCGATCCCGACACGAACCTTCCGGTGATCCACGCCTTCTTGAATCCTCTGGTGAAATGGATTTGGTTTGGTGGCGTCACGGTAGTGTTTGGGACAATCATCGCGCTATTACCGAATCGCCGCTCGGTGCTCGTTTTAGTGCCGTCGACTCAACCTGCGGCGCAGCCGCTGCCGCATGCCGTCACTGCATCCCCAATCCTGCGAGAGGGCCATGACTAAAGCCCGTTCCCGGATTGCTATCGCTGTCCTACTTGCATTTGCCACAGTGCCGTTGCTACTCACGCCTGTAAGCGCGGAGCGGGTTTCCGACCGAGCTAAGCAAATAGGGATGAAGCTCAAATGCATGTGCGGTGCATGCAGCATGACAGCGGGCGGGTGTTCGCATCCTGGCGGCGAATTCTCCGGTCCATGCCAAGCTTGGGCCCTCCCTGCGCTCCAACAAATTGACGATCTTCTCGGAAAGGGCAAGACCGAACAGCAAATCCTGGATTCCTTCGTCGCACAATACGGTCCTTCCGTCTACGCGGAGCCACCAAAATCTGGATTCAGCTTGGTGGCCTGGGTCATGCCAACGGTTTATCTGGTGCTTGGCGCGCTGGTCGTGATTTTCGTGATTTCGCGGTGGCTGAAAAAGAATGTGTCTGAAACTGCTGCCAGTACAGTTCCATCAAAGCCCATCTCGCCGGAACTTCTGGAACGGGCCCGGAAGCTGGCCGAACAAGAGACGGAGGATTGATTCGTGTTGCCGACGCCTCTTTTCGCCGCGATGCTGGCCGACTCCGGAGACTGGGCAGTGCTCGGGGCCTGTTTGATGCTGGCCGTAGCCGTTGCGCTGTTCATCTTTTACATTCAGCCGGATGCCTCCGACCTTGCACCGCACCGCACCAAACTCGACCAGTTGCTCGAGCGGCGCGACACGATTTATGACAATTTGCGGGACCTGCGGTTTGAGTACCGCTCGGGAAAGTACTCGGACGGCGATTTCGAAGCCATGAAAACAGCTCTGGAAAATGAAGCAGCGTTGGTGCTCGCAGAAATCGATCAGGTGACAGAATCCCAGGTGCGGCGTCCGCGAGGGCCGCACGCTGCTGACAGGAGTGCGCACTAATGCGCAATTGCGTTCGTTTTAGCGTTCTCACCGCCATCTCTTTTCTGTGCTTTGGCGTTGCGCAAGCGGGCACGGTCCGCGGCACCATACGAAACGGAACAACGGGCCAGGTCGCGGCTGGCGTGGATGTGACACTCGTCCAGCCGATGGGCGGCATGCAGGAGCTGGCGCACGCAAAGAGCGGCGCGCAAGGCGAGTTTAGTTTCGACAATTCCAATATCGGTTCGCAACCGCTGCTGGTGCAGGCGGACTACCATGGCGTGCGTTTCAATGCTGCCGTTCCACCGGGAAATGGCAGCGCCACCGTGCAGGTGGAGATCTTCGAGCCTTCCAAGGATCCCAAAACCATTGACGTTCCTTCGCACTTCGTAATTTTCCAGCCGAACGGCGCGACGTTGAAGGTAGCGGAAGAGTATCAGGTCGAGAACAAATCGCAGCCGCCGCATGCGTATTTCCGTACAGATGGAACTTTTGACTTTGCCTTGCCGGAGCAGGGTCAACTGGATCGAGTGGACGCTGCCGGACCAGCAGGAATGCCCGTCCAGCAGCTCCCGATCGACAAGAAGAAAAATCGTTACTCGATCGCGTTCGCGTTTCGCCCGGGCGACAATTCGGTTCGATACGCCTACGACGTTCCGTACTCTGGCGACTCCGCTACGTTAAAGATTCCCACAATCTATCCGGGCGGACGGCTCTTGCTGGTCGCGCCGCCCGGCATGCAGGTGAATTCCGATGGATTCGCGCCTGCCGGCCAAGAGCAGGGAATGAATCTGTACCTGCGGCAAGACGTTCCCGCAGGGACATTGGTGGCGGTTAATGTTTCTGGCACAGCCTCGCCGAACGCAGGAGCGGATCAGAAACAACAAGGCCGCGATGCGCAGCAGGGAGGCGGCGCGGAATCCGGAGGAACTGAGATTCAGGCGGTGCCCGGCAGGCTTGATGCCATGAAATGGCCGCTTCTGGGTGGTTTTGTTGTCGTGTTTGGAGTGTTTGCCTACCTGCTTTCGCGCAAGACCGTGGTAGCCGTTAACGGAGGAGAAATCGCAATGGAAGTTGCGCCCACGGGGAAGGGGAAGAAGCCGAAAGCACAGCCCGCGGCTGCGCCAGCAACAGTGAACTCGACGCCTGCGGCCAAAGCTCCTTCCAATGGGCCTGCGACATTGTCGGAAGTTGATGCCGCCATCGGCACGAGCCTGGATGCGCTGAAAGAGAGCCTGTTCCGGCTGGAGTTGAGGCACCAGGCTGGAACGATTACAGAAGAAGAATACGCGCGGGAGCGTGCGAAGGCAGAGAGGGTTCTACGAGATCTGGTACGGGGCTGAGGAACAAGAACAGTCCATAAGTGCGAGCGGGCTCCTGTAAGTTATTGAAAAAGTTTGGACGAGTCGGACATGAACTACAACGTGGCCATCCACGGGGTTGCGCGGTGACGGCCCCCGCATTTACCGCCACAGGAATCCGCTTCGCAAACATCGAAAAACGGTATGGCAATCTTTACGCCTTGCGGGGTGTGAGTCTGGAGATTCGCGCGGGCGAATGTGTGGCGTTCGCCGGAAGAAATGGCTCGGGCAAGACCACACTGCTGCGCATTGCGGCGCGGCTGGTGCGTGCTTCGGCCGGCAAATTGGACTTTGTGACCTCCGGGAGAGAGGACAACGATTCGGCGGCGCGGACTGGTTTCGTTGCGCATGCGACGATGGTCTATGACGAATTGACAGCGGAAGAGAACCTCTTGCTCTTCGCAAAGTTGCAGGGAATTGCAGAACCCGGAGCGCGGGCCGCCGCCTTGCTGGAGGGAGTGGGGCTTTCGGAGCGGCGCAAATCCCTGGTGCGAACATTTTCGCGCGGGATGCGGCAGCGCGTGGCCATCGCACGGGCGCTGCTGAACGAGCCTTCGGTGTTGCTGCTTGACGAGCCGGCCACGGGGCTCGACCCCGAAGGAATCACCTGGCTAGCGAATACCCTGCGCCGGATGCGGGACGCGGGCCGCACAATCCTGATGAGTTTGCACGGCGAGTCGGAAATTTCCGCGTTGGCGACGCGCGCGGTTCGACTGGACGCAGGCTCGGTGGTCGCGGACACGCGCAGCGGCTCAGACATGCACGCAATCCTCACATTTGCGAGCGCGTGAATGGCAATCCTCGCCGACACTGCGGTGCTGCTGGGCAAGGAACTCCGCACGGAGTTTCGTTCGCGGGAACTACTGACGACGACGGTAGTGTTCATTTTGGTGGTCGTAGTACTGTTCAGCTTCACGTTTGATCCCAGCGCGAGCGAATCGCGCCGGTTCGGACCCGGATTACTGTGGCTTTCGTTTTTGTTCGCGGCTTCGCTGATGCTCCAGCCGTGTTTTCTGCGCGAACAGAATAACGACACGCTGAGCGCGCTGCGATTGTCGGTGCGCGATCCGTTTTCGATTTTCCTCGCAAAGTTGGGCGCCAACACATTATTCCTGCTGCTGACGGAAGTTTTGATGTTGCCGATTTTTGCGATCCTGTATAACGTCCATATCCTTGCGGTTTTCCCGCAGTTGGTGCTGGTTTTGTTTTTGGGCAGCCTGGGCGTGGCGATTCCTGGTACGGCGTTTTCCGCGATCTCCGCGCAGGCGCGCATGCGCGAGTTGATGTTGCCGTTGCTGCTTCTTCCGCTGCTGACCCCGGTTCTGATTGCCAGCACGGAAGCAACGGGAGCTCTTCTGGATGCGAATCCAGCGCTACGAGCCGACTGGCTGGGATTTTTGACTGGCTTCGATATAGTTTTTTTGACCGCGCTGTGGCTTTTCGGCGAATATTTATTGGAGGAATGAGATGAGCCAATCCCGGCTGATGGAGACAAACCGTAAGGGAGGTGCGCTACGGTAAAAAGCATCGTCAACTCCGTCGTCGTCTTTCTTCTGATTGCCTTCACCGCATATCTGGCGTTCTATTACGCTCCGGTCGAAAAGACAATGGGCGTGATCCAGAAGATATTCTATGTGCACGTTTCCTGTGCGTTCAGCGCGTTCGTGGCGTTTGGCACTTGTTTTTACGCGAATTTGCGCTACGTATTCACACGAGAGCCGAAATCAGATTGGCTGGCCGTATCGTCCGCGGAAGTAGGGCTGGCTTACATTACAGTGGTGCTCGTCACGGGGCCGATTTGGGCACATCCGGTTTGGGGAATCTGGTGGACTTGGGACGCGCGGCTCACGCTCACATTTGTATTGGGCCTGCTTTACCTTTCGTATTTGCTGCTGCGTTCGATGATCGAAGAACCGGACAAGCGGGCGCTATTTAGCGCGCTGTTCGGCATTTTCGCGTTCCTAGACGTGCCGCTGGTGTATTTCTCGATTCGCTGGTGGCGCACGCAGCATCCGCAGCCGGTAATTCTGGGCGGGCCGGGCTCAGGATTGGAGCCACGGATGCGCGTCTCGTATTTGTTGATGTGGGGAGCGCTCACCGGGCTGCTGATTCTGCTTTTGAGCGCGCGGTACCGGTTGGAAGCGCTTCGCGCCAGCGTGGACGAATTGCGAAGGGAGGCGGAGGTTCGATGAGAAACCTGGATAGCGTTCTTGCGGCATATCTCGCGGGCTGGGCCATTTTCTTCGTGTATTACATTTCCGTCGCTCAGCGCATGAGCACGCTGCGAGAAGAGGTCGAGCGGCTGAAGGCGATGCTGACCAAGGGAAAGTAGAAGCTTCCCGCAAAGTAAGCGGGAGCAAAGGGCACGGATCTGAAGGCTCAGACTAGCCGGGGAAAACCCACGGGTCTAAAGACCCGCCACTACAGGAGAAAAGCTTGGCAGTGAAGAAGCGTGTCGGGATTGTATTGTTCCAGCTTGGCGGACCTGATTCGCTGGAGGCCGTCGAGCCATTTCTTCTGAATCTGTTCCTCGACCCAGACATCATTCCGCTCGGACCGTTGGGAGTACTGCGGCGTCCCATTGCGAAGCTGATTTCTTCGCGCCGCTCGATTCCCGTGGCGAAGAAATACGAGGAGATCGGCGGACGCTCGCCAATTGGGGCGCTCACGGAGCGGCAACGCTTGGCGTTGGTGGAGGCGCTCGCGCCGCACATCGATCCTGTGGCCGTAACGGCGATGCGCTACTGGCATCCGCTGACGAGCGCGGCCGTGGAGGCTCTGCGCAAGTCAGGGCCGCTGGATGAAATTGTGTTGCTGCCGCTGTATCCCCACTATTCGTACGCCACGACGCTCAGTAGCTTGAAAGAATGGCGGCGCGTATATGGGCAGCCTGACGGCGGGCCGCCGGAACGCACGGTCGATCATTTTTACGACCATCCGCTGTACATTCAAGCGCTGGTCGAGCGCATTGGCTCCGTCCTACGGCAATTCCCGGACAGCTCGCGCATTCACTTGGTTTTCAGCGCACATGGGCTACCGATGAGCTTGGTTGAGAAGGGCGATCCGTATCCCAAGCAAATCGAAGCCACGGTGGGCGAGGTGTGCGAATTGGGAGCCAAGCAATACGAAGCGTGGCCGCAGACACACCTGCTTTGCTACCAGAGCCGCGTGGGCCCGGCGAAATGGCTGCAGCCCGCCTTGACGGAAACCATTGAGCGGTTGGGTCGCGAGGGCGTCAAGGAAATGCTCGTCGTGCCCATTTCGTTCGTGACGGAACACATTGAGACACTGCACGAAATCAATATCGAAGCTCGCGAAGAGGCAGAAAAGTGCGGAATCGAGACGTTCCGGATGATGCCGGCGGTAGGAGATTCTCCCTTGTTTATCGACGCGCTCAAGGACTTGGTCTTGCGCGCGGCGGGAATCGAGGTAAGCACCTCGCCCTCGCGGCTGGCGTCGGCGCAAATGAGTAGTCCGACCGTTTAAGCGCGTCGCGCTCTTTTCGTTTACTTAAGCACCTGCTTTTTGAGGTGGCTGGAGTACCTGACGGGCATCGATTTCGTCTTCTTCACGGACCAGCACCTTGAACCCGAAGCCGCTCCATGCCAAATGATCACGCATGCCGCCGGCTCTGTCGGCCTGAATCATGGCGTCGATGCCGGCGGATTCGAGCATACTCTTGGCGAGGTCCGCTTCACCTTGCGATCCAAAAGCTTGAACCACAACGAGTTTGCTAGGATCCATGCAGTCATTATACGTCCGAACTTAATAGCAAGCCTTGGCACCGAGTTCAAAGTGTGGGGAATTCTCTCCGAGAGAACAAAGCCAATTTCCCAAAATCGCAGCAAGTCAAGGTATAATTCGCCGTTAGGCCTTCGCGAATGACATCTACCTATCACTCGGGTATTCACAAATTTGCAGTTTTCACTGTTTTCTGGACGATCCTGCTGTTCGTCGCGGGCGCACTGGTGACGTCCAAAGACGCAGCGCTTTCCGTAATCGACTGGCCGAAATCGCACGGGGTGTGGGTGCCGCCCTTGAGCTCCCTCCAAGGAGGGGACTTCTACGAGTTCTCTCACCGCTTTGTTGCAGGCGGCTTAGGGATATTCACGCTCCTGCTCGCGGTATTGCTCCTCCTGAAAGAGGAGCGCGTATGGCTACGCTGGCTCGGCGTGATTGCGGTTCTCGGAGTTGTTGTGCAGGCGATCTTGGGTGGCCAGGTGGTAATTCAGTTGCTTCATTATTGGCTGCCGGTAATTCACGCGTGCTTCGCGCAAATTGTTTTCGCGGCGGTGCTCGGCATTGCGGTGTTCACCAGCAAATGGTGG
>JAWOLO010000540.1:0-4918 GCA_033853375.1 Terriglobia bacterium
CCTCGAGGACATTCCCATTCTAGCTGCCAGTTTCCTAGTGCAGGCTGCAAAACGGATGCACTGTCCCCTTCCCGCTCTGACGCGGAACAACGTGGAAGACCTGACGCGCTATGCCTGGCCAGGCAACGTCCGCGAGTTACAAAATGTTATTGAGAGGGCGTTAATCCTGGCAAGAGACGGCCCCCTTCGCTTCAGCCTGCATGAATCAGCCGATCCGTTGGCCGCGGCCGGGCCTAAACCAGAGGCCCCGGTTTCGACTCGCGCACAACTCCTTGAGCTTGAGCGTACGCGCATCACGGAGGCGCTCAAACGAAGTGGCGGCAAGATTTACGGCCGAGGTGGCGCTGCAGAGATCCTGGGCATGCGCCCTACGACTTTGACCTCAAAAATTGCCGCTCTGAAGATCAAACGTCGCTAAAATGATCGAGCTTCCGAGCATTCAACCTTATTTGACCATGAGATCTCATCGCAAACTCTCTCGATCATGAGATCTCGTTGCCGATAGCCTCACGCTAACGCGCGCGACGACCAACGGCACTCAGCGCGGGCAATGCCTTCATTTGGTTGGCGCGACCTAATGTCACAACTTTTACTCATTCACAGTCAAAGCGCCTATACGCCTGCAATGACGTGATCCATAGAAGGTTTGCAATGAGAAAACGATCGATTGCGTTAGTTCGTCTCTGTCTCACCTGCGCCACGGCCTCGGCTTAGCAGGTCGTCGCCGCACCACCAATGTCGCAGGGTTTTGTGAAGAGTCCTGAAATGGAACTCTAGATGCTCACAGTGGAGTGTGTGCCCGGAGCGTCTGACCGAGTGCAATGGGTTGCCGAGCCGTACCGATTGTTTCTTGCCGCGCTAATACTGGTCGACCGCTCTTTCGCCGTGTTGTTGCAGCGAGTTCTTGGGAGGTCGTTATGAAAACCCTTGGCGAGTTTCACTCATTTTTCGCGCCACCGAATGAAGTTCGATTAGTTCACAAGAACGAAGTGTCAACGAGTAGAGGTACCGAACGGCCCACCGTCCTAGGCTGGTGCCGAATCCTACGAACGCATTATCAGTGGCCCTTGTTTGAAGCGATTCGATACGTGCTGTGGCTCTCGCGCTGATTCTAGCGGGGGAAACGAAGGAGCGGCAGACAGGTGCAGTTGTATTTCTCACGAGAGTAATTGCTCGACGGATTTTTGAGAGGGGAGTTTAGAACGATGAAGGCTCAAGAGGCTGCACCACTTGCTGATCCACAGGAAGTCATACACCGCAGCGCTGCGAAATCTGCACCGACGGATGAGCGATTGCTCGTATCGCAGGCAAAATCTGGATCTTCGAATGCTTTTGGGGAACTCTACGAGCGTCATCGACTAAGGACCTATCACACTGTCCACCGAATACTTGGCAACCGGCAAGATGCGGAAGATGCAGTTCAACGGTCGTTTCAGCGTGCTCTCACAAACATTAGTAGATTTCGCGAAGACTCGACGTTTTCAACCTGGGTCACGCGTATTGCTATCAACGAAGCGCTGATGCTCCTCCGGCAAAGGCGAGCACTCACGCCACTTTCTGATATTGACAACGGTGACGTCCGGGCACGTTCGGCTCTTGCACAGGATGGCCATCCGACGCCGGAACAACTCCTTGCCAAAAACGAAGTCCAACGTGTTCTCCTTCAAGCAATCTCTGACCTCCGGGAAAACTTACGGATCGTAGTCCTTCTTAGGGAATTGCAAGGGCTTACGACTGCGGAAACCGCTCGCCGGCTCGGTCTGACTGTGTCCGCGGTTAAGGCGCGTGTTTTTCACGCGAGACGCTATCTGAGGAGGCATCTGGAGCGGAGATACAAGCTGTCGCGCTACACACGGCGAGATGTCATGTGTACGAATCGCGCCGTTCGGCATGACGGCCACCACATTGAAGATGGCTGTGTGCTGAACAGGAACCCTTGGCTCGCTACGCCTGACTCAGAAGCAAGCTCGCTACGGGTGGAATCCTAATAGGTGCAAACGAAAGGATTTGTTTATGTCGGTCACAAAACTGCTTTTGATGTTGGTTTGTCTGATGTCCGTCACGTTGCAGCCCAAAGAGGCGAAGGTGACGCCGCTCTTGTCGAAAGACCTGGCCGACTTTCCCGGTAAGGAAGGTCTCATGATCACTGTCGAGTATCCTCCGGGCAGCTCGGACGCTATACATCGCCACAACGCCCATGCGTTTGTCTACGTCTTGGAGGGCTCAATTGTGATGCAGGTGAGGGGCGGAAAGGAAGTGACACTGACACCCGGTCAGACCTTCTATGAAGGTCCCTCGGATGTTCACGTCGTCGGGCGAAACGCCAGCCAAACCAAACCGGCGAAATTCGTAGTGTTCCTGGTCAAAGACAAAGGCGCTCCCGTACTGGTGCCGGCGAAGTAAATCAAAATCTGCGGGCATCTCTGTGCGGTAACGCTCAAGTCGGAGTAGGGATCATGATTTCTCACAACCCCCTCCACGGATCCGGACAAGCGGAGCTACCGCATCCGGCTCTTGCCTTAGGTGATGACGCCCATGCGGCGCAGGGGGTAGGGATGACAGACGGTAGGCAGGGGCAGCCAGCGAGCGATGAGACGCCGCATGCGATCCCAGTGGACGCGGCCGTTCTGGCTGCGCCGCGACAGCGCGCGATGCCAGAGCCGTCCCACTTGGAATCGAAAGAGTGCCAGCGCCGGGTTGTTCATGGGCACCCCGTAGTAGCGGATGTGTCCACGCACCACCGCTTGCAACCACTTGCCCAGTTCAGGAATGGGAGCGTGCATGCGTCGCTGAAGCTCGGCTTTCACCTCGTTCAACTTGGCCTGCAACCTTTTGCGAATCGTCTGCCGAAGTACCGTATACATTCCGTTGCTTCTCTTCTTTACGCAGATATGCGTGAAGCCGAGAAAGTTGAATGTCTCCGGCTTCCCTTCTCCACGCCGCTTCCGGTTCTCGATCGCAAACGGACCGAATTCCAAAAGTCGCGTCTTTTGGGGATGCAGCTCCAGGTTGAACTTCCGCATCCTCTCGGTGAGTTCGGCCTGAAACTGATCGGCATCCGACTTCCTCTGGAAGCCCAGCACGATATCGTCTGCAAAACGCACCACGATGACATCGCCATGCGCATGCTTCCGACGCCACGCTTGAGCCCACAGGTCGAACACGTAGTGCAGGTAAACGTTAGCCAGCAACGGCGAAGCACTTCCGCCCTGCGGCGTCCCTTCCTGCACTCGTATCCGCTTCCCCTCCTCCAGCACGCCGGCGTTGAGCCACTTCTGGATCAACCGCACGACGCGCCGGTCTGCCACGCGATGCTCGATGAATTTGACCAGCCATTCGTGGGAGAGATGATCGAAAAATCCCCGAATGTCCAGGTCGAGCACCCAGTTCACCTTTTTCGTCAGCAGTCCCGTGTACAGGGCGTCCAGCGCTTGATGCTGGCAGCGTCCTGGCCGGAACCCGTAAGAGAAGCCGAGGAAGTCCGTTTCATAGATGGCGTTCAGCACCTCGACCGAGGCCCGCTGGACGATTTTATCTTCCAGCACCGGCACTCCGAGCGGTCTTTGCCGCCCGTCGGTCTTGGTGATATACACCCTACGCACCGGCTTCGCTCGGTACGCTCCTCGCTTCAGCCTTTCGGAGAGGTCTTGGAGGTTGCCCTCCAGTTCCTCGCCGTAGTGCCGCCACGTTTCCCCGTCCACACCCGGAGCAGCTTCCTTCTTCAGAGCGAAGTAGGCCATCCGCAGTGTTTCGACGTTGTAGATGTGGTGCAGGAGCGCGGTGAACCGCACCTTCCTATCTTTCTTTGCTGCTTGACGTACCCGCTCCAGCGCGCTGGGCGCGTCGCTCCGGCTCGGTGTCCGGGACGCGTTTTGCTCGAGCAGGTTCCCTTTGGCCAGACCCCTTCCCTCCATCCTCTCCGCGACCGGTTGCCCGGCGTTGTTCGAGGACTTCTCAGGTTCTATAGGCCTGTCCGACTTCCCTGGTCCGTTCGTCATCGGCGTGCGTCCTTAGACTTCCCGATGCGTCCCAAGGCAACTGCTGCTCTGGGCGAACCTGGGATCTCCCGGTTCCCGCGCGAGGTGTCTGCGTACGTGCACGGGGTCTCTGACCGCGCGGGACTCTGGTGCACCTCGCGATATCGGTGCACCCGATGGAGCCTTCCGCTTTCTCCTACAGCGTCGGCGTCCCGGAGTGAGTTTCTTACGCGGCTGAATACCCGGCCCGCACGTTCCCCTGTCAACGCTTCGACGCCGCCCTTGCGAGCGGCTCCGCATGACTCGGGGCCGATGTGGGTCGCTATTCCACTTTCGTGTGACTTTTTCATTCACTACAACCTCGCCGGTTTAACCGGCGCACAGGAGAAACGAAATGAAAATCAAACTGACCAGCGTGTACGTGGACGACCAGGAGAAGGCACTGCGCTTTTATACGGAAGTCTTGGGCTTTGCGAAGAAAGCCGATTTCAGTAATGGCCCATTTCGCTGGCTGACCGTGGGCTCGGGGGACGAACCAGACGGCACTCAACTCCAACTGGCGCTGAACAATAACCCTGCGGCCAAGGCGTATCAGCAGGCGATTTTTCAACAGAACCAGCCCGCGGCCATGTTCTTCACCGACGATGTCAAGAGCGACTACGAACGGATCAAGGGCCGCGGCGCCGAGTTCACCATGCCGCCCACGGACGTGACCGGCTCGACCATTGCGATGTTGAAAGACACTTGCGGGAACCTGATTCAGCTTACGCAGTTGGCGCGCTACTGAGAGCGGTGGTTCGGCATGATGTCCTCCCGGATGGCTCGGTTTCGCCGTCGGTTCTGGTCCGCTCAGGTGGACGCCCTCGAGCGACACCTCGACCGCGTGGATCTGTTTATGGATCAGGCTATGGATGGGGCCACAGTTCGAGCGACACCTGACG
>JAWOLO010000541.1:0-3279 GCA_033853375.1 Terriglobia bacterium
AGATCTTCCATGATGTCGGCCAAATCCGCGGGATGCAGGTCTTCCAGTTTTTCGTGGGTGATGCGCAGCTTCACCCGGCGCAGCGGATCCGGTTCGATCAAGTTCACAAACTCCCAGCGAATCGAGCGCTGTGGCAATTGGCTCTGCAGCTTGCGCACGACCTTGGATGGAACCACGCCTTGCAGCAACCGCCGGACAGCCCCCGGGAGCCCTACATCCACCTGGGTCAGGCGCAACTCTACGTTGCCGTTCGAACGCTGCTGGGCCAGGTCGAGGTCGTTCACGCGCACGACTTTTCGTCCCCGGGTATCGATGATTTGCTGGTCCAGAAGGTCTTTTTGCACGGCCAGCCAGGACTCGTTAGGCTGGTAAATCTCCAGGGCCTTCTCCCCGACGTTTAACTGGATCTTCCCGTCCGATATTGAAGCGACTTGATCGTGCCTGGCCACCAGCGGCTGGAAGCGCCCGCGGGAGAGCAAAAAGTGCGAGATGCGATTCGGGGCCTCCGCAGGCTCGATGAAAAACTCGCGGACACGCCCTACATAGTTTCCTTTGTCGTCATAAGTCTTGACGCCCATTAATTCCGTGGCGTAGAACTCCATGAGTCTTCACCTCCTGCCTTACGTCGAGCCACCCGAAAAACTGGCTTGCAAATGGAACTAATTCAATAACAAAAAACCCGCGCACCGAAGAACCTCGGCGGCGGGCAAGTAACTGACATAATTGGGCTTACCGTTAGCCGCCGTTGAACCCTCCCCGCCCTGCCCGGCGCGCCATCGCGTGGGCTCTGGGCGATTTCGCCGGGATTCTCAACCCTTGCGCCAGCTTTCGGGCATACTGCTTTCCGAAGCTTTTAGGGCCAGGTTCGAGTTCGTTGCTCGTGCTCATCAAAAAGGTCCAAGCATGCCGGTGACCAGATTTTGGTCCCATTCGCATTGATAAGCTGCGCTTATCATAATGTCAAGCGCAGAATGACATTGTAGGCAAATTTTTTTCATCGAGTTACCGGGCGCGTAAAACCCTGCTAGGAAAAAACCATGTGAGCCGGCTGGACGCCTTTGCGGCGACACTCTTCCACGTACAAGGTGAGGTAGTTCTTCAAGACGTAGTCATGTTTCGAGTAGCCCAATTCGGCTGCGGCCCGGTCGATCGCTGGAGCTGGTCCTTCCAGCTCCACGAATGTCCCGATGGGAGTCTCGTCTAGCTCGATCAGGAGCCCGCGCGCCCAGGCTCTTGACGCCGGAAGTCGATAGGTAGTGCGGTATTTCTCATAGCGGAACCATCCGCTCATTCCTAATCCCTCAAAAATAGTCGTCAGGGAGGCGGCATCCGTGACTTCCATTTCAATTTCTTCGCGTACTTTATGAGAGCCATCCGGCACAGGCTTCGCGTCCGTAGTCGCTGGCCGCGCCACGGGCTTTTTGAAGGTCAAGACCACCTGTGGCTTCAGTTTCTCTTTTTGTGACTTTCGATTCCCTTCCGGCGTCACGGTGCGAATGCGTAGCAGTTGCCCGTGTCTCGCAAGCCCGCCTTGAGGCGTGTCGAAAATGACGTTTTCCTCGTGCACTCTGCCTGACCCTGCACCAACGGGCAGCGCTCCGAGTTTCTTCAGAAGCCGGCGGAAGGCCTTTTCATCATCGATCTTCAGCTTGATTTCTCTCTCGTGCGCCACGCAGATTTCCAGTGCCTTAGCGAGTCACTTTCGCCCGCTGCCGGCTTCCGTTAGTATAACTAAGGTATACGAAACACTTTGCCGGATGCCCTGCGCGGGACAACATTCCCGACTCGCTTTTTGCTTTCTTGCGTGCAAAAAAGGCCTGTGAACCCAGACTTCGAAAAGACATCGCCAACAGTTTCCGATGAGAATGCCCCGGACTCGCCTCTGGCACCACCTTTGGCCCGGCGAGAGCCCGTGGAACATATTCTTCACGGTGACCGCCGCGTCGACCATTACGACTGGCTTCGCCACAAGGATTCCCCCGAAGTCCTCGCCTACCTGGAAGCGGAGAACGCTTATACCGACGCCGTTCTGAAGCCAACACAGGGCTTCCAAGAGACGCTCTACAGGGAAATGCTCGGGCGAATCCTACAGACGGACCTGTCGGTTCCTTACCGCCAGCGCGGTTATCTTTATTTCACCAAGACATTTGAAGGCCAGCAGTACCCACAGCACTTCCGAGAGCCCGTTAACGATTTCGGCGGTGAGCAACTGTTGCTCGATCTGAATCAACTTGCCGAGGGATATTCCTTCCTTGGGTTAGGCGCCTTTGAGGTCAGCGACGACAATAATTGGCTTGCATACTCGACCGATACGACCGGATTCCGCCAATACGCTCTTCACCTGAAGAACCTGCGCACGGGGGAACTGCTTCCAGAGCAAATGGGCCGTGTCACCAGCGTAGCCTGGAGTGCCGATAATCAGACACTTTTCTATACCATTGAAGATGAGACGACCAAGCGCTCCTACCGCCTGTATCGCCACGTTCTCGGATCAAATGGTCCTGACCCGCTGCTTTACGAGGAAACCGACGAACGCTTTCACGTCGAGATTGAGCGCACGCGCAGCGGTGGCTACCTCCTGCTCACTTCAGCCAGCCACACGACGAGCGAGGTGCGCTTCCTTCGCGCGGATGATCCATTCGGCGAGTTTCAATTAATCGCGCCGCGCGAGGACAATCACGAGTACTACGTCGACCACCATCCCGGCCCGTTGCCCGGCCTAGGCGAAGAGGTCTTCTTTATTCGCACGAATTCGGATGGTCGCACGTTTCGCCTCGTCGCCGCTCCCGTCAGGCAGCCGGGGCGTGCATCGTGGCGCGAGATCATGGCGAATCGCCCGGAAGTGATGCTCTCAAGCGTTGCAGCATTTAAGGACCATCTGGTCCTCTTCGAGCGCGAAGGCGGGCTTCCCTATCTGCGCATCGTTGATTTAACTGCGGGCGGCGTAAATCTTTTGGACGCCTCACACCGCATCGAATTCACGGAGCCAGCTTACAACGCTTCCCTGGGTGAGAACCCCGAGTTCGGCGCTTCTCATGTGCGCTTCCAGTACGAGTCCTTCATTACACCTCGCTCTGTCTTCGACTATGACGTTCACACGCGCGAGCGCGTTCTTCGCAAGCAACAGCCGGTATTGGGCGGCTACGACGCTTCGCAATACGTGAGCGAACGCTTGCACGCCACCGCCGCCGACGGCGCGCGCATCCCTATTTCGATTGTCTATCGACGCGATACGCCTCGCGATGGTGCTTCGCCCTTGCTCTTGTATGGTTACGGGAG
>JAWOLO010000542.1:0-8649 GCA_033853375.1 Terriglobia bacterium
TACTACGCTCTCTCGAATTTGCTATTTCCCTTTGGACGGAGTTTCGCGTTTTTCTAAACAGGGGGCCAAGCATTCTTTGGCGTCCTCAACCACCAAGAAGAATTGGCGGGCGGGGCAAGCCCCGCCCTACGACTTTCCGCTAGCCCAAAAGAGGAGTTCCCGGCCAAGCCTCTTCTCGCAGGCGGCAGCATACACGCGCATCGCAACCGCGAGATCCCACGAAGCAATGCCGTTGGACTTGAACAGCGTGACTTGCGAATCGCTCGTGCGCCCGCTGACTTTCTTCGCAACTACATCGGAAAGTGTCCTGACGCTGCTCCAGCGGTTCTCGTCCCCGTGAAATGGAATGATCAGGTCGCCCGCTTCCTGGCGAGACTGCTCGACCGAGTCCACGACGATGAAATTAACGCCGGCCATGGCTTCGTCATCCAGTTCGCGCTTGTAAGCGTGGTTGGCGCCGATCGCATTTATATGCACGGCAGGAGCCAGATCGCCGCCGTGAACCACAGGTTGTGAAGATGTTGTGGCGGTGCAAACGATGTCCGCGCCGCGCACGGCTTCGCTGGAAGAAGAGCAAGGATTCACAGGGATCTTCAGACGCGCGGACATTTCCTTCGAGAATTTTTCGCGCTTCGAAGCATCGCGACTGTAGACGCGGGCGGATTCGAGCTTTCGAACGGCGGCAACGGCTTCAAGTTGCGTGCGCGCCTGGCCGCCAGTTCCAATGATGGCGGCAACACAAGAATTTTCGCGCGCCAGATATTTCGTGGCCACGCCCGAGGCTGCTCCCGTGCGCAATTGCCCCATGTAGTCGGCTTCGATCACCGCGAGCAAGTCGCCTGTGGACATCTCGTAGAGCGGAACGAGGAAGCGCAGCTTTCCGCGCACGAAGGTGTACTGTTTCATGGCCACAAAGCCCGCGGAATAGTCGGCCGCAGCCATATAGTGAAAAAAACCGCCATGCGACAGTTCGAACCGTCTCCGCGGGTGCACGACGACTTCTCCGGCCGACTCCTTGCGCGAAATTTCCTCGACCGCGCGGAGCGCCTGCGGCATGTCGAGCACGTGGCGCACTTCCGCCTCGCTAATATGCAGAGTCATTTCGTTTTTCTCCGGTCGGGCAGCACCGTGCCGCGGCGAAGTCGAAGATTCTCCATGGGATAGATTACCGCTCCACTCGTTTAGTGTATTTCTTTGCTACGCGTTTGCCAGAAGACTCGTCAGGCTCTCGAATGCGCCGGACGACGGTTTGCATCAGACGATAGACGCGCTCTTCCTTGTCTCCATCCATGACGTGGAAGCGGAATTCAGGTTCTTCTTTGGGGCCTTTGCTGACGCGAATCGGCAATTGCCCGCAGAGACGATTTTCGATGAAGGCGGTTTCGTAACGGCTTCGCTTCGCATTCCAAGTGTAGACGCGCAAGGCAGTGAAGTCGCAGGGCTGGCCTTCCGGCCCGCGCGTTGCGGCAAGGAGGTACTGCGGCTTGTCGCCGGAAGGATCAGGAACGCGATTCAGCTCAAACCAAGCGACCGGGCGAATGTTTGCAGAAGATGCGCCTTCGCGGACCGGATCCGGCAAATCCAACTCGATAAAGCGGGCTATTACCCAGCCGGCGATCGGGACCGTCTGATCGCCAGGTTCTGTGGTTGTCCTCGTGTCCTGGGCGTGAGGCGAAGTTTCACCGGGGGGGCGTGTAGCGATCCCTCGCACCAAAAACCAATCTTCTTTCTTGGTTTCCTGCGGCACGCTGGAATCCTTTTCGTCAGCGCTTTGCACCCAATCGGCTACGCCGCGCCCCACAATTTCGAGGGGAACATTGCGGACGAATTGATAGAGGCGCGGCTCGGTACGGCCCGGCAGCACGCGCAAGTTGGTGGACACTTTGGTGCGTCCGCGCGCCTGCACGCGCATGTTGCGCACCTGATCGAGCAGTTTGATGCTGCGCTGCCAGAGCGTGGGCTCCATCAATTGATGGGCATCGACCCACCCTACCGCGCCAGCAGGGGTGCGGACTTTCATGTATTCGTTGCGCTTGCTTAAAACCTCGACCCGCTCTCCGTAATGTAACTCCCCCACCTGCTGCCGGACCTGCGAAATGCCGCTGAGCACCGGAGCGACCTTTTCACTGACGAAGGCTTCGCCCTGCGTTTCCCGCTTGGGACGAAACATCCAGGCGGCAAACGCTACTAGGCAGAGCAACGGCACGGCGATGAGCAGCTTGCGCTTCATGCGCTGTCCCCGAAGGTTGTGCCTATAGCGCGCGCCGCATGCACAATTTCGCTGCCAGGCTCGACAAGCTTCATGGCTTCCAGCGCTTTTTCAAGAGGCACGGACTCGATGTGCGTGCCGCGCAGGCAGACCATGCGATTGAACTCGCCGCGGGCCACAAGATCGACGGCATGCACGCCCATGCGAGTGGCAAGAACGCGATCGAAAGGCGTGGGCGAGCCGCCGCGCTGGACGTGCCCCAACACGGTTACCCGAATTTCCTTGTGCAGCATTTCACGCAGCGTGAAGGCGATGGTGTTAGCGACGGTCCCAGGCCCACACGGCGGAATGGGTTTGCCGGTAGGATCGGTGGCGGGTAGCTTCACGCCTTCCGCCACGACGATAAGGCTGTAGTGATGTCCGCGAATTTCACGCTGCTGGATGGCTTCACTAATCGCTTGAAAAGAAAAGGGGATTTCCGGGATCAGAATGATATGCGCTCCGCCCGCGATGCCCGCATGTAGGGCGATCCAGCCAGCGTCGCGTCCCATGACTTCAATAAGCATGATGCGATGGTGGCTTTCCGCGGTTGTATGAAGACGGTCGATCGCTTCAGTGGCTATGAGAATAGCGGTGTCGAATCCGAAGGTCACGTCTGTGGCAGAGAGGTCGTTATCAATCGTCTTGGGCACGCCGACGATGTGCATGCCGCGGCGCGCGAAATCGCGCGCGATGTGTTGGGTGCCGTCTCCACCGATGACCACAAAAGCGTCAATGGCCAGCCGGCGCGCATTTTCCAGGCAAAGATTGGAATAATCGCGCACGACTTCTTTGCCGTCTTCCTGCGATCGATAGGCAAACGGGTTTCCGCGATTGGTGGTGCCAAGAATCGTGCCGCCGCGAGGCAAAATGCCGCTGACGGATTCCTCGGTCAATTCTTTCGCACCTTCCGGCCAGATGAGGCCGTCGAAACCATTGTGGATGCCAAGAACGCGCATGCCGTGCGCGTTGATCGCGGAGCGCACTACGCCGCGAATGACCGCATTCAAACCGGGCGCGTCGCCGCCGCCGTTGACCACAGCGAGCGTCTTTCTCTTGGTCATAAATCTTCCTGTCTTCACCCCAATGGCTTGAAATTGTACCTGAAACCGCGCGTGCGC
The DNA here is from genome assembly GCA_033853375.1 of Terriglobia bacterium. Taxonomy (GTDB): domain Bacteria; phylum Acidobacteriota; class Terriglobia; order Acidiferrales; family UBA7541; genus Acidiferrum. The sequence goes on from JAWOLO010000542.1 coordinate 3,370, forward strand.
CGGAGACGCCGGAAGGCGCGATGCTTTTCTGCTAAAATGCCGCAGCTTCCGAACAGATCGCGCAAAAAATCGTTCGAGGAGGTTCCGGATGAAATCCCTCAACGCCCTGCAGCCCTTTGCGTTGCTGGCGCTGCGCCTCGCGCTCGGGATCATTTTTTTCACTCACGGCTATCCCAAGCTGGCGCGCCTGGGCGGGGGCATGCAGGAGTTTTTCGTGCAACACGGGTTACCGGGATACTTCGTCTACGTCGCGGGTGTGCTGGAGGTGTTTGGCGGCGTGCTGTTGATGCTGGGATTGTTCACGCGGCCGGCGGCGCTGCTGTTCACCGTGGAAATGAGCGTGGCGATCTGGAAAGTGCACAGCAGCAAAGGATACTTGGCTGTACACGAATACGAATTCCCGCTGACGCTTGCGGTGGCTTGCTTCGCGCTGGCAACGGTTGGCGCGGGAGCGTTTTCATTGGACAAGCCATTGTTCGAACGAGGAAGCAAGTAACACTCTTCGAAAAACTCGAACTAATGTATCCCAAAAATACGTTACGCCTCCCAAGACCCTTGTGGGCGGGGCCCTTCGGCTCTTGCTCAGGGTAAACAAGCCCCGCCCCTACCAGGTGTAACAGGCCACAATTCTCGCAATTATTTTGGGGACAGGACACCGGACGCCGCCTTTGCAGGGGCGTCTAGGGTGCGGCGGGGGCCGACTTGGGAATCACGCCGCCGGGCGCCAGCGGCAGAACAATCCACAGGATGACGTAAGCCAACAACCCAGTGCCAAAGCAAAGCACGGCGATCAGCCAGAGTACGCGGATGATGGTGGGATCCATGTCAAAGTAATCGGCAAGACCCGCACACACGCCGGCAATTTTCTTGTCGGTGGACGAGCGCATGAGCCTCTTAGTGCCGCCCGTCGCGGGCGAAAGACCCGGCGGAGGCGTCTCCGGCTGCTTGGCGCCGCAGTTGTAGCAAAACTTCGAACCAATCGCGATGTCTTTTTGGCAATTCGGGCAAATCATGGATTAACCCTCGCGGAACGCATTGACGCGTCCCCTATGTAGATACGAGAATCCTGGTCGAATAGTTTCCTATGGGTCCTTGTGGCGTAGTTTAAACCCAGGGCTTTCAGTACTCCAAGAGCTGTCTGACGGCTGCGGCGATGTTGCCCGTTTGCGGGAGAATTACTTCTTCCAGTTTCGGCTGGTAAGCGCAGAACGTATCCATGGCAGCCACGCGCCTGACCGGGGCGTCCAGTTCGTCAAACAACTGGTCGGCTATGCGCGCCGCGATCTCCGCGCCGTAGCCCCAGCCCAACATGTCTTCGTAAGCCACAATCACGCGGTGCGTCTTTTGAACCGTAGCCGAAATTGCTTCCCAGTCGTACGGGGAGAGCGAGCGCAGGTCGAGAATCTCCACGTTGACGCCCTCGCGCTGGAGTTGCGCCGCGGCCACTTCCGCGCGGTGCACCACGGCGCCGTAGGTGATGATGGTTAGGTCGTTGCCTTCCTTAACCAGTCGCGCCTTACCAAATGGAATCGTGAAATCGGGTCCAGGATTTTCCGAGCGGTTGTATGGTTGCCGGTAGAGATGTTTGTGCTCGAGAAACATCACCGGATCATCACAGCGAATCGCCGTGCGCAACAGGCCTGCAACGTCGAGCGCCGTGGAAGGCATTACCACGCGCAAACCGGGGCAGTGCGTAAAAATCGATTCGCCACTCTGGCTGTGATAAACGCCGCCGCCGGTCAGATAACCGCCGATGGGCACCCGCAGGACCACGGGCGCCTTGAACGCGCCATTCGAACGCCAGCGCATCACCGCCAGCTCATTGCGAAGCTGCATCATCGCCGGCCAGATGTAATCAAAAAATTGAATTTCCGCGACGGGCTTCAATCCGCGCACGGCCATGCCGATAGCACGGCCCACGATGCCGGCCTCCGCCAGCGGCGAATTGAACACGCGATCGTGACCGTATTTGCGCTGCAGCCCGGAAGTCGCTTTGAAAACACCACCCTTCCCCTTCACCTGCTTCAAGTTTTCTTCGCGGCTGGCGTCGGCCACGTCTTCGCCAAACACGAGGATGCGTTCGTCACGCGCCATTTCGTCGAAAAGCGTCAGCGCGACCATCTCGACCATAGTCTTCGGCGCGTTGTGAAAATGCGGTTGCGTTTCAAACGTCGCCGAGGTTGGGTCGATTTCCGGCGAATAGACATTCGTGAGGATGGATTCAACCGGCGGCTGTTCCGCGGCGAGAGCTTGATCGGCGGCGGCGCGAACTTCTTCATCCACTTCCGCTTCCAGGCTCTCGATTTGCTTCTGGTCCAAAACTCCATCGCGCACCAAGCGCAAAGCCATCTTGGAAATCGGATCGCGCCGCGCCTCCTCTTCGCGTTCTTCGGGAGTTTTGTAAAGTTTTTCATCGTCCGAAAGCGAATGTGAATACGGACGAGTCACATGCGCGTGGACCAGCGCCGGCCCGCGGCGCTCGCGGCAATACTGCATGGCTTCTTTGCAAACCGCGTAGCTTTCAAACGGATCGGTGCCATCGCATTCAGCAACATGCAGGCCGGGAAATCCGCGCACCAGTTTCGAAATGCTCCCGCCCGCGGTCTGCACTTCGATAGGCACGGAGATGGCGTAGCCGTTGTCTTCGATGAGGTACAGGAGCGGCAGTTTCTTTGCGCACGCGACGTTCAACGATTCCCAGAACTCGCCTTCACTGGTCGCTCCGTCGCCGCCGGAAACGTACACAATCTCATCGCTGTGATGGCGAACGTTCTGCCCCAGCGGAGCCTTCTTTGCTTGCGCGAGCGCTTTGGCGCGCTCTCGGTAATAGTGCGTTGCTTCCGCTGCGCCGACGGCGTGGAGGAATTGGGTTCCCGTGCAGGAAGATTTGCTGACGATATTCAGCCGCGGGTGTCCCCAGTGGGACGGCATTTGCCGTCCGCCGGAACTGGGGTCGTCTTTCGCACCGACCGCAGCGAGGAGCGTCTCGTAGGGCGTAACGCCCAGCATCAGGCAGAGCGCGCGGTCGCGGTAGTAAGGAAACAACCAATCCACGCCGGGACGCAGAAGTAACCCCACAACTGAACAGACCGCTTCGTGTCCGGCGCTGGAAATTTGGAAAAAAATCTTGTTCTGGCGCTTGAGCTGGATTTCGCGGTCGTCAAGCCGCCGCGAAAGGTACATGGTGCGGTAGATGCGAATGAGGTTTTCGTGATCGAGGTCCTGAACTTTGAAGGAGTCAAGCTTGGCCAGTCTGACGCGCGTGTGAAGCGCCATTCGTTCCGTCCTCGTGTTTAGAGTCAGTGGTTGAGAGCCGGCGGGAGTTCATTATACCGGATTCGCCGTTCCCGCCTGCCCCTGTAAGTTCTCCCTCTCGTCTTCGTCACTCAAGAATATCAGTCCAATTTGGCCTGAGACTCAGATTCTGTAGCGCAATCTTCTCCCTATTGGGAGATGGATTCGAATTGCTGGTCGGTTGCCTCGAATTCCGGATCATTCTGATGAATGACTTTCGGCGACGCGCTTTTGAAGGGTTCCTCGGCGGGAATCCGCGCGAGCCAGCGCTGCTCGGAAAGTTTTTCGTGAGGAGAAAAATAGAGCCGAACCAGCAATGCTACTTTGCCGTCTGCGGCAGCCTCCGGCTTCGCGGCTTCTGACTTTGCCGCTTCCGCTTTTGCAGCTTTGGACTCGCTGGATTTCCCGGCTTTGGTGGCTTTTCCCGCAGGCTTGTCCTTTGCCTTGCCCGTAGCGGCAGGTTTCTCACCTGACTCAAGTTTTGCGGCGGCTTCCGTTGCGGGGCTTTCCGGCCGGTCCATTTTGTATTGAACGCGCTTGTCCAGCCGAAACGCTTGCCTCCATCCGTCGAGTTTGTGCCGGGCTTGTTGGGCCTTTTCTTCGTCGGTTCCAAAATCGAAGCGAATATAGATGCCTTGTGCGTGAGCCATATTTTGAGTCTGCGACGCTGAACACGCTAAGTCAAGATTGAGAAGCTCCATTACGCATAGCCATAACGCGCTTTTGAAATTTTTGGTTTACCGCTGTCACCGAGCCGTTTTTGCCGTATCATGAAAGTTTGGGATTCGCATGACCGCGCGGCCACAGAATCGCCTTCGTTCCCTTTTCGCAATGCTTTGCCTCGTCGCGGTTGTCTTGCTCTACGCGCCTTTGGGCGGAGCCGCCTGGTCCCTCTACTCCAGCGCATGTTGCACTTCCGGTGCTGAATGTCCGATTCACGGGCATCGCCATGCGCAGATTCCTGCCAGATCCGACAACGCCATGGATTGCGGCCATGATATGCCAGCCATGACGCAGTGCAGCATGTCATGCTGTCACAACCCCGACAGCCCGGCGCTCGCACCCGTGATTTTTGTGCTTCCCGCTCCTTTCGGGGCATCTGCGGCGATTGGTTCTGAAGCTTTGGTGCTTGCCCCTGGACCACAAAACACCTTCTATTCGATCGAGCCTCTCTCTCCCCCTCCTCGAATCTCCCTGCTCGCCGCCTGATCCGCGGCTCGCTTCTGACAACTTACTGATTCACTCGCTCCGCGCCTTTTTGTTCGCGCGCGACCAGCCGTTTGGGGAGAAAAGCCTGATGCGACGTATTTGGTATTTCGCAGTTTTGCTATTGGCTGCTTCTGGTGCGTTCGCCACGATTTTTGGCAGCGTTCGCGGCATAGTTCACGATCCGCAGCACCGTCCTGTTCCTGGTATCACCGTCATTCTCAAAGCGCGCAGCTCGGAATTTATGCAAAGCCAGCAAACAAACGCCGAGGGTGAGTTCCATTTCGAGGCGGTTCCGCTTGGTGAATACACGCTCTCGATTTCGGACACGACTTTCGTCGCCGAGCCGCAGACAGTCACCGTGCTTTCCGGCATCGCGCCAATTCTGCATTTCGAGCTCCGCCTTCCTTCGGAAAAAGAGACGATTACCGTTTCCGCTGAAGACGGCCAATCCGAAACCGTCACGCCCTCGAACCTCGTCGACCGCTTGCAAATCCAGGAAACGCCCGGCGCTTCCCGCTCCAACAGCCTTGCGATGATTACGGATTTCGTTCCCGGCGCGTATCTCACCCACGATCAACTCCACATTCGCGGCGGTCATCAGGTGAGCTGGCTCATCGACGGCGTGCCCATTCCCAACACCAACATCGCTAGCAACCTTGGTCCGCAAATCGATCCGAAGGACATTGACGCGCTCGAAGTGCAGAGGGGCAGCTATTCCGCGGATTATGGCGACCGCACTTACGGAATTTTCGACGTCGTGCCGCGAACCGGCTTCGA
>JAWOLO010000543.1:0-3612 GCA_033853375.1 Terriglobia bacterium
TTGGCATCTGGAGGCACGGCTACAAGCGCTTCAAATTCTCTTATGATCCGCTCTATTGGGGGTTGGTGTTTCCACTGGGGATGTACACCGTCTCCACCCGAAGGCTTTCCGAAGTGACGAGTCTTCCATTTCTGTTGCCCATCGCTCATGCTTTCATCTTTGCAGCCTTCGCTGCATGGTTGGTCGTATTCGTTGGCTTGCTTCACAGGCTGGCGACAGTTCTATTCATAAGGCAATCTCGCTAAGCGGCTGCCTCTCGAGCCTTTCTGTCGACCGTTACGCATGTTCTTGCGCACGGTATAAACAGACTATTGCCAGCTGATTGGGCCAGTTCCACTATGGGCTCACCATGAGCAATCAATCTTTGCGGTACGACGTATTTGTTCAAAAACTTCGTGACAACGAGCTGGACGCGTTGAAGGCCTCTCCCGTTTTGGTGATCGGCGACGATGGGGAATGCACGGACAAACTCGTTCAAACCATCCGGAACCGAGGACTGGAAGTGATCTCTTGTCCTGGCCTGAGTCGTGCTCAATCCCTTTTTGCTCGGATGGCGTTCAGCCTTGTGTTTTGTAGCGAGCCGGTTGTCCAAGGAGAACTGCAATCGCTTATTCATGTGGCGCGCTCGACTCCTGTCATCCTGCTTTCCCGCCGAACCGAAGGGAATTTCTGCCTTGACGCCAACCACCAAGGCGCCTTCGATTGCATCTCGTGTCCACCCGATCCCGAAGAAACCGATTCCGTTCTAGCACTCGCTCTTGCGCGGCCCGCAGAAACGATGCAAGAACAGGAGGGTCCGTGGACAACAGAATTGTGAAGGTCCTTCTTGTGGGCAGAAGCGAAAGAACCTTGGCCCATGTCTCTCGCTACCTGGAGGAGTCCGGCTGCGAATGCAAATTCGTCTCCTCCTACGTAGACGGTCTGAAACTCCTGGCCGAGACGACTTTTGACCTGGTGCTCTGCACCGGGCAGCCGGGGATCCGGACCCTGGTCTCCTCCTTGGTCGGCTCACCCGCCAGCGTTTTCTGCGCTCACGCGGTTGAGGATGGTTGTTGGTGGCTTCCTGTCGTGCGCCATGGGGAGGAATGTTGGGGCGCCTCGGCTCTCCGGCCAAACGAATTCCGCAATCTCCTCAACGAAACGCTGCGGGCGATGAAATCATCTCGGAATCCTCGTGCTGCGGCGGCCGCAAGCTAGCAGTTCTAGTCGACAAGCCAAACCTCTGCGCTCTACTTGCTTGGGGTCAGTGTTCCTCGCAGACACGATCTCACTTCTTCCCTCATCCAGCAGGGGTCGGGCCAAGCCCTGTCGCCGCTGCACGAACCAAATCGAGCAATTGTGAGGGGTAGACTCCGAACCAAACTAGCAACAGTGCCAGGACAACGAGTACATAACTGCCGAGCAATGGTGGAGGCCCTGGTGCAGCGAGTGCATTCTCAACAGCATGTGGAACCTCGGAATACACGGCAACGACAACGCGCAAGTAGTAGAAGAGGCCGATGACACTGGTCACCACCAAAGTGAAAACGAGAGCCCACTTCGCGGACGAGGCACCGACAGCCACAACATAGAATTTGCCCACGAAGCCAGCAGTCAGCGGAATCCCCGCCAACGAGAGGAGCATCAGTGTGAAGATAACCGCAAGCAAAGGACGCCTCCAGAACAGGCCACGATAATCCTCCAATTCGCCCGCCTCGCGTTCCCCATTGGATAGCACGGTCACAATGCCAAAGGCTCCGAGGGTGGTAATGAAATACGCGACCAAATAAAATGTGACAGCCTGGACTGCCAATGCCCCTCCGGCCAGGAAAGCAACCAACAAATAGCCCAAATGCGCGATGGAGGAATAGGCCAGTATGCGTTTCACATTGTTTTGCAGAAGCGCGAGAAGGTTGCCGGCAAGCATCGAGGCGATGGCCATGATGAAAAAAACAATGTAGAGCTGAGAGGTAAAGTGCCAGTTCGAGCCGTAGAAATAACGAAGCAGCAGCGCGAACATGCTGCCCTTGGACACCGTGGCGACAAACGCGGTCACTGGGGCCGGAGCTCCTTCGTAGACATCTGGGGTCCACAGGTGGAACGGCACCAGGCCGAGCTTGAAACCGATCCCCGTAATGAGGAGCACCGTCCCGCCAAGCAGAGGAGCAACCGACAGGCCGGATTGCGTCGTAAGGCGGGACGCAATTTGTGAAAAGTCCATGGTGCCCAATTCGCCGTAAATCAGCGCCATCCCGAAAAGCAGGAAAGCGGCCGAAGACGCGGCAAGCACAAGATATTTGATGCCCGCTTCCAGTGGGAGCCGCCGGTCACGCAAATACCCTGTCAAAGCATAGAGAGACACGCTCAGTATTTCGAGGCCGAGAAAGAATGAGGCAAAATGTGCGCTTGCGACCAGCACCGCGGAGCCCAGCGTTGCCAACAAGAGCAGAACGTACAGTTCTTCGCTCTGACCTTCGCATTTCTCGAAATACCCGTAGCTCAACAAAGCCACCACGAAGCACGCAGCCAGGATCAGTCCAATGTAGAAAACGGCGTAACGGTCGATGACCAGCAGCGACGTTACGTGTCGCGGCGTGAGTGCTTTCGTCGCCCACAGGGAGCCGAATGAAGCTGCAAGACCTACGAGCGTGAGCAAAAAAGTTAGCCAGTGACTGCGATGAACGGCAATCAATAGCATGACCAGGACAGCCGTTCCCCCTATGAGAAGGAGAGGAAGAAGTGCCATGCAATCGCTGGGGCTCATCGGCCGGCTTCCGATACTTCTCTTGGCGAACTCACTTGTTGGCTGCCATGCTCCCAATAGTGGCTCACCGTCTGTTCCAGGACATTCATTGCCGGACGGAAAGTGTTCAACACGGGCTGTGGGTAGAGGCCAAGCCAGAGGAGGACAACCATCATCGGCGCGAGCATGAGCACTTCGCGAGGCAGCAGGTCCTCAAGGGACCATCGATTGACGTTGGGTCCGTGGAAGGCGCGCTGAACGAACTGCAAAGCGTAAAACGTTGACGCCAGCACACCAATGACCGCCACAATGGCGAGCCCGAGATGCGCCTTGTACGCGCCGAGCAGCACAAGAAATTCCCCTACGAAATCACCCAGGCCAGGCAATCCCATCGAAGCGAGGGCAAAGAACAACCCAGCCCCACTCAGCCTCGGGATCGCCCCCCAAAGGCCACCGAGGTGATCCATTTCTCGCGTGTGCGTGCGTTCCTGTAACCCTCCGACGAGAGCGAAGAGGGCGCCGGTGCTGAAACCGTGGCAGATCATTCCAATGACCGCGCCTTGGAGAGCCAGCGAATTCCAGGTGAAGATGCCCAACAGAACAAAACCAAGGTGGCTTACGCTCGTGTAGGCGACAAGGCGTTTCAAATCCGTTTGGCCGTAAGCGACAACCGCGCCGTAAACAATCCCGATTACGCCCAGCGTCATGGCCACTGGGGCGAAACGGTGCGCCGCGCCGGGGAACAGTGGAACAACGAAACGCAACATGCCGTAGGCACCAGTCTTCAACAACAAACCAGCGAGGACGATGCTGCCTGCTGTAGGCGCCTCTGTGTGCGCATCGGGAAGCCAGGTGTGCAGGGGAAACGCGGGCAGTTTCACGGCAAAAGC
>JAWOLO010000544.1:0-4083 GCA_033853375.1 Terriglobia bacterium
ACGATCACCGCTTTGCCGCCGAGCATGGCCAGGACGTCGCCCTCCGGACAAACCATCGTGCACGCTGCGCAGCCGATGCAGTAGTTGGCGTCGATATGCGGATGCTGCGATTTTGGCCCTTCGGAGAACAGTTTTCCCTTTTCGGTGGCGGCGCGCGCTTTCTCAGCTCTTTTCCGCTCCTTCCGCAGATAATTCCACATGAAAAAGCCAATGATTAGTACGGCAACGAAAAAAGAAACAAGGTTATCCATAGGCTTGACGAAATCCTCTAGTCAAATTCGATCCTAGCTACTCAGGCTGTAACTCCATCGGCTTCCTCAAACTCTATAACCCATGAAAAGGGCTAGAGCGATGTGCACGATAGCCAGAATGGCGAAAGCATAACTAAACGGCCGATGGATGACGTGCCAAAGCTGGAAGATGCGTTGCGTACGGCTGAGAAACGCTATGCTCTTGGAGAGCTTGGCCTCTGCTTTAGCAACACGGATAGCGCGTTCAAGCCTGCGATCTCGCGTGGGCAACAAACCAAAGAAGGAGAAGATCCATGCGCCAAACCCAGCTTGCTGGAGACGGACGAGCGAGGTCTTAAAAGGACGTTTAAAATCGATGAATAACATTGAGATAAGCGAAGCGATGGCAGGAGTCTTGGCAACGTCCGCCGCGGAAGGCAGTTGGTACAGGGCATCCACTGAAAATCCAAAATTCGTTCTCTGCTCGGCAAGCTCTCTCTTCAGAGCCTCCTCCTTGTCCTGAATTTCTTTCATGGACAGTTCCGCGGCACTCAGATTGCGCGGAATCTGTGCGTAAAGGTAGCGGCCGACGAAACCACTTAAGGTCACCATCATCATGCTCCAGAAAGCCATGCCGGCGATGTTGCCGAATTTAAAAGAGGAATGAAACGCGATGATGACTGGTGCGGTCGTGCCAAGGACTATATGGAAATCCAACCAGTGCCGCGAATTCCCCTTCCTGCCCAGCCATCCCCACTTTTTGCGTAGCGGGTAGAGATAAATGAGAAAAAACATCAATACGCCCAACATACCGAGCCGGATTCCAATCGTCCCACTCGGATCCAAGATGTCATGCTTGGGGGAGAAAGGCCGCTGCGCGGCGCTAAGGGTGTAGTAGTCGTAACCGTAGCCGCCAATGACCAGCACGACGGCGAGGGCCAGCATCCACGCAAGGAACAGGCGCGTGCGATGGCCCCTCTCAGCGTCATCTCGTGCCAGAACTGCACTGCGTACACTAACGGAAGCGCTCATGGCTTTTTCTCCAAATCTTCCACGCGGATAGTGGCGCGGAATCTCTTGTAATTGGTAAATCGGTGGACATTGCGCCAATGCTGGCGCGGTGTTTCCACGTCAATGATGGCCGATGTGGGCATCCAATAAGACTCGTCGGGGTCATGAAAGCGAATCATGGCATAGTGGATTTCGCTGCGGATGCCTTGTAGTCCCAAATCGCTTAGGCTGGAATCCAGGGATGCCACCAACTTGGCCACTGCACCGCTCTGCGGCTCGATCCAAATTGTTCCGGAGAGTGGAAGTGGATAGTTGTGGCCTCGCAGCTGAAGTGCTGCGGGAGAAGCAGCGCCAGGAATAGCTTTGAAATTGATTTTGAAGTAGGTGACACCATCCATGCTTTCCTGGCCCGCTGGATTGAACGTATAACTCGACTCGTAGTTCGGGTGCATGATGAGCAACATGGCGGTGAAACCGTTCGTGATGAGCAGCGTGCGAGAGGAATCGCGGAATGCCGCCTTGCGCGTGTCGCGCGATTCCACAAGTTTCAGCGATCCACTATTTGGGCTAGCCTGAAGTTGGTAGTCAAAAACCGAGTCCTCGCTGTAGTTGACCTTGCCGTTCTTCCCAATCACGGCTTGCGAAACATTTTCTGTGCAGACGACGTTCGTAGCCGCTGCAAAGAACTTGTCCACCCGCAGGCGCGCACGCTGGAAAGCCTCCATCTCCGGTGAAACCGGATTGACTGCAGCAGGAACTGCGGATTCCGCGCCTGAAGCTTGACCGTACGCGAGATAACCGTAGAAAACGAAGGCGACGAAAACCGCCAGGCAGGAAAGCCACGTCCAGCTTCCGCGGAATTTTAAGGGATATCCTGAAATTCCTTCCCAACGGTGGTCGCTCATTTGCGGAAACCCCCGAGGCGATAGCCGAAGACCGTGGACCATTGCGTGTAACTGAGGCTCGTACCTTGATACCAGCCAAAATTCCCCTCCAGGAAATAGCGAGGACCTACATTGCAATCGACTACGCCGTTCACGAAATTGGAGTTCGTGTTGCTTGAGAAGATGGTATTAAAAATCTGGTGGCCGCCGTAAGCCTGCACACGAAAAGAGTCGGTGAAGTTCTTGGAGAGGGAAACCGATTCATATTGGCCGCTCCCAAATGCGCTGTCGAATTTCGAGTAATGAAGGTCCAAAAGCATTCCGGTCTTCCATAGCCGTCCGAGGGAGAGGCCATAGGCCTGGTTGAGGGAGTTTTTCTTGTCGGTGGTTGTTTTGCTTTCTCCCAGGCTGGCGAACAAGCCTATGTGCATGGGCAGAGCAAACCTGACGTCACCACTGAAGCCCTGAAAAAGATATTGATCCAGTAAACCTGTTCCGAGCAGACGTGGATCAAAGGTCGGCAGCGTTTTGAAATAGTTGTGGTTCACCCCGAAGCCGAACATTTTGAATGGCTGGAAGTGCAGCGTCGAAAAGCTCTGGGAAACTTCCGTTGGGTTGCTTCCGCCATTCACCACCTGCCCGGACGGCAAGACCGTGGTCAGAGAAGAGGTTCGCGCGGCATCGGCTTGCAGCGAATTGTAGAAAGAGACGTATTGCTTCCACGACCAGGTGTTTTCAAAAAACGCGAATTGCCGCGCTACTTTCCATTGGATGCTGGTTACCGCTACTCCCGCAGTGCTAAACACGCGGAAATGATCAAAGCTCCCGTACTCCAAATTCACCAGGGTCCCGGCGATATGCTGGTCCGGAGCGTAACTCCAAGAGGAAGGGTCAGGAGTGGAACCGCCAAAGAATCCAAACGTGACTTTCCTAGTGATCTTCCTGCCAAAGTAGCCGCCATCGATCGTGCTCAAGCTCGGGGCCCAAGGAACGAATAGACGCCCCACACCGAGGGTCACCGGAGAATAGGGATTCTGGTAAGTGAAACCAATTCGGTAGGTTCGGTTCATCAAGTCAGTTAAGGTTTGCGTGCCTGCGCCGGGAAGGTTCGAGTTGCTGGTTCCGTAATTACCGCGCCAGGAGCCAATAAAATTCCAGTAAGTCCCGCCGATGTTGTGCATGTCAGCGTCAATCACCAATCCCATTTGGCGTGTGGTGAACCCGCCGGACTCCTGGGTGCCACCGTAGTCGAATCCGATACGCCCACGAAAACGCTCCATGGGAGTCAGGCGAGTGGCCTGGGCTTCTTTGGTTTCGCGAACTTCTTCGTCCAGCGGGTCGCCGGAAGTAAACGCCACCACGATGGGATACTTGTCCTCCTCGGCGACCATCTCCGATTCACGGCGGCTTTGCACACTTTCCGGCGTAAGAAACGCGGCTTGTCCAACCTTGAGTTCTCCGTTGGCTTGCATCACATCGCAAACGGCTGAGGAATCGGAGACGGCGGAGACGACTAACTCTGCCACGTGCTCGTAGCCACGGTATTGGATCCCTTCTGCTATGACACCATCAGGTGGAGCCTCCACGACGGAAAGTTTCATGCCTTCCTGCAAATCCGCATTGCGGCCTGCATCGATGTACACGGAGCCGTCACCGACGTACTTCACCTTGAATACGGTCGGTTTGCTGCTGGTCTGAACCGGGGGATTGGCGGGAGCAGGAATGGCACCTTCGGGAGCTTGGGCCCAAGTACGATCGGGCAATGAAACGTAAACGCTGCAGAACGCAAGGGCCAATACCGATGCACGGGTTAAAGCACCCGTTGCAAACATCCACTCAACGATCCAAGCGAACACGTCCTCTCGTCCCCCGCTGACTCTTCTTGTAGGTGCCGAAGGCTCCTCTTGCTCTCCCCTGACTGACTCCATTTGATCAGTGTCAGCCTCTCTGCCTCAGCT
>JAWOLO010000545.1:0-9669 GCA_033853375.1 Terriglobia bacterium
GGCGCGTCAAACTCGCCACGGCGGCATGCCGACTCGCAGGGATGCCCGCACACGCGCCCGCAAATGGACGCGAACGGGTTGGGGATGCGGGCATAGCGATACGCTTCCGCGTATCTTCCCTGGGCGATAAGCGAGACGTACCGGCCGGCCTGTGTATGGACTGGACACGCCTGCATGCAAGGGAAGTTGGACTCCAACCACTCTAAATCGACCAGTTTGGTTCGCGCCGTCACCAGTGCTCTCGGGATCCGCAATTTCTTGTCGCTCGACGGTCAAATCGGCGGCTGCTGATCCGGCACCCACTTCGACCGCTTGGGCAGCGACTTTGCCGTCTTCGCTCCAGGTCTTTAGCGTGCATTTGGCTGGAGGAACGCTTCGATCTCGTAGGAACGTACTCCGCAATTAACAAACCAAAAACAGACTATTAGTGACAACTTCTAACTAACTCATTTGCAAGCCCATTCGTCATTGCGTGTGACAGGCGCACTAAGATGTCGTGACCGGCGACACACATTTTTCTTGTCCCTTGAGGGAGCAACATTTCCTTCTTAATGTCGAAGCGTTCCACTGACTTAGCCAGGAAGCGCAAAGTAGCCGCTACAGGCCGAAGTTCAGCGAGTGAAGGACGCCCTGCAAGCGCGAGGTCTCAGCGTCCTGTTAGGAAGAGCGCACTTAGTGACGAAAAATTGGTCCTTCGAATTTCAGGCACACCGTTAATGAAATCCCACCGCACCTTGGACCGAGCTTATGAGTTTCTCGGGGCCGTACCCCACTCCATCTTTGAAGACCAGGTCGACGTTCTCAAGATCTGCGATGTTCTGGCTGGGGTCGCCCTTGATCACCACAATGTCCGCCTGCTTGCCGGCTTTTAATGTGCCGATTCGCTCGGCTTCGCCGAGAAATTCCGCGCCGTTTTGCGTCGCGATGTGAATCGCTTCGAGCGGCGTGAATCCAGCCTCCACCAGCAGTTCGGTTTGTCTTTGATCACCGAATCCTGCGAGCACTCCGCCATATCCTGTGGGGTCTTCGCCCGAGAGCAACAAACCTCCCGCTTTCACAAAGTCGCGTTCGAATTGCATCTCCTTCTTCAGAAGCATCGCGCCGCTGCCGTTGCTTTCTGCAATCTTCGTACGCACGGCAAGATAATCCGCGCGAGATGGCAGAGACATTGCTTCCATCACGCGATCCTGTAAGGGCGGTCGGTTGGCGGCGAACGTTTCGAAGATGACGAGCGTCGAGGTTACCGCGACGTGGCGCTGCACCAGCTTGCGAATTACGTCTTGCACCGGCTTAGTTTCCACATCCAGCTTTTCGAGAATCGGGTGCTGGTCGGGATCCGGTGGACACACATCGGGTTCTTTCCTGGGATTAAACTCTTGATCCACTACCAGGCCGTGTTCCAAGTCATCGATTCCCAATTCCGCCGCTTCGCTGAAGCCCACTGAACAAAGGTGGCCTGTGACTTTGACCCCTCGCGCATGAGCGGCCTTGATCGCTGCGCCCAGTTCCGCTCGCGTGATGTGCATGTAGGCTTTGAAGGATGTTGCCCCCTCATCGATCCAGTAATTCACCAGCCGCGCGGCATCCTCCGGACCAGTAAGCTCGTGCAACTGAGGTGTGAAGGAACCAACTCCTTCGAGATAGGGACCGGTGATGTGCATCTTTGGTCCGGGCATTTTGCCGGCGTCAATCAGTTTCTTTAAGGCTAAGTCGGTGTAAGGCTCGAGGCTGCCCGCGGTTCGAATTGTCGTCACGCCGCCGGCTAGATAGAGGCGCGGAAAGCTGAATCCCATTTCGCCATACAGTGCAGGCGCACCTTCGACTGGCCCCTGACCGGAGGCCGTTGGATAAAACATGTGATCATGCATCCCCACGAGACCGGGAATTACGGAGCGCCCTGTGAGATCCAAAACGCGAGCGCCAGAGGGAACATTCACCGAAGCAGCCGGCCCAATTTCGCGAATGACTCCGTTTTCGATGATGATTGTTTGATCCGATGAGGGCGCTGCGCCGGTTCCATCGATGACCGTTACATGCGTAAGTGCCACCACGGGCGAGTCCACGGTGACAAAACTCTTGGTCAGCGGCGAGAGTGCCGGCTTTTCTTGGGCCACAAGCATAGCCGACCAGAGCCCGGTAAGAATCACTCCACAAAGAATCTTGCGCATTTTTCTTCCTTTGGGATGAAGAAAGGGAGCGACTTTCGCTCGCCCCCTTCCCTGTGTTTTTTCTGGTTTCCTTGCAGCCGCTAGAACGTGTATTTAAGCCCGAACTGGATAATGCGCGGCGAAACGGTTGTGGCCGTGACCTGACCAAAAGTCGGCGCACCAATCTGGGTTATGGTTGTTGAAAACTGCGTGGTCGTCTGGCTCGCAAACTGCGGCGTGTTGAAAGTGTTGAAAAACTCGGTGCGGAACTGGATCGTACCCGCCTCGCTCAAACCGCCGACTTTGAAATCCTTGGAAATAGACATGTCCATGTTGTGCTGACCCGGACCATAGATAATTCCTCGGCCAAGTGTGCCGAATCCCGTACCGTTCCCGATGGCCGGAGCAGGGCAGAAAACGTTGTTGAACATACCAAAAGGAGTGCCAATCGTGGACTCGACCGATCCTCCTTTCTTGATGTCCGCAGCGGTTTTGCCCGCACACAAGCTTGCTCCAACGGGGCTAAACGGTCCTCCAAATCCGTAAATTGTACCGGCGCCCGGATCGGTGAACGTCAATGCCGGCCCTGATTGCACGACGACGACGCCAGACACGCCCCATCCACTCAGCGCTTTGCCAGCAAATCCTTGGTTGTCCCGGAAATTGGGCAGGTTCCACAGGTAGTTGGCAACGAAGCGATGCCGCGTGTCAAAGTCGGCGGGACCGTAGCCGTTCATCGGATTCAACTGGTCGTTGTAAGCTCCACCACCCAAAGGAAAAGTGCCCACACCCGTGACGTCGGTGAGCGTCTTGCTATAGGTATAAGCCACCCCGAATTGCAGTCCGTGACTGAGCCTCCTTTGAAGATTTGCCTGAAGGCCGTTGTAGTTCGATATGCCGATCCATTCAGCTTGATTTAAGCCGCTTGGCGCGATTCCGAGCACGGGTACGCGGTTCACGGCATTGGCGACCGTATTCGTGGTTACGCCATTTACCGGGTTGCTGGGGCTTGCAAGTAGCGCCTGATTAATCGAGTTGGTGGTTTCAATGCGGTCAGAATGCGTTCCAACATAGCCGAGCTGGAAAGACGTCGCATTGTCGATCGCATATTGAACGCCGAAACTCCACTGCTGAGTTCTCGGTGTTTGCCAATTTGGGTTGATGGAGTTGATCGTCAACGCCGAAGTTGGCGTTCGCGGAACGAAGTTGGGGAAAACTTCGTTCGAGGGCGGGTTGAAGGGCACCTGCAGCGTGGCAAGACCGTTCAGCGCTCCAATGTTGGTTTGCCGGGAGAAGAATGGCGGATTCACAATCAACTGAAACGCGTCATTCACCGGCGGATGCGTGAAGTAGATGCCGTAGCCTCCGCGTACCACAATCTTCTCGGTGAACCGCGAAGGCGTCCAGGCAAATCCTAAGCGTGGGCCAAAATTCTTCATAGCCCAAGCATTTTTTGCAAACGTGGGATTTCCATTGCGCGCTATGCCATTTGGCAACGTGCCTTGGAAATTGGAAGCGGCAATGAATCCTGAGAATGGCTGGTTGGCAAGATCGTTGGAAGCCAGGCTCGGCCAGAAGTCGACCAGTTTTCCGGCACCGTCAGAAGTTTGTCCAACCCCCTCCCAGCGCAGCCCCAAGTTCACGGTCAGGTGCGGATTCATTTTGATGTCGTCTTGCGCAAAGCTGTAGAGATTGCTTACGTGGAAGGCTCTGGTCGTGTCGCCGCACAAGTCGTCGGACACAAGCAGACTGCTCAAGTTTGACCCGCCTGGCCCGGTATTGCCGAGTTGCGCAGCGCTCATTCCGAGCAGAAAATCTTCAAAACTCGGGAATACCAGATCGCCGCGCGTAACCTCCTGGTCCGCTGAGTCAGCAATGTCTTTCTCCCATCCAAAGCCCGCGCGAAAATCGTGCTTTCCATGAGTCCAGGAGATTTGATCTTGCCCGACCCACCCCGTAGGAGCCGTGAATTGTCCGTCGTTAAAATTGCCGCTCAATTCCATCGAACCGATGACCATGATCGGCATAAACGGGCTGGTGCAACCTGGCGTCAGCCCAATAGATTGATTCGTGACTTGATTTTGGCTCGCTACACGGCCGTAATAACGGTGGTAGCCAGCGCTTGCCTGGTTGATCAGCGAGGGCGTAATGACGTACGTTTCTTTGACGATCCCATTCCAGTTCTTAAAAAGATCATTCGTCCCCGAGCCTGGCACATTGGAAGAGGTGAATGCCAGGAATTCCGGGGATTTCGCGTAAAAGAACTTCTCTGAAATCGTGTGCTTGCTGTTTGGCGAATAGTCTGCGTTCACGATGTACTGGTCTTCGTTGAATTTGGAGGGGAAACTGAACGAAGAAGTTCCCTGAGGCCCGTTCTGTGCATCGTTTGTGGTGGGAGCTTGCGGTGTGGGAATCAGGAAGCCCCCGCCAGCGACTTTCAGGTTAAGCAGTTTCAGGGCGACTGGGTTAATGTTCGAGCCGTCGGCAGCAATTGTTCCGCCATCCGCGCCCTTTAGCCCCCCAAATAACGCTCCGATACCAGCAGCGGAACGGTCGTTGGTTAGTCCAGGAAGGATCGCCGTGGCCACAGAGTTCGAGCTCACGCCGTTGATCTGTCTCGTCCCTTGATAGGAGCCAAAATAAAACAGCTTGCTTTTGATGATGTGCCCGCCAATCGTTCCCCCGAACTGGTTCTGCTTCAGTGGAGGCCGCGGCACGCGGTTGCGATTGAGGAAAAAGTCGTTGGCATTGAGGACGTCATTGCGAAGGAATTCAAACAGCCCACCATGGAGTTGATCACTCCCCGACTTGGTCACGACATTTACGTTTCCACCGGCGCCGCGGCCATAGGATGCGTCGTACAAACTCGTTTGCACCTTGAACTCTTGAATCGCATCCGGATTGGGAATCGAGATGCCGCCAATCGACAAGATGCTTCCGGTACCCTGGGTCTCCATGTTCCCGGCGTCCTGGCCGTCCATCTGGTAGCTGTTATCCATGATGCGCCCGCCATTCACGAACACATCGACAGAATTCTTACCCAGACTTGCTGCGTTCGGCACCGAACCGGACACTCCAGGTGACAAATCAAGAATCTGGGTATAGTTCCGGCTACTCAGAGGAAGGGCAGGGACTGTTTTGTCATTGACGACGCCCCCGTTCGCCGCGCTCTCCGTTTGCAGAATCTCGGCCGCGGCCTCCACCACCACTCTTTCTGTGGATCCACCCAGTTGCAGGCGGATGTTTACCGTTGCCGTACTCGCAACCTGCACCAAAATGCCGGGACTTGTTTGTGTCTTGAAGCCTGGAGCCTCCACGGTGACAGAGTAAGTGCCGGGAGGCAGCAAAGGGACCACATAATCGCCCTCTGCGCTGGTCTTGACCGTTCTCGCCACTCCGGTGGCTTCATTCGTGACTGTAACGGTTGCCTGCGCTACGGACGCTTTGGATGGATCCGTAATCGTCCCAACGATCTGACCGGTTGCGGCCGTTTGCCCTTTTACTGGCGAAGCACTCCCGAAGAGGACGAACGCCATAAGGAGCGTTAAATACACTACGAGCCTGCTCAGCGATTTCACCACACACCTCCACATTTGTAGGCTACTCGCAGGGACCCCAAGCTCCGAAGTGGAAGAGCGTTCCATTTCGGATGTGGGTGAGTGTGGTAACACCGGCTCTTTCGAGCTGTCAAGTTAATTTTTTGGAACGACGTTCCGCTTTGTGGAACGCATTGAGGCTTGGTCGCTTATGTTTGGTTTGCGGCGCGTGGCAGATGGCCTAACTTTTCAGACAGTTCCGAGGTAGCGCGCAGTAACGCCGTCTTGAAAAAAGCCTTACGCGCCGCCGTCATTTTGTGTTTGAACATGGAAAGGCTCATCGCGGCGACCACTTTGGAAGAGAAGTCTCTGATGGGAGCGGCCATGCAGCGCAGACCTCGCGTGTACTCTTCGTTGTCGTAGGCAATTCCTTCCCTTCGTACCGTGGCTATTTCCGCAAGCAGTTTCTCCATCGTGGAAATCGTCTGAGGCGTGAGTTTTTCGAGTCTCTTCTTATTTCGATACAACATCAGAATTTCGCTTTCGGTAAGACTTGCCAGAAAAACTTTGCCCAGGGCAGTGCAATGCGCAGGCGCCCGGTGTCCCATTCCGAAACTGATCCGTACGGGCTCTTTGCTTTCCTCGTGCGAGATATACACGACTTCCGTTCCCTGTAAGATCGCCAGATGACTGGCTTCGTGACATTCTCGAGTGAGCTGCTCGAGCATTGGGCCGGCAAAAGTAAGAAGAGGCGATTGGTGATTCAACTGTTCGCCCAGCCGGGCCGCACGACCACCTAGGCCGTAAGTGGCGGTCGGAGGATCGAATGTGACATATCCCGCTGCTTCCAGAGTGACGATCAGCCGATGAACGGTGCTTTTGGGAAGCTTGAGAACCGCGCTCAATTCCGTAATGCCTAGGCCGCCCACGCCGTCACCGAGCGCATCGAGGATACGAAGGGCCTTGAGCAAAGATTTTACCGGCTTCTTATTCCTTGAGGGGGTCCGTTTCGCTTTTGCCTTCATCGTGCTCTGCCAGCTCTCCCGATTTCACCTTGGGAAGATTTAATCCCTGCGCGCGGAGTGCGCGACTTTGTTGCTGACGGAAAAATTTAGAAGCTCGCGTATTATTAGCTTCCCAGTTAAATCGAGCCAAATCTAGCTCAATCGAGTTCCATCAGCAAATCGCTTCCAAATTCTGAAGGCATAGACCAAACGTCCCTTCGCAACTTTTATCGAAGGTCGTTAACGATTTACAGCTGCGCTTGTTCTCATGGCTTTTTGTCTTTCGGCGTGACCTCGGGCGTCAGATCCGGAGGCGGATAATAGACTTTGCTGCCACCGGCTTTCTCGACTTCGTCCATGAAGGTGGTTCCATAGTCGCGCTTGGCGTCGGAGAGCGCATAGGCCTGACGCTTGTAATTCCAGCTCTTGGGATTCAAACGTTGCGCTTCCTTGAAATGGGGGATAGCCTCGGTCAAGCGCCCGGACTTGTAGAGATACTCGCCAAGCCCAAACTCCGCCGCGGCCAGAGCAATATCAGGATTATTCGCTGTGAGTTTTTCGTGGAGCCGTTCCTCGCTCATGGCGTAGACGCTTTTATCGCCCTTTTCAGCCCAATCCTTTAGAGCGTTGAGATAAGGCGCGGAATCGAGACCCGTGAAGTTCTTGAAGCGATCGTCGGAAAAGGCAACTTCGTTCGGCCGAACGATTTTTCCATGCTCGTCGATCCACACGCCGGTGGGAACGTTGACCATGTTGTAGAGCTTGGAAACCAGATGCTTCTCGTCAATCAGAACGGTATAGGTGGGGTGGGCGGCGGTAATCCACGGACCTGCGTCCTTTACGCCGTTGGTATCTTGCGCCACGGAGACGATTTCGAAATTCTTGTCCTTGAGCTGTTCGTAGATTGCTTGCCAACCTGGCAAGTCTAGCCGGCACCCTCACCAGGACGCCCAGGTGACAAGCAGGACTTTCTTCCCTCGAAAATCCGAGAGCGAGTGAATCTTGCCGCCCATATCGGGAAGAGTGAAATCCGGCGCCTTAAGCGACGACAACCCCTGCCTCTGGTCGAGCCGTTGCCCGAAGTACCAGGTGGAGAGGGCTTCATCATGAACGATCGGCTGTTGCACCAAATTCGCGAATGCAACCAGGTTGAACCAAGTCTTCTCGGCGGTCCCTTGCACGAACTCCTTTTGTCGCGACTTCGGCACGGGAAAGCACAGTTCGTCGCGACAGACACCTTGGGGCTTCAATTCAAAGCCCGTAGCTCGCCTCAGGTCAAAAGTAGTGATCCATAGCTGCCCTGGATCCTTGAGGTCCGTGCCGATCTCGCTTGCCCGGTCGTCGTAAATGATGGTTACGCGGGTTTCTTTGGCCCGTGCTGACGTGCAAGTCATCAAAACCGAGAGCAAGAAAACGCCGGCTGCGAGTCTCCACTTCATCGTCGCCTCCCACTTAGGGCTTGACGTGCGTCTTGCATCCATTAGACATCAAACGACCGCACCTTATTCCCGGAAAGCTTGTCAGGCCCGCCGTTGAAGCCCCGAATCAGAAGCCCGAATCAGAAGGATGATCGCGTAGTTTCGGACGCCGTCACTTGCGTTCCGGGGTAGTAGAAGCTGAGGATTTCTTTGTAAGTTTTGCCCAGGCGCGCCATCTCCTCCGCGCCCGCTTGACAAAGTCCAACGCCGTGTCCGGCGCCGCGCCCGGAAAACACGACTTTTGTGCCGGAATTTCGAAGATCGTACAAGTCGCTTCGAATGCGCTTCGTCCCCAAGACCCGATTCACTGCGGAGCGAAGAGCAGATTCGGAAAGCGGGAAATTTGTCGGTTCTCCGCCCGACAGATTCAGCGTGCTTACCCGTCCACTGCTGTTGCGGGAACTGACTTCGAGCGTTTGCCAGTTCTGCGGAGGCTGCACACCGGACGCGCGAAGCGCTTTATTGATTTGGTCGAGCGTCAGGGTCGTTTTCCATTGAAGGCGTTTGCTTGCCGCACAGAAAGGGTCGGGATGAACCGAGAGGTACGGTTCGGAAATCTGCGCCCAGGTTTCGCCGGCAGCCGCCGTCGTGCCCCCGCAATTTTGGTGATAAAAGGTTGCCGCCACTTTCCCCTGATAGGAAACGTATTCACCGCGCGTTGCCTCGACGGCCATTCGAATCTTTTCGGTTACGCTGCGCCAGTAAAAGACCTGGCAATGCGTCGTGTCACAAAGATCGAACCCTTCCTTAGCATGCTGGCCGGTGAACCGCTTTGCATAGCTTCTAGCGGCCACCGCCGTCGCTTTCAGCGCTTCGAGATTCCGGAAGTTCCCGCTTTCGGCCATCACGACGTGTTGCACGTACTGCTCGATGGGCATGGTGACGACGATAATCAGCCCACTGGCTGGCGCTTGGATGCGCAGGGGAAACGACGATGAGAAGGTCGGCCCATTCGGAGGCCGAAGTTGGTAAATTCCGGCGATCCAAAATTCTTTCTGCGCGTCATTTGTGGCGGCGGGAGTGCTCTCTTTCGCGGATTCAACGACTACACTTTGGCCCGCTTGCTCCGGGCACGTGGGGCACGACTTCCAGTGCAGGCGTCCTTCAATCGCTTGGACTGTGAGAGAGGTGGGAGGATGCGCGGAATAGATTCGTACTTGAATGTCTTCAGCAAAGGACAGAGCGGGAACGGCAAGCAATGTAAAAAGAAATAGGGCCCGGATTCTCACGGATTTTGCTTTATTCCCGATAAACGTGCGGATTACGCCTCCATCTTAGGACAAACACGCGCCTGCGTGGCTCTAATCTGAACGATCTTGTGCTGTTTACAAATGGGCATGACAACGCATAGACAACGAAAGGGCGGAGATTGCTCTCCGCCCTTCTTGTTGTTTTACCCCAAATTTGTAAGCCCGGAGCACCGAATGAATCGGAGCAAGCCTGCCTGCAGCAGGCAGGCCGCCGGGCGCGGGAATTAGAACGACAGCCGCAAGCTGAGCGACAT
>JAWOLO010000546.1:0-3170 GCA_033853375.1 Terriglobia bacterium
GGGCTGGGCCCGACCGCTGGTGGATGAGGGAAGAAGTGAGATCGTGTCTCCGACTAACACTGACCCCAGGTAAGTAAAACGCAGAGGTTTGGCTTGTCGATTGGAACTGCTAACTGGCGACCGCCGCGGCGCGAGTCCGAGATGATTTCATCGCACCCAACGTTTCCTCAAGAAGCATGCGAAATTCGGTTGGCCGAAGAGCGCTGGCTCCTAAGCATTCTTCGCCTTGACGTACGACAGGAAGCCACCAGCAGCTATCCTCGACAGCGTGTGCGCAGAACACGCTCGCCGATGAACCAACTACGGAGGAGAGGAGGGTCCGGATCCCTGGTTGCCCGGTGCAGAGCACCAGGTCGAAAGCTGTATCGGCCAGGAGTTTAAGACCGTCTGCGTAGGAGGAGACAAATTCGCATTCACACCCGGACTCCTCCAGGTAGCGGGAGACGTCGGCCATGGTTCTTTTGCTTCTGCCCACAAGAAGGACCTTCACAATTCTGTCGTCCACGGACCCTCCTGTTCTTGCATCGTTTCTGCGGCCCGCGCAAGGGCGAGAGTTAAAAGAGAATCGGTCTCTTCGGGATCGGGTGGACACAAGATGCAGTCGAAGGCGCCCTGGTGGTTGGCGTCAAGGCAGAAACCGCCTTCCGTTCGACGGGAAAGCAGGATAACCGGAGTCGAGCGCGCCACATGAATGAGCGATCGAAGTTCTCCTTCGACAACCGGCTCGCTGCAAAAAACGAGGCTGAACGCCATCCGAGTAAATAGGGATTGTGCATCTCTCAGGCCCGGACACGAGATCACTTGAAGGCCACGTTTCCGGATGGTTTGAACCAGCTTGTCGGTGCATTCTCCATCATCGCCGATCACCAAAACGGGAGAGGCCTTTAGCGCGTCAACCTCATTGTCACGTAGCTTTTGCATGAATACGTCGTACGGCAATGGTTGATTGCTCATAATGATTCCATAGTGGAACTAGCCTCATCAGCTGGCAATAGTCTGTTTATACTGTGCGAAAGAACACGCGTAACAGTCGGCAGAGGAGGCTCAAGCCAAGCAGCCGCTCAGCGAGGCTGCCTTAGGAATAGAACCGTTGCCAGCCTGTGAAGCAGGCCAACGAATACGATCAACCAGGCAGCGAAGGCTGCAAAGATGAAACCATGAGCGATGGGCAGCAGAAACGGCAGATTCGTGACTTCGGAAACTCTTCGCGTGGAGACAGTGTACATCCCCAGTGGAAACACCAACCCCCAATAGAGTGGATCATAAGCGAATTTGAAGCGTTTGTAGCCATGCCTCCAGATGCCTAGAATCACGAGCATTGGGATCCACCACGTGGCTGTCGCCCAAAACAGGAAAGTGAAGCCTGTCAAAAAGGGTGTGATCTGCGTAAGGAATGGAACGCCCGAGGCATGTTCAATCAAAAGGGCTCCCGCCAGTGTGGAGATGGCGACGGCTCCCATGTTGATCCAGTACGGAGGCATAAGATCTGAGGCAGAAAAAACAAAAAAAGTATATCGATAAAAGATCAGCGAGATCATCCAGATGTACAGCATTCCTCCGCACAGCCACAAAGAGAGAGAAAGGAACAGGAGTTGGCCCTGATGAACGCCCGATACTGGCGAGAGCAGAGTCGCCAATTGGGAAATGGCTTCGGTAGCCACGACGGCAAGCAACCAGGCCCCGTTTATTCCTTCAGCAAAGGAGGGCTTGCGCTGCTTTACGGTAAAGGCGGTGAAAACCGTATAGGTCAGCAGCACCCATAGAAACGCCGCAAGGAACCACAGCATGAACGCCAAGCGATATTGTGCATAAACAACGATTAGTTGGGAGCCTAGAACAGCAGTGCCGGCAATAACGGTGAAGAAACCCACACCGCGACTGTGGTCGATCAGGTCCAAAAATAACTTTTTCGGGTAGAGAGCAAGTCGCGCAAGTGTCATCACCCAGAGAATGATGTATGCGAGTGCGTTCAGCCACGTGAGGATCTTTGCAAGCAAGGGCATCGCTCCGAGCTGGGCAGCGATACCCACGATGCCGGTGGCCATGACGAGCGCAAAATACGCAGGCTGAAGGTTCCCCGTACCCTCGGCAAGCGGATTGGTGCGACGGCCAGCGAATTGACTTTGCTCAGGAATGGGAGCGAGCTTTAGCGGCGACGCCGTCTTCAAGGGCGACGGCCCGCGGAAAGAGTTGCTTATCTTCGAGAAGTACGTGTTGCTTCATGTCTTGCTCAAAGTCTTTCAGCCGTTGCATCAGTTCCTGGTAGTCGGCGTCTTCCTCGGAAGGAAGCTTATAGTTAGAGCTTAGTTTGCGAATCTCGTCCAACTCTCTGTTTCCAGTATTGTGCTCCAGGACCATCATGCGAATCGGATTGGCGATCGTCCCGAACGGCAATCGTGGAGGAGCGGTCTGGCGGGTACGAGCTTCCTCCATGCGCATGATCATCGGGAAGAGCGTCTGCTCTTCCTTGAGCAGGTGCTGTTTCAAATCGTTTCCCATTTTGAGGAATAGAGACTGAATGCGGCGAAGCTCCGGGTGGCGCTCTCCATGTTTGCGGGCGACTGTAACGAGAAGTGGTTCCAGGCGCTGAAGCTCTTCTCGGCAATACGCGTGATGCTTTTCGATGATGTGCTTCATTAAGTCGCTAAGGGATGCTTCATTCCATTCCCGGGCCTGCCCCTCGTCAGAATTTATCGATGCGTCTGTTTTCATGTTTCAACCCCTCCTTCGGACCTCGCGCAAAGCTCCTTAAAGAAATTCAGCGCGCTGCCCGCTCCTGAATCCGTCTGTGCTGCCGCGACCCGAGGAATGCTAGCAAGGAAGCTAATTCCTGGTCAGTTATATTCTTGTTGTAGGACGGCATATTCGTCGCTCCACTGAAAATGCGTGTCTTCATCTGTTCGGCATTCATGCGGTCGGCTACATACGTAAGGTCGGGTCCGCGAATCCCTCCATTCCCGGCAATCTTGTGGCAGTACTCGCAGCCCTTTTCGTAGAACACCCTGGCGCCTTCAGCAACAGGTCCGCTGGACTCCCCAACGACCACCACAGACAAAGGTTGCGCCTCAAATCGTGGCGACCAGGGGGCCAGTCGTCCCACGTTTCCGAAGTACGCAATGACGATGACGATTGTCGCCACGATTAGCATAGACCAAGGACGGCGCAGGGGA
>JAWOLO010000547.1:0-14509 GCA_033853375.1 Terriglobia bacterium
AATCCGCCGCTACGAGCATCGCCGTTGGACCACCGACGACAACCGGCGCGTCCAGCCGTTCCACTGGGGCTTGGAGCATATTGGCGGCTCTTCAGACGATCCCAATCCAGGCGCCTTCGTCCGCCAATATGCCAAGAATGCTATTGAAAACAGCTGCGAATGGTATGCCACCACTGCCGCCACGGACTATCACCTCGACGATGAAAACGTTCTCACCTTCACTAGCGCCATCGAATCTCCCTGGCCCGAGAACAACATCGTCTACGCGCGCCTCTGGCCAGCGTCCCGAAGCTGGAAGCCTCCGATCAAAGCGGCGCAAGGGACTGCGGTGCTCGTTCTTCCCAACTGGAACGCCAAGTGGAACGGTCAGGACGGCCTCTGCGAATGGGCTGCGCGCTTTGGGATTACGGCGTTAAAGATGAGCCTGCCGTACCACAATCGGCGCATGCCCCGCGGCTACGAGCGCGCGGATCAGATTTGCGGTCCCAACCTCGGGCTCACGCTTCAGGCGAACCGCCAGGCTGTTCTAGACGCCCGCCGATGCTTGCGGTGGCTCGAACGGCTGGGCTACAACAAGCTCGGCATTCTAGGCACTAGCATTGGCTCGTCTATCGGTTACATCACGCTGGCCCACGATCCTGCCGTCCGCGCAGGCGGCTTCTTCCATGTTTCCACGTACTACGCTGACGTGGTCAGCCAGGGCATGACTACCAATCATGTCTGGGAAGGCTTGCGCGATTACGTCACCGTGGACGAACTGCGCGAGTACTGGGCGCCCATTAGTCCGATGCCTTACGTTGAGCGCGGCATGGGCGCCGGCCGCAATTGCTTCATGGTTTACGGCAAATACGATCCCACCATGCTCCCCGAACTGACGCGCCAGATGCTTGACTCGCTTCGCAGCCACGGCGCCTCGCCTCGTACGCTAGGGCTGCATTGCGGCCATTACTCGCTCGAACTCGCTCCCTTTTCCTACATCGCCGGCTATCGCATGCTCTCTTTCTTCCGCGGTGCCCTTTCTTGAATCTGTTTTGGCCCATTGCCGCTTGGCTCGACAAGATGGGTTCCAGCCGCATCAACACTGGTCAGATCGAGACCGGCAAAAAGATGTACCGATTGGCAACCAAGATAGATCCCACTTGGAGTGTTCCTTGGTACAACCTCGGCCTGCAAACCAAATATGAAGGAAGTTGGCGGGAAAGCCTGCGCTTCAACCAACGCGCTGTGGAATTGAACCCGTCTGATGATGCGGCATGGTGGAATCTCGGCATTGCGTCAACTGCGCTCAAGAATTGGGCCGAGGCCCGAAGAGCTTGGGAAGCGTGTGGAATCAAGCTCGACGACCGCGCCGATGAAGTCCGAATGCCGCCTGTCATCGCCTGCGTCAGGCTCAACCCGAAGGACGACGGGGAGGTTGTTTGGGGGCAGCGTCTCGATCCTGCACGAATAGCAATCTTAAGTGTTCCGCTCCCTCAGTCAGGTCCTAGATTCAACGACATTGTCTTAAATGACGGTGCGTCCAGCGGAACCCGAATTGATAGCAACGGTAAGGAAGTGCCAGTCTTCGATGAACTCTCGATATGGTGCGTTTCGGGCTATTCCACCTTCTGCGTAAAACTCAATGTTCCAGACGGCGATGCGGAGAAGAGTCTGGTCGATCTATGCGAAGTCCACCGACTTGGGTTCGAGGATTGGACTACCATTCGGTTTATTTGCGCCGAATGCAGCCGAGGAAACCCTGGACCACATGAATGTGAAGCAAAGCCGCTCGAAGACGGGACGAGAAGATTTGGCTTCGGTGCCAAGACCCAGCAAGACCTTCTGACTGTTCTTCGGGAATGGTCATCCGCTAACGAAAGTGCCGACGTGGGCAACGTGGAAATAGTTCTCTCCGCAACACCCAGTTAGTCCTTTTGCCAATCTGGATGCACGGTACCGGGAACTAAGAACTTCACTAAGGACTCAGCCTAGTGCACATCATCCGGGATTTTTGACCCGATTCGCGATGGACACAAATTCTGCATCGGTGAGCAATCCACGCTTCTCCACGCCAGCGCGCTTCACCGCCGCGAGCACAGCTTGCTGTTGTTCAGCCGTCAGCGCCAAGCCCAACTCCTTCGCTTTAATCGCAATACTGTCTAGCCCGCTCTTTTTTCCGAGCACGATCTCGCGCTTCGCACCTACGATGTCCGCGGAGAAAGGCTCAATCGCTTCCGGGATATGGAATTGGCTGGCCACTGCGCCGCTCTCGCGCATGAAGAGATTTTCGCCGACCACCGGCTTCCATGGTTCTAGAGGATACCGCGCCATCTGCCGCACTAGGGCGGAAACACTGCGAATCTTCTTGAGATTCAACTCCGCGGGCACGCCGTACAGTCCTTGCAGCGCCATAGCAACCTCGCCAATGTCGCCATTGCCGGCGCGTTCGCCCATTCCGTTGATTGTGCCCTGGATCCACTCAGCTCCCGCGCATACTGCAGCCACCGCGCAGGCTGTGGCCATGCCGAAATCGTTGTGCCCATGGAAATGCAGCGGCACTCGGGGCCCTACCCATTCGCGCACTTGCCGCACCAAAAACTCCACGGCTTCCGGGCCGCACGCGCCAATGGTATCGACTACCACGAGTTCTTCAGCGCCTGCGTCGATGGCGTTCTTGTAAAACGCTCGCAGCGTGTCCAATTCCGTGCGCGTGCCGTCTACGGTGAAGAAGGCCACTTTGACGCCGTGCTCGCGCGCATAGGTAATGGCCTCCGCGGCGCGACGCTTTGCTTCGTCGACGCTGAGTCCGTAGGCTTTGAGTTTGATTGCGCTCGTCGGCGTTTCAATCACCGTTGCGCGGGAACCGAGGCGCAGCAATTCGTCAATGTCCGCTTTCACCGCGCGGCCGAAGCCCCAAATCTCCGCTCTGAGTCCGGCGTTGGCAATCAGCTTGAATGCTTCAGCATCTTCCGCAGAAACGCGGGGGAAGCCGGCTTCGATGCGCCCCACGCCAAGTTCATCGAGCGCACGCGCAATCTCCAGCTTTTGCGCGGGCGTGAGCACCACGCCAACGCTCTGCTCGCCATCGCGCAGTGTGGTGTCGTAAAACCTCACCGGTCGGCGTGATGCAAAATCTTTCCGCACTTCCGGCCGCCGGTTCAGTTCGCTGACCCAGAATCCGTCTTGTATTTGTGAAGTAGTTTCCGACATCTTAGAACGTCACGCTTTCGCGGCTTTTCCGCCGTGCAATTCCTTGTAGGAAACCACTGGATTCCGCAAGATGCCGATTTTTTCGATCTCGCACTCGACCACGTCGCCCGGCTTCAAGTAGAGCGATTTCGGATCGCCGCTGAACGCTGCCACGCCGGAGACCGTTCCCGTCGAAAGGACGTCTCCCGCCGAATATCCCATCGGGGAATAATGCGCCACAATTTCCTGCACGGTAACTGACATTTTGCTTGAGTGGGAGTGCTGGCGCGTCTTTCCGTTCACGCGCAGCTGCATTGAGAGATTATTTGGCTGCGGGATTTCATCTGCGGTGACAATGTGTGGCCCCAGCGGGCAAAACGTGTCAATTCCTTTGCAGAAACTAAACACGCCGGACTTCATCTCCGTGCGCTGGATGTCGCGTGCGGTGATGTCGTTGAAAATGACGTAGCCTCCGATGTAATCCGCTGCGCGCGAGGCATCAAAATGCTTGCCCGATTTCTTCAAGACCAGCGCGAGCTCCAGCTCGTAGTCGAGTTCTTGTGTCAGATGCTCGGGATACACGATGGCTTCTTCGGGACCGATGATGGCATCCACGTTTTGAAAAAAAACAATCCACGGCAAAACCGGGTGCGAAAAGCCAGACTTTTGCGCCTCTTCGTGGTGCTCCCGAAAATTTCCTGCCGTGTGAAAAAATTTTTTCGGAATGATCGGTGCTTTGATGCGCACATCCTTTTTCTGAAAGCGAAGCGTTTCGCCAGATGGTCCCGCTTCCGCGCCTTCTTTCATTATGTAATCGACCGCTGTTCGTGCCGCATCAAGCCCGCGATCGCCATTCTCAAAGAATCCACGCATGTTCGCGGGAACGCGCGCATCCGCCAGCGCATAAAACGCGCCTTCGTGCTGCACATCTCGCAGATAAAGGGCATAGGCGGCGTTCAGATCGACGATGGTTCCATCGGCTGCAATGGCGCCAATGCGATCTTCGCGGCTGTGGCGGTTGAACGTGACCAGTTTCATGAGAACTCTCGCTCCTCAAGAAGGGAACATAGGGTCGCTTATACCGCAGGGGATGTTCGCGAACAGTATAGTGGAAAGGGAGCCTCGGCAGCGTGGAGAAAACTGCGGGGATCAATTGTCGATCGGAGGCTTGATGTACGCAGCACCGTGGCGGTAAAGGCCGGCCGTCGGGATGGCTTGAGAAAAAACAATGCGGATCGGAACGAAAATGGCACCGGTGCCTGGAGTAAAAGGCACAGCGACTTCCACCCGCGTGCCCTCCGGATATTGGTTGCGGCTGCGAAAACTGATTCCGCCTTTCGACAGGTCCTCGCAGACCACCACTTCTTCGGCAAAACCTCGCCGCCGGATGCACGCCAGCACGCGGGCCTTAACTCGCGTGCGGTTGCGCCGCGGAACGACGCGCTCTTCGTTCGACGAGCGCGTTCCATCTCCCTCCGACGCCCCAAGTTCCGAGAGGGATTCGATCCAAATGGAAGGCGAGTCACAATGTCGGCAGTGGCGCGCCACGCATCGGCGCACTTCGAACGATTTTAACTGCATTTCATTCAGATATACGACTTCCCGCCGCTGGCAGAAGCTGCATTCCATAAGCAACCGGGCAAGCGCTTCTTCCGCTTTGTGCAGGGCAGGGAAGTCGATATCCCAGAAGTCACACCGGAAATCCGGGATGTGAATCGCATAGAGGAAGCCGTTTTTGTCTTGATCGATTTCAGCAACGACGCGTGCTCGCGCGTTTTTCCACTGGTCTCCCTCGATGTGCCGGCGCAAATGCAGTTCCTGGCCGGTTTCCAGCTTTTCCGCGAAGCGCAGCACACCCCCATTGCGGCTTACGAGGAGCGTTTCGACCGTTTGGGTAAACGTCGCCCCGCCCGCCGTTGCCCATGCCGCCTCGACGGGCATGCGGAAGCTGACGCGGTCGCTCTGGCGGAGCCCATCTGAAAGTGTGCTCATAACGTGGTTAGACACAATTCTGACTTCAGGCTAACACGCGGGAAAACCCTGCATAGGGCGGTCATGAGGCTGTTTGTCGTTCCATGTAATAACGCCCGGTAGACCAGCCCGAGCTTACGGTAATTCGGGTATTGCCTTTTTCGCATGCTCATCGAATACAAACCGCCATTGCTGGAGAATTTCGTTCACACTGGATAGGTTAGGAACGGTCAGGAAGTCTCAGTGGTACCAGCGACCAGCGTGAATGCTTGTGGGCAACGTTATTCTCATGGGTGACCGCACATCGAACGACGAATCCCGGAGCCTCTCTGTCCGGGACCGCCGGTTTTGCATCCGCTATCCTTTTGCCGCAGACGCGGTCGTCTTGGACTTGGAAACCGGGGCGAAGACTGAGGGTGTGACTTCCGACCTGTCCATGGGCGGAATTTTCGTTTGCACCAGCAAGCCGCTGGCGTCCAACACGCGCGTACGCATCACTCTGACGAGAAAAGACCAGAAGCTAGAAGCCCTCGGGATGGTGCGCATCGTCAAGCCGCGTATTGGCATGGGTATCGAATTTCTCGACCTGGAGCAGCCGCACTACGGAGTGCTTCGGCGCTGGGTAGAGCAGCTCACCAAATCCCGCTGATGTGCTTTCTCGAAGTCCGCTTAGACTCGCCGATTTTGCCTGTCTCCTACTGAACAAATCAAGGAGTGTAATTGCACCTCATTGGGGCGTGTCGAGAGGATGCTTGCTTTTTTCGTAGAACTCATTTTGGATTTTCAGACTGGCGTCGTCGGCTTTGACTGCACGAATGGCTTCCACAATCGTGGAAATCCATCCTTGCACATTCCAGTCGCCTAATTCCTTCGTAGCCACCGAACCATCGCCGGAATAATGATTGGGGAATCGCGCATACCACCAGATGCCCGTGTAAAGAAAGTCAGGAAGATTCTGCCGTTTTTGATCTGCGCCGGATTCGCGCCCGGCTCTGTCGATGTGTGTAAGCTCGGGGTGCGTGTAAAGCGTGTTCGAAGTTTCGTTTTCACCGGCGTGGTAATCGACGCCCGCAGACTTTTTCGCCGGCCCGCCCGGGCGGCTGCGCTCGCCGTCAAGCACATAAACCACATAATCTTTGGGGCTGGCCATCTGAGCTTGCGCGAAGTAGGGAAGCAGATGTTCGTTTCCGCCATGGCCGTTCACGATGATGACTTTCTTGCAGCCGTTGCGCGACATCTCGTCCGTAGTTTCCTGCAAAAGTTTTAGCTGCAGTTCCATGCTGTACGCCACCGTACCGGGCTGGTGCTTCGCTTCAAAAATCTGTCCAAAATAATATTCGGGAAAGACCACAGCGAATTCCTGCTCTGCTGCATGCAAAGCGGCGTACCGGACATTGAGAAGATCTGTCCCTAGCGGCAGGTGCGGCCCGTGTTTCTCCAGGATGCCGAACGGGAGCAGGCACGTTCCCTTCGATTGCTGAATCGCCGCGCGAAAGTCTTCCGCGGTCAGCTCCTCCCATTTCACAGAGAGTTTCGTTTGGCCGCGAGCGGAGATAATTCCGAGGAGAAGAAGGAAAGCCGTCACACCCATTTTTTTCATAAGCCCTCCAGGAAAACGACGCGCCTCATTGTAGTGCGAATGCCTCGGATTCGCATGTCTAAATCGATTCAAAAATCAAACGCCGGACGGAAGGGGAGTGAGTGACGATTCTGAATCCATTTCTTCGAGGCGCCGCTTCTTGGGTTCCACGCCGAATAGCAACACGACGATGATTTGAACAACGAGCAGGCCAATAATCATCGCCAGCACTGCGCCAATTCCATAAGAGCGCAACAGCGCGACTACGAAAAACGGGGTGATCATCGTGGCGGCACGCCCGGCGGTATTGCAGATTCCTGCTGCGCGCATGCGCACATCTGTAGGGAAGAGCTCAGGCACATAAATCGCAAAGAGCAAAGTCACCTGAACATAGATGGAGACGACCAAAAGGAACCCAGTGATCAAGAGAAACGTGGAGTTAACGATAAACGGATAAATCCCTCCAAAAAGAATGGTCATCGCCGATGCGCCGACAATCACCGGCTTGCGGCCCCAGGAATCGGCCGTGAGCGTGCCGATGGCCGAGCCCATGGGCGCGCCCGCGGACATGATGAAGGAATAGAGGAACGAACTCGCGATGCTGCGCCCCTGAGTGACGAAAAAACTTGGCAGCCAAATCACGAATCCGTAGATCAGTGTATTGGCGACGATCAGAGTGATCATGCCAACCATCAGACGTGGAAACAGCACAGGATTGAGCAAAGCCGCAACCGTCCTCATAGGTGGCCCAGGCTTGGATAAAATCGGCGGTGGAAGCACGCCCTTCTCGCGGGAGACTTCTTCTTCGATCGACGTCATAATCGTTTCCGCTTCTTCCGTTCGGCCGATGGATTCCAACCAGCGCGGCGACTCCGGCAGCGCTTTGCGCAGATACCACACAACGAGCCCGCCGAGCCCCGCCAGAACGAACATGGCGCGCCAGCTTGAGCGTGGAATGATCAGCGTACTGGCCAGCGCGCTGAACGGCAAGCTCGTCACCACAAAAACAGAAAGCGCCCCAACCCATTTCCCGCGCGCCTGCGGGGGAACGAACTCCGTCATGGCCGCATACCCGACCACCAGTTCTGCGCCCAGCCCAAGGCCCATGACGCCGCGGAGCAGGATCAAGACCAACATCGACGGCGAAAAAGCTGCGGCAACGGAAGCTAAACCGAAGATGATGAGATTGGCCTGATAAGTGAAGCGACGACCGTACCGGTCGCCGAGGAACCCAGTGATAAAGGACCCCAGCATCATGCCCACAAAAGTTAGCGAAACAAACTGCGCGTTTTGCGCCAGGGTGGAGAACCCGGTCTTCAGTGTGGCCCCAAGAACCGTTGCAGCCACGTACACGTCGAAGCCGTCGAAAAACATGCCAATGCCGATAAGCATCAAAATGCGGCGATGAAAGGAGGAAAGGGGCAGGCGGTCGAGACGCGCTCCGGCGTTTACTGTCAAGAGCGGCTCATTTCTGCTTATGGAGCAGTGTCAAGCTGCCTTCGGTCAGCGCTTCGATGGCACGTGGGCAGTTTTGGTCAAAGGAATGCTGCTGCGCCTCAAGGAAAAATTCTTTGCAGCGCCTCACTGCGTCCGCGTCGAGCCGCAGAATGCGTGCGACAAGCGCATTCGCTTCGCCAACCAACTCCTGAGGTGCGCAGATTTGCGAAATCAACCCAATTTGCAGCGCGCGGTGTGGATGGATGGGCTCGCCGAAGAGCACCAAAGGAAAGGCCGCCCGCGGAAGCGCGTATTCGCCGAGGTACGCCATGATGGCGGAAGGAGCCAGGCCGGAACGCATCTCGGGAAACGCCAGCGAAGCGTTTTCCGCCACGAGCACGAAGTCGCACACAATCGCCAAGCCGAAGCCGAACCCGAACGCATCGCCTTGCACTTCCGCGACGCTGATGAGTGGGGAAGTACGCAGCGCGTGTTTGAATTCGATGAGCCGCGTTGCTTCTTTGCGAATGGACTCAGCGTCGCGTCCCGCGCGCTCGCGCCCCGTGCAGAAAACTTTCCCGCGCGCGCGGATGCGCAAAACGCGCGCGACCGGGTTCGTGGCTTCAGAGTGTAACTCCGCCAGCATCGCGTCAAACATCGCGCCCGTCACTTCGTTTCCGTGGTTGCCATTGTCCAGCGTAAATGTGAGCACGTCGGAAACTCGCTGGATGACCACGCCCGTTCCGGGAGACGGGCCGGAAGGTGACGATGAGCTGGGAGACGCCATGCGAGGCAAGGTATACAACGAAGGCGGGGCTGTCAATCGAACTTGGAGGATGCCGCGGTCATCGCATCGCTTGATCTAGAGCTTGTTTCTCCTCAGCCGTTAGCACGCGCGTCATACCTTTTGGCAAATCTCCCAAAACAAGCGGCCCGATAGCTACGCGCAGCAGCCGCAGCACTTCCACATTCAAATGTTCGAGCAGGCGGCGAATGTGGCGATTTTTGCCTTCGTCGAGAACGATTTCAAGCCAGGAGTTGCGCTCACCTTGTCTCAGAATCCTTACCTGCTTCACGCGTAGAGAATCGCCTTCGCTCGTTCGAATGCCGCTGCGCAGAGCCTCGAGCAAAGTGTCGTCAGCAATCGCGCCAATCTGCACGTGATACGTTTTCTCAAGGTGCGTCTCCGGCGCGGTGATGCGGGCAGCCCATTCAGAATCATTCGTCAGCAACAACAATCCTTCGCTGGCTTTGTCGAGCCGCCCTACCGGCGCAAGCCACGGCTGATTTTTCGGCAGATATGCGTAAACCGTTTCGCGGCCTTTTTCGTCAGAAGCCGTGGTCACCACGCCCCGCGGCTTGTTGAGTGCAAGATAGATTTTTGCGCTGGAGGCAACTGGGATACCGTCTACTTCTATACGATCTTTGCCCGCATGCGTTGGAGTTTCCGGATCGCGCCGGACTGCGCCATTCAATTTCACGCGCCCCGCGCGAACCAGTTCCACAGCCTGCGAACGCGAGCAATAACCAAGTTTCGAGAGCACTCGGGCGAGTCCGACTTTCCTTGATTCGGCGCTGGTACGAGTGTGCTTTGCCGGGAGCGGCTTCACGGACGGATTTTAACTCGACGTTCGGCAAGATCGCTGCATTACCTCGTGGAAGTTGTGGATGCTGTCCCGCCCGTCGTTGCCAGCGCCGCTGTTGAGGCAGGCGACGGAGTTGACGCTGCGGAAGACTGCGCAGATGCAGTTGGCGCTTCGTGCTTCACAGCTCCATATTTTGCTGCTAGCCATTCGCGAACCTCCGCAGGCCTGTAATGGAACGGCCCCATCCCGCCGCGATACGCGATGTGGCCTGTTCCATCTATGACGTACAGCCGCTCTGGCCACGCCGCGTAAGCGTTGTCCGCCGCATTGCTCATGTCATCGATGCCAAACGGCAACGGAAATTTGTAGCGCGCGGTGAAATCCTTGGCGATGGCCACGCGCTGTTCCAGCGTCTTCGGCTGCGCGTAGCAAACGTCATCTTTCACGTTGGACTTCATCTGCCATTCGTCGGTGGGATGCGCTTCGCGGACGTACACGGTGAGAAAATCCGCTTTGTCTTTGTAATCGTTGTAAATCTGAATGATGTCGCCCACCTGGCGGCGGAAGGGCGGTCAGGTGAAGCTGCCAAACACCAAGACCAGCGGGCGTGCGCCGATGCGTTCCCGAATATGAAAGTGATTGACGCCGTCTAGTGCCAGCAGCCGCGCGTCCGGCGCGTCGCTGCCTACTCTCAGCGTGCCGCGACGCATGTGCGGCAGCGCATAACGCACCATGCCGTAAGCGTCCCTCGGGCTGCCCGCCGTGTAGCAGAGCACACCAAACGCCGCGAGCAGCAGCACAGCCAGAATGCCAGCAAACCATTTCAGCAAGCGTTTCATGCGCTCAGCACCCTCAAACAGAGCCGATAAGGTTGAAGCAAACTAGCACTCGATCACAATCTCCTAAATAGTGTTTTTGTATTAGTGGCTGTCCTTTGCGCGCAGATGCTCGCGCTCCTTTTTGTACCGCGCCAGCGCCTTTTCGATCACGTTCACCGCTGCGTACGCCGGCCGAATGTCTTCCACTTGTACCTGCTTGCCTTCGAGTTGCTTGTAATCCTGAAAAAAGCGCTTTAGCACCAACAATCGATGTGACGGGAGCTCTTTGGCTTCGACGTAGCTGTTGAATTCCGGATCATTCGTGGCCACGGCAATGATTTTGTCGTCGCTCGCGCCAGAATCGATCATGGTCATCAGGCCGATGGCGCGCGCCTTGATCAATGAAAGCGGCTGCACCGGCTCCTGGCACAGCACCAGCACATCGAGCGGGTCGTTATCTTCGGCGTAAGTTTGCGGAATGAAGCCGTAATTCGCTGGATAGAAAACCGCCGAGTGGATGATGCGGTCTACTTTTAAAAGACCGGTGGGCTTGTCGAGCTCGTATTTCACGTTCGAGCCCAGCGGAATTTCAATCACCGCCTGAAAATCGCGGGGCACCTCGTTTCCGGGGGATACGTCGTGCCAAGCGTGGAGCATCCGGAGGTTCCTCGCAGACGGAAGTGACCTGATATTATCCCTTGAAATCTGTTTTAAAGGCCAATCCGCCGGAACAGTTGGCTCGGGTGAATTCCTCGTATTAGAAGGATTGCTCTACTGGACCAGCAATTCGCGCCGCTTGGTCCAGAAATACGCTGCAAAAACAATTGTGACGAGCGGCAGGACGCAGCCAAATTCATCGATGTACCACGCGGTCTTGCCGGTGTTGCGCGTCAGAGGCGTGAAGATCGCTTGAATGTAGAGATTGTGGCTGGCGTGCAGAATCGCGCCGGTCCATAGGCTGCCAGATTTGAGGCGCATCCAGGCAAAGATGAAGCTCCCCGAAACGACCAACACCGTGAAGCAAGTGAGGCCATACCATGTCGGAGTGCCCGCGTTATAGTCGCCAAAAATCAGAATGGGATAGTGCCACAGCGACCACACGATGCCGCTGATGAGCGACGTCAGCGTGAAAGACGTTGTCTTAGAAAGTTCCGGCACCAGAAAGCCGCGCCAGCCAATCTCTTCGCCGAGGGCGCTTGAGACGCTGCGGATCATTCCATACGTTCCGGTCAGAAAAATTCCCACCGCGATCGAAATCCAAGGCGATCCGCCAAGGTGCATTTGCTTGACGAGCGCGTCGAGGTATTCCCGATTCCCAAACCCGCCAAATCCTGCGATCCACACGATGACGTAAGCAATCGAAGCGTACATCAAAGGGATGAACCAGCTTTGGATCTGATATTTCGTTTCTCCCCATTTCCAGCCGAGTTCCGCGATGCTTCGCCCGTTGAGCCTCAACGTCAGCATGCCGGCCAGCGCCGGGCACCACATCAGCCCCAAAACGTACATACCGCGCCCGTTACCCAAACTGCCTGAATGAAGAATGAGGAAATAAAAAACGGAGCTGAACGCGAAGACCAAAACCAGATAAATCAGGATTTGCAGGCGGGAGCTTCTCGGTGGGGCCATGCGCGCCTCCCTTTCTGGCGTGGGACGATATACCGGGAGGCCGCCCATGACAAGACCATGCCGTGGTTAACGGAAGAGCAGAGAAAGCCTAGGCCCTTGCCTTGTCAATCATCTCTTCCCAGATCCCCTTGGATTTGAGAACGAGCTCGACCAGTTCGCGCACAGCACCTTTGCCGCCAGGCGCTTTGGTTCGATAATCCGCGATGCGCTTTACTTCCGGAGCCGCATTTCCAACGGCAACGGCCAGTCCGACGCGGCGCATGATCGTCAAGTCAGGCAGGTCGTCTCCCAGATAGGCGACTTCGGACTCTTTCGCTCCCGTCTTGCGTAAGATGTCTTCGTAAGCCGCGATCTTGTGCCCTTGCTTTTCGTAAATAAATTCGACGTCTAGCTCTTTGCACCGGCGCCGCAGTGCCGCGCTGCTGCGCCCGGTGATGACGCCAGTTCGCAAGCCTGCCGTCACCGCTAGCGTGAGACCCTGGCCGTCGTGCGCGTCGAACGTTTTGACTTCGAGTGCGTGGTTGTCTGGTGTCGACGCTAGAGTCACGCTGCCATCCGTCAGCGTCCCATCCACGTCCATGAGCAGCACTAGAATCTGCTTAGCCTTGCTGGCCACTTTCGCCGGAATCTTCATGCCCCTAGTTTCTCCCTGTTCTTCTCTGTGTCCTCTGTAGTTCTGCTCTCTGCGACCTCTGTATCAAATCTTTGTGCTTAACGTCACTACATCAATTCCAGCGTCCACAAATCGTGCAAGTGCACGATGCCAAGTACTCGTTTCTCTTCATCCACCACCACGACCGAAGTAATTTTTTTCTTCTCCATTAGGTTCAGCGCTTCGCTCGCCAACACATGCGGCCCGATGGTTTGCGGAGTCTTGGTCATGCCATCCGCCGCGCGCATTTCCAGCGCTGCGCCACGATGTTTTTCCATCAGGCGCCGCAAATCGCCATCGGTCAAAATCCCTGCAAGGCGTCCATCCGCCTCCAGCACCGTGGTCATGCCTAGGCCCTTTGCGCTCATCTCGTGAAAAACGTCGGGCATCGGCGTATTCGGCGCGACGCGCGGAAGCGCTGAACCGGAATGCATCAGATGCTCGACGCGCAACAATTTTTTTCCGAGCCGCCCCGCGGGATGGAGCGCGGCAAAGTCGTCGTGCCGGAAATTGCGCTTTTCTAGAAGGGAAACTGCGAGCGCATCGCCAACCGCCATCGCCACGGTAGTGCTTGACGTTGGCGCGAGATTCAGCGAGCACGCTTCTTCCTTCACGTTCACGTCCAGTACCACGTCGCTTGCTTGAGCCAATGTGGACTGTACGCAGCCGGTCAGGGTGACCAGCGGCATTTCCAGGCGTTTGAGCGCTTCCAGCAGTTGGATAATCTCTTGCGTCTCACCGCCGTAGGAAACCGCCAGCATGGCGTCGCCGCGCGCCAGCATGCCCAGGTCGCCATGCAGCGCTTCAGCGGGATGAAGAAAAAACGAGGGCGTTCCGGTGCTGGAAAACGTCGCGGAAATTTTTCGTCCGATCAGGCCAGACTTACCCATTCCACTGACCACCACGCGTCCTTTGCACGCGAACAGAATGTCCACCGCTTTTTCGAAGCTGGCGTTGAGCCGTGCGAGCACGTCCTGAATCGCCTGCGCCTCGATCTTCAGCACTCGCCGGGCCGTTTCCAAGCTCATGACGAAGTGCTCCAGCGGCGGACCACGGTGTTGAGGCTCTTTAACTTCAGCAGCAGAGCCTGAAGCTGCGAAAGCGGCAAAGCGTTTGGTCCATCGGACCGCGCGGCGGCGGGATTGTCGTGCGTCTCCAGAAAAATTCCGTCCACACCCGCTGCCACAGCAGCGCGCGCAAGCGGCTCGATGAATTGCGGTTGCCCTCCGCTCGAGCGGCCTTGTCCTCCCGGGAGCTGCACGGAATGCGTCACGTCAAACACCACGGGATAGCCGGTCCGCTGCATCACCGGGAAAGAGCGCATGTCCACCACCAGGTTTTGGTAGCCAAAGGAAGTCCCGCGCTCGGTCAAAATGATCTTCTTGTTTCCCGTGCTCTCCACTTTTTCCGCAACGTTGTCCATGTCCCACGGCGAAAGAAACTGTCCCTTTTTGATGTTGATGATCCGGCCGGTCTTGCCCGCGGCAATCAGTAAATCCGTTTGCCGCGCTAAAAACGCGGGGATTTGTAGGATATCGCAAACCTCTGCAACAGGCTCCGCTTGCGAAGCGTCGTGAATGTCCGTCAGGACTGGCAGCTTGAAATCCTTTTTGATTTTTTCGAGGATGCGCAGCCCTTCCTTCATCCCCGGCCCGCGAAACGCCTTCAG
>JAWOLO010000548.1:0-23714 GCA_033853375.1 Terriglobia bacterium
CCTGTACGCGCGAACAGGTGTTGCTTAGCGAAAAGTGGTACGCGCGTACTATGGTTGGCGCGCTCCGTGGAAGCGGAAGATATAAAAGGTAGCCCCGCGCGGGAAAAACGTGTCTCTAGAGGGGCGAGCCGCAAAATTCCGCTTCACCGGGTGTGCAAGCCATGCCTCCTAGCCTCAAGGATTCGGACACTGCGACAACTTCAGAAACTCCTGCGCGTAATGGCTCGGCGGCGTCTACAGATTCCTCGATTAAGCAGCAACCTGTCGCCTTGGAAATTCCTATTACGGTGAACGGCGCGCGCACCGTGGAAGGCAGCGACAAACGTGAGCCTTTCTCCGAGTCCACCAAAACGGTCATGGTTTTCGGCTCGGGCGCGGTCATCCGGTTAAACTCGAGCATGGCTCCCGGCCAATTGCTTTTCGTAACCAACGAACGCAGCAAGAAAGAAGTTGTATGCCAGGTGGTGAAGTCGAAGAACTACCGCAGCGCGAGCGGCTACGTGGAATTGGAGTTTACGGAGCCGGCCGTCGGCTTTTGGGGCATGCGATTTCCCGGCGACCGGATTGGACCGGGTCCGCAAGCATCGACACCGGAAGCTCGTTCGTCGGCAGAAGGAAATAGCTCGCCCGGGCCTTCGCGTCCTCGGGTAGAAAAAGCTGAGCAGCCGGCTGCGAGCTCATCGAGCCCTGTTGCAGTAAAACCTTCGTCTCCCCCGCTCGTTTCGCCAAAGCCAGGGTTGGCGTCAGCGTCTGGTCCTTCCACAGTTCCGCCGCCGGTCGATTCTGCAACTCCACTAGGCAGTCTAAAATCGAAGGCGGATTCCAGGGTTCCTGCACCGCCGGCTGCCATATCGCTGAGTGCGGATGAGCCGCTGGTCGAACCTTGGCTGAAAAAGCGCGCACCCGTGTCCAAAGCTCCAACCGCGCCAGCGAGCACCACTTCTCCCGAATCAAAGGCGAAGAGCGAAGAGCTGGAGGCCAGCCCCACGATCGCTCCGAAATTCGAGTTGACGAGGCCTTCGGACAAACCTGCATCGTTGTTTGCGCCGGCCGAGCCGCCCGCGCCACTCTCAAACGTCGACTTGTCGAGCCTGACTCCCTTCTTCGAAGTGAAACCTGCGCCTGGCGAAGCGCCTGCGGCTCCCCCGAAGGCGGCTACTGCTAGCGATCCCGAAACGGAAGACCTGAAGCACCACACGACGCGGCTGCAGGAAGAGCTATCGCAAATGCAGTTTGCGGAGCCGGTTACCGATTCGCCTGCGAAGCCGAAGGCAGAAATGCCGGCGAAGCTGGAAGCGGAGACGCCTTCCTTTCCGCTCACGGAGACAGCCATCTCAGCCATCAAGACGGACTTGGTCCACGACAGTGCGGCGCGGCTCGTGGAAGACTCCGCGGCGCCCGGCACGGTTCCACTGTTGCCGGAGTTGCCGGGGAGGGAAGAGAGTTCGACAAAAGCGCCTTCACCGGTGATCCCCGCTTTGGAATCCCTGGAGCAGGAGGAACTGAAGATTCCGGCATGGCTCGAGCCTTTGGCGCGCAATGCATCTGCGCCGTCCTCGACGCAGGAACTTGTTCTTCGGGAGAAAGCCAAGCGTGTTGCCGAACAACCTCCG
This sequence comes from Terriglobia bacterium, assembly GCA_033853375.1. Classification (GTDB taxonomy): domain Bacteria; phylum Acidobacteriota; class Terriglobia; order Acidiferrales; family UBA7541; genus Acidiferrum. Next base: position 1,614 of record JAWOLO010000548.1, read on the forward strand.
TTGCAGGAACTGGTGGCCCCCCTTGCTGCGCCGATCAAGAAAGAAGAGCAGGTTGCTGAGGCCCGCCTTCCCCAATTCGGAAGCGCGCTGCCGTTTGAAGAAGGGAAGAAAGTAAAGAAAATTTCGTCCGAGAAATCTGGAAAGGGGATGCTTTTCGCGGGGCTGGCAGCGGGGATTCTCGTACTGGCCGGCGGCGGGTGGTGGTACAGGAACCAACAAGCCGCGGGAGTTCATGCCGGCGGATCTTCGAGTGAAGCGTCATCCGCTTCCGCAGCGTCCCAAGATTTGCGGGCGAATTCGGCCAAGGAATCGGCGTTGGGAGCCATGCTTCCCACCCACAGCGACGCAACCACGTCGGCGGCTAAGGCGGCCACGGCGAATTCGAATGGGCCGGTGAATTCGAGCAATGCTGTTTTGAATTCAGTTCCAACCAACCCTCCGGCGACAGCGGCACGCAACCCGCAAGCAGAGTCGAATTCTCCTAATGGCGGAAGTATGGTCATTCGCGCCGACTCCGGGTCGCCGGAGCCCGAGCCAGCGGCGGAGAAAAAACCGGTCCTTGGAGAGGTGCACCTCGCGACGCCCAAGATTTCACAGAAACGGACAGCACAGAATGCCGCAGAACTCGATGCGGGAATTTTGTCGAGTGAAGAGCCGCCCGAAGGCACAGATGATTCGCTCGGAGCAGGTCTGGGAGCTGCGACCAAACAGCCGACTGCTCCTACAGCTCCCGTGGCCATTGGCGGAGACGTCAAGCAGGCCAAGCTGATTTCGACCGTACCCCCTGTGTATCCGCAACTGGCAAAGGCTCAGCACATTTCGGGAGGCGTGACGATTGACGCGCTCATCGACGCCAACGGACGAGTGACCAAGATGAAGGTGATTTCCGGGCCAACGTTGCTGCAGGAAGCTGCCATGGACGCCTTGAGGCAGTGGAAATATCAGCCGGCCACGCTGGATGGCAAGGCCGTGCCAATGCATCTGACGGTGACCATCCAATTCCGACTGCAAGGGTAATTCCTCCGCTCCGAAACCGGATCAGCAAACACAGTTTATCTGGATTTTGTGGGATTGCCGGACTCCTCAATTTGAGGAGACGTTGCGAAGCAACGCCTGTTTGGGTTGGAGAGGATAGTAAGTGACAAGCCTTGGGAAAGGTGACGCGGCTTGCGGGACGCAATGCAGGTTCGTATACTGGCGGCCCGGCCAAATGGCAAGTCTGGCGGTGGGTAGACCGCTAAAGCTTACCTTGCGTGGCCCCCGAATTCACTCCTGTGAAATAATCACAGAGCGAATTGTGATTTTGTGTAGGGACGTTTTTTGGTCCCGAAAAGGAATCCGCGTTGCACCGATTGGGTAATCCCTGATACGTGGTGCGGCTGGAGAACGTTGTGCCGCGCGAGAGCGACAAGGAATGGGTAGAGTTAGCGAAGGAGAATTTTGCATGTCCCAAGGCCCAATGCCGGAAGAGATGAATGTTTACCAGAACGCGGAAGCGCGTTTTGAAGTGGCCGCGAGCAAACTCGGTCTCGAGCAAGGGCTGTATCGCTTCCTGAAATGGCCGAGCAAGGAAATCACGCTCTACATTCCTGTGGGCATGGATAACGGGCAACTGGAAGTTTTCACCGGCTACCGGGTGCTGCATTCGAACGTGCGGGGACCGGGAAAAGGCGGAATTCGTTTTGCCCCGGACGTTTCGATTGATGAAGTGCGCGCGCTGGCGACGTGGATGACGTGGAAATGCGCGGTGGTGAACATTCCATTCGGGGGCGCGAAAGGCGGGGTGATTTGCGATCCGCGCAAACTATCTCGCGGAGAATTGGAACGCCTGACTCGGCGCTACACGGCAGAGCTGGCCGATTGGCTGGGACCCGAACGCGATATTCCCGCACCGGACGTGGGCACCGGCGAACAAACCATGGCGTGGGTAATGGACACCTACGCGATGCATGTTGGCCAGGCTACCACAGCAGTGGTGACGGGGAAGCCGATTGAGTTGGGCGGGTCGCGCGGGAGACGCGAAGCCACCGGCCGCGGCGTAATGATTTGCTGCGATAAGGCGCTTGCCAAGCTCGGTTTGAAAAAGCAAGGGTGCCGCGTGGTCGTCCAGGGATTCGGCAACGTGGGCTCAATGGCGGCAGACCTGATGCAAAAAGCCGGTTACAAGATCATTGGCCTGGCGGATATCGGCGGCGGCCTCTATAACGAGAAGGGATTCGACATACCCAAAATGATCGACTGGGTGTACACACAGAAGAAGCCACTGCAAAGTTTCCCCGGGGGTGGAACAAAGATGTCCGCGCGGGACGTGCTCTTCCAGCCGTGCGACATCGCTATTCCCGCGGCCATTGAAAACCAGATCACGGAGAAAAATGCCAATCAGGTGCAGGCGAAAATTCTTTGTGAAGGCGCAAACGGGCCGACCACCTGGCAGGCTGACACGATCATCGATTCGAAGGGGATCTTCACGATACCGGACATTTTGGGCAACGCTGGCGGCGTGACGGTGAGTTATTTCGAATGGGTGCAAGACCGCCAGGGCTTCTTTTGGCGGGAGAGAGAGGTTAACGAGCGCCTGCAGGACGTCATGGAAAACGCCTTCGATGAAGTGGTGCGCTACGCGGAGCTGCACAAGGTCAACAATCGCATCGCGGCTTATATGCTGGCGATTGACCGCGTGGCCACGGTGCTCAAGCTGCGTGGCATTTATGCCTAGTGCGATAGATAAGGAGGCTACTTAAAAAAGGGTATTGTCTTTTGACCTTTCTTGGGGAGAGTCTATTGAGGTACTGGATTCTTGGTGAGTTTTGTAATAGGTTCTACCCGCTCACGCCAAGACCAGGGAACTGGCGGGGGCCATTTCGTAAGTCCCCACGGGGTGCGCCTGAGTTGATTTGAAAGAGAGGCGCGGCCGTTTCTCCGCGCCAGGAAGGAGTCCGACCTTGACTGCGGACTCACTCTTACCAGGCCACGCAAAGAGCGATGCGCAGAACGCCCGGGATATTTGCGTCGCCGGCCGATGGTTGTACGAACGCGGCTTCATTGTAGCCTGCGAAGGCAATTTGTCGGTGCGCCTCGGCGACGGCCGAATCCTCACCACGCCTACCTGCATGAATAAGGGCATGCTTTTGCCCGAAGATCTGGTCATGACGGATCTCGAGGGCCGGCAACTCTCTGGCGACCGCAAAGTTTCCTCGGAGTTGGCGATGCACCTCCAGTTTTATCGCATGCGGCCCGATGTGAATGCCGTCTGCCACGCGCATCCGCCGACGGCCACGGGATTTGCCGTTGCTGGACGAGCATTGAACCAGGCCCTTCTGCCCGAGGTAATTGTGGGGCTCGGCCAGGTCCCGCTGGTGCAATATGCAACTCCTGGGACGACGGAGCTGAGCGCAGCACTGGAGCCTTTTGTTCCTCATTACGACGCGCTGTTGCTGGCGAATCACGGGGCGGTAACCTGCGGCCCGGATCTGCTTACGGCTTTCTTCCGGATGGAGACGATCGAGCACTGCGCCAAAATCACGCTTGCGGCGGAACTCGCCGGCGAGCCGGTATTGCTCTCGGGTCGGGAGGTGGCGAAGCTCATGGCGGCGCGGCCACGGTACTTCGTTGCGCCTCCCCCGGGAGGCGGAGCGGAGTTGCCCATGACTAATGAAGGTGGCGAGTCCGCAGAGGATCGCGTGACGCTGACGCGCGGCGAGTTGGATGCCTTAATTGATGATGCGGTGCGCAAGGACCGCAGCCGCCGCTGATGGAATGATTTATATGTTAGTTATGAATTCTAAGTCATAAGTCTTTGGTCCCGCAAAGAATCGTCCATGCGAAACGTGTTCATTGCATTTGCCGGTTTGTCGGTGTGCCTCTGCGCTTTCCTTGGCGCAAATCCACCAGAGCGCGCGCAAGGAGGAACCATGAAGATTTCCAGTGCGGCCTTTGCGGCCAACGATATGATCCCGAAGAAATTCACCTGCGACGGGCCGGATGCTTCGCCCAAGCTGAATTGGAATGAGCCTCCGGCAAAGACGCAAAGCTTCGCGTTGATCATGGACGACCCGGACGCGCCAGTAGGCACGTGGGTCCACTGGGTGCTGTTCGACTTGCCAGCAGACACTCGGGAGCTTGCAGAAGGTGTGGCGAAACAAGAGCAGCTTGCCAATGGCGCGCGGCAGGGGCGCAACGACTTCGGCAAAATCGGCTACGGGGGGCCGTGCCCGCCGCCGGGCAAGCCGCATCGGTATTTCTTCAAGCTATACGCGCTGGACGCCAAGCTGAATTTGAAAGCAGGCGTGACTAAAGCTGACGTTGAACGTGCCATGAAGGGGCACACTCTCGCACAAGCCGAATTGATCGGCAAATACGGCCGTTGAACTGCGAGTGAGTTCATTTCCGAGTTGCCAACCAACCGCCCAGTTGCTCGTATCACCCACTGATAAACTTTCGCTCCTGCTTAAGCTCCGGGTGGTAGCAGCGTCAGACCGAACGGTCGCGCCAGTTCAACCAGTTGAGCGGGATTAGGGGCCGGCGAACGTTTCGCCACAGCCAAGAAATACTCCTCTAGTCCACCTGGAGCGATGACAAATAGCAAACGGCTGGGCGTGGGCGCCACGTTGCGAAAGCCGTGTGGAATGTTGCACGGCAAGATCGCAGAGGCGCCAGCGGAAACGGTCCGACGCTCATCGCCCACATGCAACTCGTAGGTACCCTCGAGAACATAAAAAATCTCGTCCTCACGAGAATGGATGTGACGCGGTGGACCCCAACTAGGCGGCGTAACCTGCTCGATCACTGTGTATCGTCCTCCAGTACCGGCGGCCGTGGCGATCAAACGCATTGTAGTCCCGAGCATCGTGAAGGTGTGGCCGGTGCCGGCATCGGTCAGAATTGGATGAAAATGCGGTGCGGCGAAACCGGCTATCGCCTCTGCGCTCATTTTGGCTTCAGTCATCGGTTGAAGTTCCTTTCTTTCGTCAAGATGAACGGATCAAGCACGGTCCGAGGACTACCCGGCATTATTTTCGAGTGCGCCGCATTCCATCCGCAATGCAATGCCGGATGCGCTAATTATGCTCTGACGCATCTCCGTGTACTACGCTGGAGATGACGGCGGAGCCGGAGTCAGGCCGTGGCGGCGCATAATTTCCGCCATCTTTAGTCGGTCAGGCGGACCACCAGCCGCCGCGTTGATGACCTCGGCGGCCTCGCGGAAATACTGGGGGCCGACCGCAGCAGGCGTGATCACACAGAGGGCCGTCGCGTCCTGCTTCCTATTGTTGTCAAACCGGTGAACGGCGCCACGCGGAATGCAGAGCGCCTGTCCCGGCCCGACATCGATTTGCTTCCCGTCCACGGTCCAGGTCAGCATTCCGGTGACGCCATAGATCGTTTCTTCGTAATGGTCATGGCTGTGGGCCGGAGCCGCCAGACGCTGCGCGCTTGGAACCACAACCTCAAATGCCGCGATGCTGCCACTCGAATTCTCTCCAGTAATCAGGAAACGAACTGTGACTGGCCCCAGGCGGATAGCCTCCTCGGAAGGATTGACGCGGATGCCGACGGTCTGCTGTGCCATGTGGGGCTCCTTATGGTAAACTGCATTTACCGTATCGGAATGTAAACTCCATTTACTGGAGATGTCAAGCGCAAAATGTCGAGTTCAGTCAAAACGGAAGATATGCTCATCGGGGCCTTGCTGCGGGTTCCGGGGCAGGTCATCCAACGCCGCATCATCAAAGAGCTTAATGCGGCCGGCTTCAAGGAACTCCTCGTGCCCCACATGGCAGTGCTGCAGTTTCCGGGTCCGGATGGGGTCCGCCCTGGCATGCTCGCTGAGCGCGCCAGTATGAGCAAGCAGGCCATGAACCAACTGCTTCGAAGCCTCGAAAATGTTGGGTATATCGTCCGGTCCAACGCACCGGATGAAGGCCGCGCGCGAGTTGTCCGCCTAACGAAGCGCGGCCGTGCCGCATATGCGAAGATCCACGAGATTCTGCGCATCATCGAGCGCGAGTGGAGCGCTGAACTCGGACCCAAGCGTTTCAATGAGCTCAAGGCGCTGCTGCTTCGCGTCTGGGAGAGCCCGCTGATTCGCTAGCCGGCTTTCCTTGCGGGATGCCTTAGAGGGGCCATTGACCGGCAAGCCTAAAACGGAATGATTTCGCGAATACATAGCACCTGCCCCTAAAGTCCCGGTAACGGGCAACTCGGAAATTATTTCGTCAACCAGCTTCTTCTTCGCCTGACGGGCGGAGAAAGAGAGTAGCCAGCTCTTTCGACGTCTGAGGCAGGATCCTTGGCCCCGCACGATTGAGAACAAATTGTTTTCCCGCGTAGAATCTCCGTATGTCTCCAGGAAAAGCGTTGGCTGAGACGAGAGATCTAAGGATAACTAGTTTCGTGCTGGCGATGACGCTCTGCGGATCCGGGCTGCTCTGCGCCATCCTGTACGGTCAATCCGCGCCGCCCGCTTCGAGCGCCGCTCCCAAGCAGGTCGCCCTTCAAGTGATTGTCGTCAGCACGCCCGAGCAGGCCAACCAGATTCTGGAAAAGCTCAAGGCCGGCCACGACTTTGCTACCTTGGCGAAAGAAAAATCCATCGATCCCACGGCCGATTCGGGCGGCTTCATGGGAAGAATGGACCCTGCTGCCTTGCGGCCGGAACTGCGCGATGCGCTGAAGGGAGTCGACCCAGGACAGCTTTCACCCATCACACGAATTCCTTCGGGCTACGCCATTCTCAAGGTGATCCCGGAGAGCGCAGCTGCGGAGATCGAGAACGCACCCAAGGCGCGGTTGCAGGCGATGACTGCGTTCGGAAGCGTGCTTTATTCCCTGGGCATTTCGGGATTTGCGGAGGCGGACGACGCCTTGGTCCGCTTTCCAAAGCCTGAGGGCTGGCAGCAGGACCCTGTCGTCGGCTGCCAGATGCGCACGCAATCCCTGGCGGCGGCAATAGAACGGCTGGCGAAATTTTTCGCGCCGGCAAACCGCGAGAAGCTGGATCAACAAAAACCGCTGGATCTGTTGCAAGAGCATTTCGCGCTGGCCGAGCTCTATTCCTATGCGGGAAACATGGATCCTGCCATCGAGCAGTATCAGGAGGCTTACCGCGTCGCATCGGAAAAAGTTCCTCGTGCTGTTGCGCAAATGGAATTCGCGCTCGCCGTCGCCTATTTGCATCGCTCAGAGATGGTGAACGACGTTTACCACGCGCCCGGAGAGAGATGCCTTTTCCCCATGCGGCCAGACATGGCCTTCGCGAAAAAGGCGGATTCGCAAAAGGCGATTGAGTATTTTTCGAAATATCTGGAGCAAAGACCGCAAGCGCTAGACGCGCGCTGGTTGCTCAACCTTTCGTACGCAACTCTCGGAACGTACCCCGATGGAGTCCCCGCGAAATACCGCATCACTTTATCGGCATTCGAATCGAAGGAAAGCGTCAGCCGCTTCGTGGACGTGGCGACATCGGCTGGGGTCAATACGTTTTCTATGGCGGGCGGAGTGATCGTGGACGATTTCGAGAACAATGGCCGCCTGGACATCCTCACTTCCAGCATGGATATGTGCCAGCCGCTGCGCTACTTCCACAACAATGACGACGGGACGTTTAGGGATCGGGCGCGCGAGGCGGGGCTGGCGAAACAGTTGGGCGGACTCAACCTCATTCAGACCGACTACAACAACGATGGCTGCACGGACTTCTTGGTGCTGCGAGGAGGCTGGGAATTCCCCCAAAGGTTGTCATTGCTGAAGAACAATTGTGACGGGACTTTCACCGATGTCACCGCGGCGAGCGGCCTGGCCGAGCCGCTCGTGGCTTCGCAGACGGCGGTGTGGGCGGACATCAATAACGACGGTTTGCTGGACCTTTTCGTGGGAAACGAAGGCGGCGAGAATCAGCTTTTTTTGAACAAGGGCGACGGAACGTTCGAAAACATTTCGCATTCCGCCGGCATCGACCGACCTGATTTGACCAAAGGCGTGGTGGCCGCGGACTACGACAACGATGGCTACGTAGACTTCTACGTGACCAATTTTCGCGGCGAGAATCGCCTTTATCACAACAATCATGACAATACTTTCTCCGACGTAGCCGCACAGGCTGCCGTGTTAGGGCCGGGGCAAAGCTTTGCGGCCTGGTTCTTCGACTACGATAATTGCGGCTGGCCGGACCTTTTTGTTAACAGTTACTTTCCCTCGGTAGACGAATCCGTACGGACCTACCTGGGACTTCCGCATAACGCAGGCACTCTTAAGCTTTATAAGAATCTGGGGAATGGAACTTTCCGCGATGTGACCGCAGAAACAGGATTGGACAAAGTTTTTATGCCTATGGGCGCGAACTTTGGCGACATCGACAACGACGGCTTCCTGGACATTTACCTAGGAAATGGCAATCCATCTTACAGTTCGGTCCTGCCGCATGTGCTTCTGCGAAATCATGAAGGGAAATACTTTGTGGACGTCACCGCTTCTTCGGGTACCGGTGAACTTCATAAAGGCCATGGTGTCGCCTTTGCAGATTTACAGCGCCGAGGCTACGAAGACATCGTGACGGAAACCGGCGGCGCGGTTCCGGGAGATCGCCACGCCTTGCGGCTGTTCGCTAATACGGCCAACGGGAACGACTGGATCAACCTGAAACTTGTCGGCGTTAAGAGTAATCGCGCGGCCGTTGGCGCAAGAATCAAAGTGACCGTGGAGAATGAAGGCAAAACGACGCGGTCGATCTACCGCACGGTGGGAAGCGGCGGCTCGTTCGGAGCATCGCCGTTCGAACAGCACATTGGGTTGGGGAAATCGGCGCGCATCCTGAATATTGACATCCTTTGGCCCGGGAGCGGCGCGCGGCAAACTTTTGCCGGTGTGGCCAAAAACCAGTTTTTGGAAATCCGCGAGGACAGCAAAGAAGTGAAACACCTGGAGAGGCGTCCGGCTCCTTTCCATCTCCCGTCGTTACACGCTAGTGACCCGCAGCAAGTCCAGCGCAGCGAGTCCTCGAAGGTGCGTTGATGAGCAGGAACTTTCTCAAGCTTTTGGCAGCGGGCTGGGTGAGATGCACGCTGTTTTTTCTCACGGTGATGTTCGCGGTTTTGCCCGCCTTTGCGCAACAAAAGTACACGGCCAAAGCTTTGGTCCTGGCGGTCGACAAAGAACGTCGCATCATGACCGTTTCGTGCGAAGCCATCTCCGGCTATATGGACGCGATGATCATGCCGATTGAAGTGCGCGATTCAAAGGAACTCGAAGGCCTGGCGCGCGGAACGATGATCGAGTTCTCTCTGGTCGCGGATAAAGAGCAGCCTTACGCGGAAAATGTGCACATTCGAACCTTCGACAGTTTGGAACTCGATCCGTTATCGGCGCGCCGATTGCGATTGCTCGATGGCGCTATGGATGCTTCTCTTTCGCCTGACCGCGTGCTGAAAGTTGGCCAGCCCGCTCCGGATTTTTCTTTAATCGATCAAAATCGCGAGCGCGTGAAGCTTTCTCAGTTCGCTGGGAAAGCCGTGGCCATCACCTTTGTCTATACGCGCTGCCCGTTTCCTAATTTTTGCTTCCGGCTGACGAATAACTTCGCGCGGCTGCAGAAGCGCTTTGCCAAGGAAATGGGGCGAGAGCTGATCTTGCTGACGATTAGCCTAGATCCCGTCCATGACCAGCCGGAAACGCTTTCCGAGTACGGGCGCACCTGGAACATTGAACCTAAGGGATGGCACCTGCTGACCGGGCCGCCCGCCGAGGTTCAGAAGTTCTGTGAACGATTTGGCGTGGCGTTCTATCCGGATGAAGGACAATTTATTCATTCGTTGCACACGCTGATCATCGACCAGCAAGGAAAGCTGGCGGCCAATCTGGAAGGCAACGAGTTCAGCGCGGACGAGCTAGGCGACCTGGTGCAAAGCGTTCTCAAAAAATAGAAGGCATTGGTGAACCGTTGACCGATCTCCGCCCGAGCGAATTCTCCAGACTGCAATTCTGGTAATTTTGTTTCTGCTCACTTCTCTTCTTTGGTCGAATCCAATACCATAGTGCGCGTTCGAAAGGACAACTCTGTGACGCTTCTATATCGCCGTCTCTTTGGTGTGTTTTTCCTGCTTGCTTGCTCGGTGGCCGTCATCGCGCAAGAGGCGGTTCCGCCGCCGAAATTCCAGATTCCCGCGGACAAGCTGGCCGCTTTCGTCGGGCAGTATGCTTACGACGATGATCCCGATCTCATTCGTGCCATCTCTCTGGAGGGCTCGCGCCTGTTCATGGAATCCGCCCGCAGCCGCAGGACCGAACTTCTTGCGGAATCCGAGGACATCTTTGCCGTTCAAAACTCTCCTGTGAAGTTCAAGTTCCTGCGCTCCGCGGAGGGGAAAATCATCGGATTCATCCGCATTGTTGAGCAAAGGGGCGAACAGCGCGCTGTACCGGAAAGGACCGACCATGCCAGCAAGATCAGCGATCAGCCTCTTCACTTCAACAAGCCAGAGTACACACGCCAGGAAGTGATGATCCCCATGCGCGACGGCATTAAACTTCACGCCGTCATCTTGCGCCCCAAGGATTACACCGAGCCGCTTCCTTTCCTCATGGAGCGCACTCCCTACGGCGTGGGCGGAAACACACCGGAGTCCATCAACCCCAGTGAGCCCGAACTTGCTGCCGGCTGCTACATTTTTGTTTTCGAGGATATTCGCGGCCGCTTCAAATCGGAGGGCACTTTCGTCATGAGCCGTCCTATGGCGGACCATCGCGATCCGAAGTTGGTGGACGAGAGCACCGACGCTTATGACACCGTGGACTGGCTCCTCAAAAACATTCCCAACAACAACGGCCGTGTAGGAGTCTTCGGTGTCTCCTACCCGGGTTTTCTCGCCATGGCCGCGGGCATTGATCCGCACCCCGCCGTAAAGGCCATTTCTCCACAGGCTCCCATGATTGACGTCTGGATGGGCGACGACTTTTTTCACAACGGCGCGTTCCGCGAGACTTACGGCTACGACTACACCCTGGGTATGGAAAGCTCTAAAGAAAACGCGTTCTCCAAGCTCGACGAAGACGCGTATGACTTCTTTCTCCACTCCGGCTCGTTCGCGGCCGCAGCGAAGCGCGATGGCGTCGACAAACTCCCCACGGGAGTCGCTTTTCTCCAGCATCCCGCCTACGATGCGTTCTGGCGCTCCCGCGGCGTCGAGTGGCATCTCAGCCACGTCACGGTTCCCGCTCTTTTCGTCGGAGGCTTCTGGGATCAAGAAGACATGTACGGCCCGCAAGAGGCCTACGCGAAGCTCGAGCCTCACGACACGCATCATGAAAACTTTCTGGTCATCGGTCCTTGGAACCACGGCCAGTGGGGCGGCACCACGCGCCATCTCGGCGAAATTTATTTCGGCGAACCCACTACGGACGAATTTCGCAGGCGCTACGAGGCGCCCTTTTTCGCGCACTACCTCAAAGATGAAAGCGGGTTCAGCTTGAAGGATACGGCCTCGTTTGAGAGTGGCAGCAATCGCTGGTGCGAGTACGCGCATTGGCCGCCGGTAGAGAGCAAGCCACAAAATCTCTACCTTTCCGCTGATGGTTCGCTCGTTTTTTCTTTATCGGAACCGAAAAATTCGGCGCGGGATAAAAAAGGCGGCGCGAATTATCGCGAATACATCTCCGATCCCGCCAATCCCGCGCCGTATCGCCATCGGCCGATTCAAGCCACATACGCGGAAGGGTCGAAGTGGTACACCTGGATGGTCGAGGACCAGCGTTTTGTTTCTAACCGCCCTGACGTCGCCACTTGGACGACTCCTCCGCTCGATCACGATGTTACTGTCGCAGGGGATGTGATCGCCGATCTCTTCGCCTCCACGTCGGGCACAGACGCAGATTGGGTGGTGAAGTTGATCGATGAGTATCCTGAGGCGGTGTCAATCGTTTCCTCAGCCCCTTCGTCCACGTCCACATCGAATGCGACCCGTCCTGATATGTCCGGGTACCAGCTCATGGTCAATGGAGAAATCTTTCGCGGCCGTTACCGCAAAAGCTTTGAACACCCGCAAGCCATTCCGGCCAACGAAGTGGAGGAATACCGCTTCAGCCTGCACGCTGCGGATCACACTTTTCTCAAGGGCCATCGCATCAAGGTCCAGGTGCAAAGCACGTGGTTCCCGCTCTATGATCGGAATCCTCAAAAGTTTCTCCCCAGCATCATGACCGCCTCCCCCGATGATTTTGTCAAAGCCACCGTGCGCATCTATCCCGCTTCTCACCTTATCTTGCCCATTGCGCCGTAATGATCGTTCGGAGCACGTGCGAATTGGAGCTGCTTAGGCTTTCTAGTTCGCGTTGACAGGCGAAGAAAAGGCGGCAATACTGACCAACGATGATTGGCCAGCTTCGCGGACGGCTCGCTGAGAAAAGGCCGAACCAGGTGCTCATCGACGTGGGCGGCGTGGGCTATCTCGTGCAGGTGCCGCTTTCCACTTATGCAGCGCTCGGCGAACTGCACACCGAAGTCACCCTCCTCATTTACACGCACGTGCGGGAAGATGCGCTGGCGCTCTTCGGTTTTATCTCCGCGCGCGAAAAACATTTTTTCGAGCTACTGATTTCCGCTTCCGGCGTCGGCCCGGCGTTAGCGTTAAAGATTCTCTCCGGCATGAACGTGGAAGAGTTGGTTCCGGCAATTCGAGGCGGTGATTTGGTGCGGCTGACGAAAATTCCGGGTGTCGGGAGAAAAACCGCAGAGCGTATCGTGGTGGAATTGAAAGACAAGTTGGAAGCCGTGGCCACTGAAACGGAGAAGCCTGCAGTGGCTTCTCCGGCTGGCATCGAAGCGGACGTGGTTTCGGCACTGGTCAATCTGGGGTATGACACGCGCGCGGCGGAAGACGCCGCCGCCGAAGCGAAACGAGAAGCCGGCGCGAACAATTTTGAGAAGCTATTGCGAGCGGCGCTGCAATCGTTGAGCGCGCCGAAGGGGCGCGCGGCGCGAACGGGGTAACGAATGGCAGATGCTTCGGCAAAACGCATGATGCAACAGCAACCGCAACGGATTGTTTCCGGCGCGGCGTATGAGGAAGACGCGCGCATCGACGTGAGCGTGCGGCCGCGGCGGCTCGAGGAATACATCGGGCAGAAGCGCGTCAAAGAAAATATCCAGATTGCGATTGACGCCGCGCGCAGCCGCGATGAGGCGCTGGACCACGTGCTGCTATACGGCCCGCCGGGCCTAGGGAAAACCACGCTCGCGCAAATCATCGCCAACGAACTCAACGTCCCCATCAAAACGAGCGCGGGGCCGCTGCTCGAACGCAAAGGCGACTTGACGGCGATTCTGACCGCGCTCGAAAAGAAAGAAGTTTTCTTCCTCGACGAAATCCATCGACTGCAGCCCGCGGTCGAAGAGGTGCTCTATCCCGCGATGGAAGACTTTCGCGTGGACCTGATTATCGGCCAAGGACCGGGCGCGCGCATCCACCCTTTCCCGCTAAGCCATTTCACCCTGGTCGGGGCCACCACGCGCGCGGGATTGATTACGGCTCCGCTGCGCTCGCGCTTCGGCATCGTCCATCGCCTCGACTTTTACGAGCCGGAAGATTTGCTCATCATTATTCATCGCTCCGCGAAAATCCTGAACATCGAGATGGACGAAGGCGGCGGTGAAGAAATCGCGCGACGCTGTCGCGGCACCCCGCGCATCGCCAATCGCCTGCTGCGCCGCTCGCGCGACTTCGCCGAAGTCCGCGCCGCGGGACGCATTACGCGCGCCGTGGCGCAGGAAGCGCTGCAAATGCTGGGCGTGGATGAAAACGGCCTCGACGAAGTGGACCGCAACCTGATGCTGGCGCTGCTCGACAAATACGGCGGCGGCCCCGTGGGCCTAGGCACGCTATCCGCGGCGCTCGCCGAAGAAGAAGACGCCATCGAAGAAATGTACGAGCCCTACCTCATGCAGATTGGCATGATCGACCGCACGCCGCGCGGCCGCGTCGCCACTCCGCGCGCGTATGAGTATTTTGGCCGTGAAGCCCCCCGCCGCCAGCCGCGCCTCTTTTGAACCGCCTCCCTTCGGGAACGCGATTAACCATCTCGAAACTGCTGGTCGGTAACTCGCCCGCTGTGCGAACGCGAGAAAGATAATTTCGTATGCGCTTACGGTCAGATCCGAGTCCGCGGGAAGAAGGCCGAAGATCGCTAATTACGCTGGAGGTATGGCCGTTTTGCAGATGAAAAGTGATTCAAGCACGCCACTCTCCCTGTTGTCTGTTTGCATGAGCAGCAAGTAGAACTTAGGATGGACAGTTGTGACGACGAACATTCTAACGCGGCGGAAATTCTTGCAGGCGGCGGCAACAGGGGCTGCAGCGGCAGGAGCGGAATTGCTGAGAGGCAGCACGCCCTTAGCTTGGGCGATGGGGACCCAGGCGAGAGGAGCGGCTGACTACACGTTGCGCATTGGCGCAAGCGCGATCGAGATTGCGCCGAAGCGCATCGTTTCGGCAATCACCTACAACGGGCTGTTTCCCGGACCGCTGCTGCGGTTCAAAGAAGGGCGCGAAGTAACGGTAGACATCTACAACGACACAGATACACCGGAGCAACTCCACTGGCACGGGCAGAAGGTTTCGACGGATGTAGATGGCGCGGCGGAAGAAGGCACGCCGTACATTCCGGCGCACGGAATGCGGCGAATAACGTTCACTCCCCAGCCTGCCGGTTTGCGCTTCTACCATACGCACAATCGAGCGGGAGCGGATCTGCACGCAGGGCAATACAGCGGGCAAGTGGGACCGGTGTACATCGAGGCCAAGGACGAGCCGGGCCGACACGACCGCGAAGTGTTTCTAGTGCTGAAGGAGTTTGAAGGCTCGTTCAGCCAGGGCGGCGACATGCCGCAGGATTTTTTGTCGCCGGCGACGAAAGTGAAGGAGCTGGAGGAGGCGGGTGAGTCGGCGATGAAGGCCTCGCTGGATATGGGCATGCCACACGGATATGAAGTGGGGTATCAATACTTCACCATTAACGGGCGGATGCTTGGCCATAGCGAGCCGGTGCGCGTGAAGACAGGCGAGCGCGTGCTGTTTCACATAGTGAACGGAAGCGCGACGGAAATTCGCAGCTTGGCGTTGCCGGGGCACACTTTCCGCGTGATGGCGCTGGATGGCAATCCGGTGCCGCAACCCACTGAAGTGCCGGTGCTGTGGCTGGGCACGGGGGAGAGGATTTCCGCTCTCGTCGAAATGAAGCAGCCGGGCGTTTGGATCCTAGGCGACCTGGCAGATGACGACCGGCAGCACGGCATGGGCATTGTGGTGGAGTACGAGGGACGGAAAGGCAAGCCCGTCTGGGTGCCGCCAAAACCGTTTCGCTGGAGCTATGCGGCGTTCGGAGAGCCGAACGCTACCGCGAAAGAGCCGGACGAAATCATCGAGATGAAGTTCACGAAGCGCAACGCGGCGGACCACGGGTTCAACCAATGGGCCATCAATGGAGAAGTGTTTTCGCCGGAGGTGAAAGCTCCCGCTTTTCGCCTGCGCGAAGGCGGGCGGTACAGGCTGCGCATGCACAATGCCAGCGACGACATTCATCCGGTTCATTTGCACCGGCATAGTTTTGAATTGACGAAGCTTGCGGGGCAGGCGACCAGCGGCGTGGTGAAAGACGTAGTGATGGTGGGCGGCTATCAAGAGGCGGAAGTAGACTTTACTGCGGACAATCCGGGGTTAACGCTGTTTCATTGCCACCAGCAGTTGCATATGGATTTTGGGTTCATGACGCTGTTCGGTTATTCGTAGGCGGCAAGGCGAGGTGAATCGCGTCAGCCGGCATTAGCGAGGATAGGCAAGAAGGAATGCTTCTGAAAACAAGAGCTGCCCACCGCTTTGTGCTAACCGGAGAAACTTTCGAAGAGCAAGCTCGAACAGGTGAGGCCGGCTTCGGCTTTCTGAAGCTCGGAGATATCGAGCGGAGTGACGCGATGGTCCAGCGAGCCGATGCGCCCGCGCGTCCGCGGGAATGAAGCAGGAAGGATGATCGTGCCGCCGAGCGCCAGCGCATTGGCGGCATGTGGTTCCGAGGGGTCCACATCAATCCAGTCGTAGCCGTCAAACGGCGCCGTTTCGAACCAGTTGCGGTTTGCGAGCAGCGTGTCTTCTGCAATATATGTGACGGCCGATTTCAGGTGCAGGCAACCGGTTACAGGCACGGAGATCACCTCGTAGCCGTGCGGCTTCACGATTTCTGCGAGTTGACGAATGCCTTCCGCGTTGCTGCGCTTCGTCAGTCCCACGAAAAGCTTGCGGCCGATCCGAAGCACGTCACCGCCTTCCAAAGTGCCAGGAAGTTGAACGTAGGCGAGCTTACGGTATTTCGAAAGCTCACGCGCCAGCGAGGGGGCTTCGGGGCGGCGGCTTTCCGTGCCGAGCGGCAGGATGATCGCGATCTCGTCCAGGACAATCGCGGGATCTTCCACAAACATAGAGTCAGGGAGGTCTGGCTCGGGAGGAAGTGAGATGACCCGCGCGCCCAGTTTGGCGAGGAGCACTTCATAGGCTTGGTGCTGCTGTTGCGCGCGAGCCAAATCAATTGGCTTGCGTTCAATGAACGAAAGCTCGCAGCGAGTGATAGCCGGACTGACGCCTCGAGTGATAGCAGTGAGCATGAGTAAGGAAAGAGTTTACACGAGAAGAGAATTGGACGGTCGTAACCCTGTCGCACTGACAACTGGGGAGACGAAGAAAAAATCCTTTAGCGGCTATGTGGTAGACGGGTCGTAAGCAGAACTAAGGAAGGGCGTTCTCAAATAAACGAAAGAGAATCACCGCCAACGAGTGGCTTGAAGCCGGATCAGTATGGCTCATCCAAAGGCGCATGATTCCTGCGCCGATGAGCATGCCTGTAAGAATCAGGCCAATGGCACCAAGGACGACCCACAAATCAGACTTGGAGAACTTGAAAATCCCAGCGTGGGCAGGCTCCTTTGCTTCTTTTCCCGACGAGCCGTTTTGCGGGACAGAAGAATTCCCAACATGATTCGAGACCTCAGGCTGAACCAGGAGTGAATATCCCTTCCGGGGAATAGTCTCGACATAGAGTGGCTTGTCCGAAGAATCTCCAAGGGCCACCCGGAGCTTGTTCACCGTAGTGTTTACGTTGGCGTCGTAATTCACGTGGGTATCGGCGGGCCAGAGCCGCGCGCGCAGTTCCTCGCGCGTCACTACTTCGCCGGGCTTTTCCAGGAGGGTGAGAAGCGTTTGATACACTTTTCCTTGAAGCTTCAGGCGGGTTCCATCTCGCGTGACCTCCTGCCGCTGCTGATCGATCCGGAATGGCCCAAAATGGATATAGCGACCTGAAGAAAGCAAGCTTGGGCCCGGAATCGTGGGATTATCCGGTTCTTGCATCGACATGACTTCCGATGGCATAGAGGGTCACCCTTACCCCTTTTAGTCTATAGACGTATAAACCGTGAGAGAGTTTTCTTGTATTACGAAAGTTTTCGCAGATAAGTTCCATCACCAACTGTCTCAGAAAGATTACTTTTGAAGAGAAACGGTTGCATTTCCACGAAATTCTTGATGTTACTTGCATTGGAGTCCGGGATTTTAGTTGCGCTTTAGATAGAACTACTGATTTTTCAATTGGGTGGAAGTTGAGACATTTTTTGTCTACATCTAAGTTCAGGAGTTCTCCGAAGCCCAAACCTTTTCATTCTCTTGTCGTATGCTCAATGGCATTCTCGATGCTTGGAGACACTGAACATGAATCAATGCTCACAAACTGTTCGAAACCGGACAGTGTCCGGAACAGGGATGGCCGCACTGCTGATTTTCTTGGGCACGCAAAGCACAGCTACGAACCAACCCCCAGCTGGCCGAGCGGAACAAATGAAACAGCCCGCGAGAAATCCCTCTGCGAAGCCAGCTGAAACGCCTCAACAAAAGGCATGGAGAATCCTTCGTGAAGGAGTAAAGGACGAGAACGCTGACCGGCGGTCAAAGGCAATACGTGCGCTGGGTCTGCTGCCCGGGAACGCGGAGGCAGAAAAGGCGGCCGCGCTCGGGCTTAAAGACGAGAAACCCAATGTGCGGTTGGCGGCCGCCGTGGCGCTGGGGTCCATGCGCGCGGAGCATGCGGCCGGCAATCTCGAGGAAGCGCTAGGCGATTCCGAACCGAGCGTGGTGCTGGCAGCAGCGAATTCGCTGCTGCTGCTTCATGATGACGTGGGCTATGACACATACTACGAGGTGCTGACAGGCGAGAAACGCGCAAGCAAAGGGCTGATTCGAGAACAGTTGGACACCTTGAAAGACAAGAAAAAGATGGCGCAGATGGGCTTTGAAGAAGGAATCGGGTTCATTCCCTTTGCCGGAATCGGCTACGAGGTTTTTAAAACCGTGACGAAAAACGACTCTTCTCCCGTGCGCGCCGCAGCGGCTAAGAAACTTGCCCACGATCCAGAACCGGACGCCGCCGAAGCGTTGGTAAAGGCGGCGGGTGACAAAAACTTGGCCGTCCGTGCGGCGGCTTTGGAAGCGATTGCGCTCCGCGAGGACCGTTCGCTGATTCCCCGAATTAGCGCGGCGCTCGATGATGACAAGGACTTGGTGCGGTTCACCGCGGCTGCCTGCGTGGCACACTTGAGCGACCCGCCGGAGAAGACCAACAGTTCGAATGCCTCCAAACCATAGGCCGTTGCGCAGCCTGATAATGTTTTCCAAATAAAATCAGCCTGTTTCTTGCCAGCCTGCAGCCTCGGCGCAGATGCGCGTGGAGTTTTAATTTGTCGTCGAGGCGGCGTTGGGCAGCAGGGAAATTTCTACGCTCGAGGGGAAGCGTTTCGAACGATAAATGCGCTGGGTGGCTTTCTGGTAGTCGGATTCCTGCGCTTCAAAAATGTTCGGGACGAATTTCTGAGGGTTGCGGTCGATGATGGGAAACCAAGTGCTCTGCATTTGCACCATGATGCGGTGGCCCTTCTTGAAGACGTGGTTCGCGGTGTGCAAATCGATCTTGAACGGCGTGACCACGCCGGGCTGAATCGGCTCTGGTTTTTCGAACGAGTTGCGGAAGCGGCCGCGAAATACTTCATCGGCAATCATCAACTCGTAGCCGGAGAGCTGCCATTTCTCGGGATATTTTTCCGGGTACACGTCGATCAGCTTGACGATCCAGTCCGCGTCGCTGCCGGTGGTGGAAGCGAAGAGTTTGGCGGTAACCTGGCCAGCCAGCGTGATGTCTTCCTTCAGCTCATCGGTTTGCCAGGTGAGGACGTCCGGGCGGTTGTCCACGAAGCGCTGGTCCTGCACGAGCCAGGTGTACCAACTGCCGGGATGGTCCTCGGGATAGGTCATGTCGATAGGGCGATGGCGATACGGCACAGGATGCGCGGGGTCGCTGATGTAACTGTCGAAGGCCTGCGTGGATTCAGAGGTCGGAGGTTCGAAGGAGAGCTTGCCGTCTTCGCGAAAATAGAGGTTCTTCGTTTTGGCGTCGCGCGGAGGCCACGAGTCAAATTTCACCCAGGTGTCGCTACCGGTTTGGAAGAGCAGAGCCTCTTTGAGAGGCAAGGCGCCTTTGTCTTTGAGCCAATACGCAAACCATGGGGCTTCGATTTTCTGACGGAAATACAGCGCCGTGTCGCTGCCAAAAGGAATGAGTCCGAGCGAATTGCCCGCGCCGTGGGCCCAGCCGCCGTGGTTCCACGGACCGGCAACGACATAATTCAGGTGATCGGGATCTTCCTTTTCCAGGATTTCGTAAATTTTCATCGGGCCGTAGAAATCTTCCTGGTCCCACCAACCGGCGACATTCAGGTTGGGAACCTTGGGCCGCGTAAGGATGTAGGGCATGGCTTGCTGTTTCCAGAACGCGTCGTAGTTCGGATGGGCAACGAAGTCGTTCCAGGTGGGAAGTGTTCCGTGAATGTACTTCTTATTAGCGTTCGAAAGCGCGCCAAGCTGCAAATACCATTCGTACGTGTCGAAGCGGTCGAATTGAAAAGAGAAATTGGTTTTGTCGGTCTCCATCATGGTGGAGTATTCGAAGCCGTAGCTCAGGCGGAACGCGCCGTTGTGATGAAAATCGTCGCCGAGAAACATGTCGGCAGGGGAAGCTTGCTCGGAAACGGCTTTGAGCGCGGGGTGCGGTTCGAGCATGCCCATCACGGTGAGCCAGCCGCCATACGAAATGCCTAGAAGGCCGACGCGGCTGTTGTTGTGGGGCACGTTTTTGACGAGCCAGTCGATGGTGTCGTAGGTGTCCGTGCCTTCGTCGATCGATTTGGGATTCTTCAGATCGCGCAGCGGACGCTGCATCACGAATTTGCCTTCGGAACCGTAACGACCGCGAATGTCTTGAAACGCGAAGATGTAGCCCTCGGGAATCATTTCCGCGTAGCGGCCAAGCTTGCGGCTGTAACCCTTCTCGTCGTCGCTGAGGCCGTAGGGCGTCCGCTCGAAGATGATAGGCAGCGGTTCGGTGGCATTTTTCGGCGAATAGATTTCCGTGTGAAGTTTCACGCCGTCGCGCGCGGGGATCATGACTTCCGTTTTGTCGAAGAGCTTCGAGTAGTCCGGGCGTTCCTGCTGCTGCGGAGCGGCGAAAACGGGGAGCAGAAGAACAGTCAGCGTCAGGCTTGCAAACTTGCAGCGGCGCAGCAAAGTCATGATGAGCTCCTGGTCGAGGATTCTCGACGGACAGCCGATTCGAAGCAGGGGGAACGGCGTCGAGCTTACCACAGAGGGGCGTCTATACCGCGCTACCTCCGTGATACACAACGGGTCACCAGTGCTAGGAGCCATATGGGGCATCTGCTAGAATAAGACTAAGCCTGAGAAGCTGATCCGAAGGTATTGGGTTTAAAGAGTACGAAGAAAAAGATTCGTGCGAGCCCCGACCGGGTCGGGGCTCTTTTTGTGGTTAGGGGCGTTGGCGCGCGAGCGCCACGAAGAACTGGAATATGAGTCAAGAGATTCGCAACATCGCCATCATCGCCCACGTGGACCACGGCAAAACCACTCTGGTGGACGCCATGCTGAAGCAGAGCGGGATTTTCCGCGCCAACGAAGCGGTGGTCGAGCGCGTGATGGATTCGAACGAATTGGAGCGCGAACGCGGCATTACCATTCTCGCGAAAAATACCGCGTTGTTTTTCCGCGGCACGAAAATCAATATTGTAGATACGCCGGGGCATAGTGATTTCGGCGGGGAAGTCGAGCGCGCGCTGCGGTTAGTCGATGGCGTGGTCGTGCTGGTGGACGCGAGCGAAGGGCCTCTGCCGCAAACGCGCTATGTGTTGCAGAAAGCCCTGGCCGCGAAACTGCCGCCGGTGATCGTGCTGAACAAAATTGATCGCAGCGACGCGCGGCCAAAAGAAGTGATCGATGAAATTTACGACCTTTTCATCGATCTGGATGCAACAGAAGATCAGCTGGATTTTCCCATCGTTTATACCAATGCACGCGACGGCGTGGCACACAACAAATTGGGCGACAATTCGAAGGATTTGCTGCCGCTCTTTGAAGCCATCGTGAAGCATATTCCCGCGCCTCCCGGCGATGCTGCGGGCGTGCTGCAGGTTCAAGTGATGAACCTCGATTACAGCGAGTTTCTGGGGCGCATCGCGATTGCGCGCGTGTTCAACGGAACGCTGAAGCGCGGCGAGGAAGTCGGCGTCAGCAAGCTGAACGGAAAGCTCGAGCCGACAAAAATCACGAAGCTCTTCACGTTCCGCGGATTGGAACGTGACGAAGCCGAGGAAGTTCCTGCGGGAGATATCGTGGCCATTGCAGGAGTTGAGGGCATTCAAATTGGCGAGAGCATCACGGATTTGGAATCGCCCGCGCCCCTCGAGCCTTTGCTGATTGATGAACCGACTCTGGCTATGATTTTCACGGTGAACAGCGGGCCGCTCTCGGGCAAAGACGGCGACTATCTCACCTCGCGCGACCTGCGCGACCGGCTGCAAAAAGAATTACTCACCAACGTTTCGATTCGCGTGGAAGACACGGACACGCCGGAATCGTTTCGCGTGCTGGGGCGCGGCGAACTGCAACTGGCGATTTTGATTGAGACCATGCGGCGCGAAGGTTTCGAATTGATGGTGGGCAAGCCGGAAATCGT
>JAWOLO010000549.1:0-9589 GCA_033853375.1 Terriglobia bacterium
GTTTTATTTTCCAGCGCTGGAACCGCGATCACATGAATGCTCTTCGGCAGCGCGTCGCTCCGCCCCGCCACGTGGTAGCCGCAACCATAGGAGGCGGCGACCAAAAAGCAGAAAAGGATTTGCGCGACTAGCCAGGAGTCGTAAGTTCTAAGTTTTAGGTTGTTGGAGAGAAAAGAAGAAATTCGTGTGGTCAATTTGTCGAAATCGTCGTGCGGCTGTTTACAGTTCTCGCCATTCGCCACTCGTTTACCCCGCTTGCCCCGAGTTTCGAGGGGAGCTTCGAGGGGCCAGTCGTTTACCGTGCTTGCCCTGAGCTTCGAAGGAAGCGCCATTTGCGATGGGCCACTTCTTCTCACGCCAATTTCTCCGCCAGCTTCACCGCGTTCCACGCCGGCAATCGAACATTATCTGCCGCTCCCCAGAACCACCACACGCCCGGATGCGCCGGATCACTTTTCGGCTGCGCGAGATGAATCGCTGTTTCGCCTGCCACGCTCACATTGGTTGGCCCGGCCTCTCCGTGTTCTGTCATTACAAAACCCACGTCAGCGCAAGCTTTGGCGATCTTTCCGGTGTCCATAGAAGGATCAAGTTCCGCGTACGCGGAAAAAATAGTTCCGTAAAAAACGGGCGCGTGGATCACTTGGATCGAGGGAACAACCGCCGAGTTGCCCAGACAGATCTTCGCTTCTGCGCGCACGCGCTCGCGCACCGCGTCCAACTTCTGCGCGCTTGCCGCGCCGTAACTATCGAGCATGTTGAAGGCAACCTGCGCGTCAAAGACTGGCTGTCCCACGCTTTGAAAGGACAGTAATTGTCCTGTTTGGCTTTCGAGTTCTTCGATTCCCGCACGGCCAGCCTCCGATACGGGCTGGAACCACTCGAATGCGATTCTTTGCAAGCGGC
Organism: Terriglobia bacterium; assembly: GCA_033853375.1. GTDB lineage: Bacteria > Acidobacteriota > Terriglobia > Acidiferrales > UBA7541 > Acidiferrum. The sequence continues at coordinate 907 of JAWOLO010000549.1, forward strand.
ATCGCAAAAGGGCTAGCGTCAAGGCAACCGCAGCCGTCCCCGCTGCTGAAGGAATTGCATAAGCAGCGGCGCTCTCAGTGAATGCCGACCCTCTCAGCTCATCGAGCCTCGGAAACCAAACCGTTGCTCCGCCTTCGCACGCAAGCGCGCCCGAAAGGTCCACGATATTTCCGCGCGACCCTCTTGCAGCGCTCAAGTTTCTCTTGGTGAATGCCGGGGAGCCGGTGAAAAACACAAACCGCGCCTTATCGAAGCTGCCTTCTTCCACTGGCTGAATGACTGCAGGTTCTCCGCCCGCTTCGGTCAGCGTCCCGGCCGCATCCTCTTCATCCAATAAGCGCAAGTCCCAGCCGGCAAACTTGCTTTCTTCGAGCAGCGTTTTCAGTTCCGCTCCAAGAAGTGAAGACGCACCGGCGATCACAATGCGATGGGATTCTCTTTCCATGTAAGGCATGAATCACACAGTCCGCGAGGCTAGCCGATGCCTCACGAAGCGGACGGCATGTAACGTCACTCCAACAATTGCATAAGAGTACGCCATCAGGAATAAAACGGATTCCGACCATCGCCAAATGGCAGCGCAGAGTAGCGCCAGGAGAACCACGGAGAGCGAGGGTTGCTTGCGAGTCAACGGAATGTCCTTGAAACTGTAAAAACGGATGGTGCTCGTCATGAGCGCGGCTAGTGCGAGCGTGGCACAGATCCAGACGATCGACCACCGGTCATCCTGCAGAGGCGCCGGAAAAGCGTGGACGGTTGCAGCGATGACTCCCGCGGCGGCCGGAGTAGGCATTCCAATGAAATACTTCGAGCCACCCGGCGCCATGCCCTGAATGTTGAAGCGCGCGAGCCTCCAGGCGCAACAAACCACAAACGCAAAGCAGAACCACCAGCCAAAGTGTCCAATCTGTTGAATCAACCCCGAGTGATCAAACCCCGGGAGGTGCCGGACGCCCCAGGCGTAGGAAAGCAAAGCCGGAGCTATACCGAAGCTCACTACATCCGCGAGCGAATCAAATTGAATGCCAAAATCCGTGTTCGCTTTCAGCAAACGCGCCAACCGCCCGTCCAGAGAATCAAACAAGATGGCCAAGCCGATAGCCTTGGCCGCACGATCAAGATCGTCGCTACTCCCCGTCAGCGTGATCGCGGATGCATAATAGCCGCAGAGAAGATTTCCAACCGTAAACAAGCTTGGCAAAAGGAAGATGCCGCGCCGGCGAAATCTATGACTGCGAAACCGCCGCTCGGCGAACGGAATTTCGTGTTGGTCAGGCGCAGCGGTAGGAATCATCCCTCGCTCCTCGTTGCGACCTTCAGGCAGGATCGCTCCCTCACCATGTTCGCTCCCGATTTGCCGCCGGAATGCTCAAGATCGTTTTCCCGTCGCCATCACGTTTGCTAAATCTGTCTCTGCACCGCTCTTCCCGCTAGATTGCTCAACTTCGCGCTTCGCTGGCCATCTGGCAATCGCGCTCGATCCGCCCTTCACATTCTCTCCAACCTTAACCAGAATCTCCGCTCCCTTCGGCAGCCAGACGTCCACGCGAGATCCGAATCGCACCAGTCCGATACGCTCGCCGCGCAGAACTTGCTCACCTTGTTTCTTCCAAGAGACTACCCGCCGGGCGATGACTCCAGCAATCTGCTTGAATACCATTTCGCCTGTTTCGGTCGAAAGCGTAAACACATTCTGCTCGTTTTCGAGCGAGGCGCGCTCCCGCATGGCGGAGAAGAATTTTCCCGGCCGGTACTCCATTTTGGTAATGGTACCGGAGGCGGGCGCGCGGTTGACATGAACGTTCCAAATCGCCAGAAAAATGCTTACACGCTGGCCGGGGCGGCCGGCGTTTTCTTCTTCCGTGACAACCACAACGCGGCCGTCTGCAGGAGAAACCACAGCCCCGGGTTCTGACGGAATCAAGCGCTCTGGATCACGAAAGAAAGAAAACACAAACAAGGCGAGCAGCACGAATACGGCCGCAGCAAGATACCCATGAAGCAAAAAAACCGCGCCACCCAACGCGAGCAGTGGCAGCCCAAAGAAATAGCCTTCTTTGACCATGCTGACTGTAGGAGACCTCCGCCTTTTTGCTCACGGTTTGGCCCTCGCGAGCAAGCATGGCCATTCTACGACACTACGCCACTCCGTTCGAACCGAGAATTAACTGAGCAGGCGCGTCAGGCATGGCCCCTGAGGGCCAAAGCCAGTGCGCAGCCGTTTCCCAGCGCGCCGTTCGAACGTTTCGCTTCGCGCCGTCTCGCGCTTTCGAGCAAGAATTTCTACGCCGCAAAGCTGGTATTGCTTGGATCGCGCTGCTCTCGCAGGATGCGCGCAGCAATCCGCTCCATCTCATCCTTGCATTGCAATTTCATCTTTTTCAGTTTGATTTCTTCCAGGAGGTCTTCCGAACTTAGGTAGGGAGATTTGGAGATTCGTTGAAGCTCTAGATCGTATTGCCGGTGCTGCTCTGCCAGACGCCGATAGTCAGCGTCTGCCAGGAGAAGCACGTCCCGAGGTGCCCGCTGCGCAGATGCCATGCGTTCCTCCTGACGACTTCGTGAATGGATTGTGAATCCTACATGAGCGAACGATACCACTTCGCCGAGCCACGTCAAGAGGCAACTGGTAGTATTTCGGTCCTAGTCTGCGCGTTTTTGGGGTTTGTCAGTGTTTCGAACAACGCTCCCCGTTTACTTCTAAGCGGCAGCGAGCCATTGGCACCGCCAAAATGACCGTTCACTATTTAAAATGTCTCACAATTTCAATGAGATGCGGGGCTTGACGGCCCCGGGGGAAGGTGCTCTCCGAAGTAGCCCAGAATGTTTGTATACACGTCCAGGTTCGTGCCCTTGCCTTCCGAGATGGAATGAGTCCGGCCAGGATACACGCGCATGTCAAACTGCTTGCCTAACGAAATCAATTTGTTGACCAGCAATTCGAATCCCTGGAAATGCACATTGTCATCTCCCGAGCCATGAATCACCAACAAATCGCCGCGCAAGCCGGAAGCAAAATTAATTGCTGAGCTTTGCTCGTAGGCTTTTGGACTGTCCTGCGGCAATCCCAAATATCGTTCTTGATAGATCGTGTCGTACAACCGTTGGTCGGGCACAGACGCCACGGATACCCCCACGCTATAAACTACGGGATAGCGGAACATGAGATTGAGCGTCTCGGTCCCGCCGCCGCTCCAGCCCCACACTCCGACGCGTTTCGAATCAATATAAGGATGAGTTTTTTCGAGCGACTCCAGCGCCGTTGCTTGCTCTTGTGAGGAAAGTTGGCCCACATTTCCGTAGACGATTTTGCGCCACTCGCGGCCACGCGGAGCGGGCGTGCCCTGGTTATCAAAGCTGGCCACCAGATATCCCGCGCTGGTTAGGGCCCGGATGAACATGGAGGGCCAACGGTCTGCAGTCGTCTGTCCGGCCGGCTCGGAATACACATAAACAATCAGCGGATATTTTTTTGCCGGGTTGAAATCCGGCGGCTTCACCAACCATGAGTCCACCATCAGGCCGCTGCCTGCATCCACCTTCACAAATTCCGCTGGCCCGCCGGAGAACGACTTCACGCGCTCAGCAATGGCGGCATTATCGACCGTCTTTCGCACCACACGGTGATCCGGGAGGTGCACGACATCATAAGCAGGCGGCACATCGAACGAAGTGAACCCATGAAAGGCCCATTCGCCGTTCGGCGAAATCGTATAGGAGTGAGTCCCAGGCACATTGGGCGTCAGACGTTCCGGCGTGGTCGTGCCGTCCAACCTCGCGCGGTACAGGTAGCGTTGCGTTGCATTTTCCGGCGATGCGATGAAGTAAACCCATTTCTCGTCCGGAGTAATGCGTTCCACACTCACCACGTCAAAGTCGCCGCGTGTTACCAACTGAGATTTGCCCGTATCGCGCTCGACGCGATACAAATGCCGCCAGCCGTCACGCTCAATGAGCACCAGGAATTCGTGGCCCTGATTGATCCAAGTGACATCGCGGTTCACCTCCACCCAGGCACGGTCCTCGTCCACAAACACCGTCTGCGAAGCGCCGGTTTTTGCATCAGCAAGCAAATACTCATTCCTGTTCTGCAACCGATTCATATGTTGAACGAGCACGTGGCCTGAATCGGCCCAACCCATTTCTGGGATGTAATTGTTGTGAGGGTCTCCAGCCGTTTGCATCCAGACGACTGGACCGCCCGAAGCGCTCACGACGCCGACGCGCACCGCGGAGTTTTCCGTTCCCGCCAACGGATAGGGATATTCGAGTGTTTCGGGATACGGCCCCAGGTGAGGATAAGGAATTCCTGTGACAATCTCGCCGCGCGGCGCGCCCAAGTCGTAAAGCAAGGTGTATTTGTGCACGCCCGCGATGTTGAACTGCCAGAAAGCGATAGCGCGGCTGTCCGGGCTCCAGGCAAAGCCGTCCCGGATGTCGAATTCTTCTTCGTTCACCCAGTCGGAAGTTCCATTGATGATCGTGTCAGAGCCGTCGTTCGTCAGTTGCGTGATTTTTCCACTTGCCAGATCTTCCATGTAGATATTGTTCTGGCGAACGTAGCCAACTTTGCTGTTGTCCGGAGAAAACTTGGCAAACATAAGGCTTGATGCGGGAGCGTCCCCCCCGAGTTTGCGCAGCGCGCCGCTCGTCAGGTCGAGGACCCAATAATCGCCACGCGTGTTGCGGCGCCATACGGTTTTGGAGTTGGTGAACACCAGAACGCGGTGTCCGTCCGATGAGAAGCTGTAATCCTCGACGGGCAGCGGCGTCTTTTCGCCCGCAGGAACCAAACGTTCTGCAGCGACGAAGATTTCTTTTGCCCCCGTTGCGGTCGCGTACTTCACGATGTCGGTGCCCGTCCCCAAGGCCGAGGGCTCCAAGTCCAGGTAAGCATCACCGCTCCCCAACCACCTGCCGCCGCGAAAGGATTTCGGCCGAAATTCCGGATTACCCATCGTGCGCGCGATCAGTTGCGCCGCGGATTCCCTCAGTTGCGCGTGAGCACTGGAAGGAATGGCAATTGCCGCCACTAGGCAAACTGCAATCGTGGCCGCTAACGGCAGACTTTGCTTCCGTCCTACCGCCCGCCTTACTGCACTCGATATCAAACCGGTGTGAACCATTTCTCCTCCCTTTGAATGAGAGCGCGGAGAGAAACAGTATCAGATTCATGCCATTCTTGCGTGCCTCGTAAGGTGATTATAGGTAAACAGCAGCATGGCGAGACCTCGATGCGGAGGCCAACCAGCCGTGCTACCCAGCGCGGACTCGCTCGCTAATACTTCCTGAGTCTCTTTTCCATGACAATCGCCGCTTCATTGGGATCGCGGTAGTAGCCTTCGCGGCGGCCCGCTTTGCAGAATCCATGTTTTTCGTAGAAAGCGATTCCTGATGCGTTGGATTCGCGAACCTCCAGATACACGCGATTCACTCCGCCCCTTCGAAACGCTTCGACCGCGGCTTGCAGCAGCGCGCTTCCCTCGCCTTTTCGCCGGTTCCCGGGCGCCACGGCCAGGTTCAAAACTTCCGCCTCTTCGATAGTCTGGCGGCCAATCAAGAAACCCACCACTTTACCAGCCGCCTCGCTGACGATGCCCAGGCTTCCCTTCCATTGCAAGACGTCTTTCACGCTCGCTTCCGGCCAAAATACCGCTTCCGGCGATTGGCGCAGAATCTCCATGACCGCTCCAGCATCTTCCGCGCGCAGCATCCGAATTGACGATTTCGCTTGCTCTCGCCGTAATTCAGTGGCCATGGGCAGCGCCGCCCTTCCAGAAAATTTCGGCGTCCGACCGCCGCACATAATTCGCGTCCAGCCCAAGCGCATCGGTCGTCTTTCCCTCTTTTAGACGTTTCAAACCTATGCGGCCGATGATCCCCGCTAGCGTCGCTGATTCCTGCTCCACGGTCTCTCCGCGCGTCTCTCGCTCCTTCCAAGCAGCCTCCCCGGCTAAAAGTGCTGCGTCGGGCGAGACCCACGAGATTTTCTCCCCGTTAGCCAACTGCATTGCAGCCTCGATGAATTTTGCCGGAGAAATCACCATCTCTTCACCGATCCTTGCCAATTCGGAACCTTCTCGTCGATAAACCGCTCCGAATACTTGTCCGCGTTGCGCGTCCAAAAACGCCGCCACATACCTCGCGGCCCCGGTCGCCTGTGCCGCAAAAGCCTCCAACCGCGAAACGCCCACCACCGGGCTGCCGTAGACCTCGGACCAAGCCTTGACGGTCGTCAATCCCACCCGCACGCCGGTAAAAGAACCAGGTCCGGCCGCTGCCGCATAGGCGCCTACGTTATCCATCCGAACTCCCGCCTTTTTCAGCACCTCATGCACTGCCCGAATCAGCCAGGACGAGTATTCCTCCTTCGTCTCGTGGGGAAGCAGCACAAGAACTTCTGCATCTCTGAGGACCGCTACGCTCCCCCGCAAATCGCACGTATCTATCGACAGGACAATCACATGCGCATTGTAACCTAACCGGCGATCCTAGCGCGTCTTCCGATCTCGGGGTCAAAAAGAAACACACGTTTCACCAGTGTTTGGGCGATTTTCCATGTTAAATGGCATCTCTTGGCAGATTAAAGGTTTGAACCTAATGAAGAGGCCAGGCCAAAGCCTGAGCAATTCGGCTGCCAAATTTGCATCGATTTTTCCCTAACCCATTCATTCCACAGGATATATCTTGACTCTTGCAACACAAGTTTCTATACTGGTTTTGCTTCGCTGGGGGGCATCCAAAAACTATGGACTATAAGATCGGTGACAAAGTAGTTTACCCGAATCACGGTGTAGGCGTTGTGGAGCAGATTAACTACGGGGTGTTGAACGGCAGAACCGAGCGTTACTACATGATCCGTATTGTTTCCAGCGGTTTGCGCGTGATGGTCCCGCAGTCCAACGCAGGCACGGTGGGGCTACGGTCGGTCATTCGCTCGAAGGAATCCACCGAAGTCCTGGGCTTCCTCGAAAAGGGCAAACTCAACTCGCATCCGGACTGGAAGCACCGCTTCAAGGAGAACTCCGAGCGCATGCGCACGGGATCACTCATTGAAGTTGCCGCCGTCCTCAAAAGCCTCGTTTCCCTCAGCCGCAGCAAGCCCCTCTCCTTCCGTGAAAAGAAAATGCTCGAGCGCGCGAAGTACCTGCTCGTCAGCGAAATGGCTACCGCCAAGAACACCACCGCCGAAAGCGCCGAGGGCATGGTCATCAAGTCCCTCGCCAAAGCCAAGCTGCAATTCCCGGTGATGACCGAAAGTCTCGAATAGTATTTGCGATTGCTAGCTTTCTTAGTGGATTCTGGCGGGCAAGTTGATCTTGCCCGCTTTTTGTTTTTGAGGGCGGGAACATTCGAAGGACGGGGCGCGTACCTGGAAGGGGATCCGATGAACACAAAAACCTTGTGTTGTGAAGAGGTGCGTGCCTCTCGCAAAGGCCTTCGTGCCTTACTAAGGACGATGGCGCTGGCCGCGGCTTGCGGGATGGTCTGCTTCACTTCGCTCTTAGTGGCTCAGGAAAAGCCGGGCAAAGAATCGGGCCACAAGGAGAACCAAGGCGCAGGAATTTACTTCAACGCGGAAGCCAGCGCCAAAGATGTTGGACTGCCGATCTATCCGGGGGCGCGCCCGCACAAGGACAAGGACAGCGAGAACCCCTCCGCGAAATTTGGGCTTTGGGAAAGTTCGTTCGCATTCAAGCTGGCAGTCGTGAAGCTAGCGTCTAACGATCCTCCGCAAAGGATCGCCGCATTCTACAAGAAAGCCCTAGCAAAGTACGGGACCGTGCTGGACTGTGGCGCGGCTTCTTCACAAACGAGCGAAAAAGACGAGAGCGAATACTCGAAGAAGCTGACTTGCGAAGACGACAAACCCAAGCCTGGAGAAATGCTGTTTAAAGCGGGGACAAAAGAGAAACAGCACGTTGTCGGAATTGAGCCCAACGGGACGGGCAGCGTGTTTCAGCTTGTGTATGTCGAATCGCCTGATTCGGATAAGAACAAATAGCGTTCACTTTGGCAGTGCCAACCTTCCCGTTCAATTCGCACCTGCCACAAGTCCACCTAGGCTAACCCCCGCCTCACGCAGCGTGCGGGCGACGGCGGCGGCGATTTGCACGGAGCCAGGCGTGTCGCCGTGGATGCAGATGGTTTGCGCGGTGAGCTTCACTTCGGTGCCGTCGTGGGCGGTGACGATGCCGCGCTGTGCGATGCCCAGAGCTTGCTTGGCGGCTTCGGCGGGGTCGCGGATCAAGGCGTTCTCGAATTTGCGAGAGCGTAAGGTGCCGTCCGGCTCGTAGCGGCGGTCGGCAAAGGCTTCGGCAGCAACAGCAAAGCCTGCTTGCCGAAAAACGTCCAGCATCGGCGATTCCGCCAAACCCATCAGGACTAGCTTCTTGTCGTATTTCGCGACGCCTTCCGCAATCGCCCCCGCGAGTTTGCGATTCTTCACCGCCTGGTTGTAAAGCGCGCCGTGGGGCTTCACGTGGACCAGTTTCGTGCCGCAATTTGCCGCGACTGCGGCGAGCGCGCGGACTTGCTCGTACACGGATGCCGCAACGGCTTCCGCTGACATCTTCAATTCGAGCCGCCCAAAGTTCTCCCGGTCCGGATAGCCCGGATGCGCGCCAATCGCCACGCCAGCCCGCAACGCCTGCTCGATGGTCGTTCGCATGGTTCGCTCGTC
>JAWOLO010000550.1:0-3107 GCA_033853375.1 Terriglobia bacterium
TTTCAACTCTTCGACAGAACAAAGTCCGATTCCGTAGGCCTTGCGCAGCGCGCGATTGACAGCCCGAGTCTCGGCCACACGCATCTCGGCGCCACGAACGAGGGGGGATGTGTTTGAAGGATCCGCATCCCCGTAGCCAACGAAGCCCTTAGAAGTCGGGCTTTTGTATACGGTCGCCCTGAATACCCATCGACCTTTCGCAGTGTCGCTGGACTCCCGGACCTGGTGGACTCTGATTCCAACACAGTGTTTTCGCTCTGCTATTCGCAGGAGACCGGCGTGGGTCACGTACCAGCGATCATCCAGGAGTTGTAACTCTCCGCGCGCAATGGATAGGCCATAAGTGTTTATAAGTTCCTTTAGGTTGGCGCGAGCAGATCTAGACAGAGGCCCCCAAATGTGAGCAGCCAGTCTGATACTCGATTTAGTTCCTCCTGCTGCTTTCTTCATAGCCAGTTGCTCCTTACATAGGCGCTCAAGTATACAAATTCAGTGTACTTGAGCGTGTAAGTATCTGTCAAGAGAAGATTTTCACCATTGCTTTTTGGACCATGCCGCGAATATGGTGTTTGTCATGGCGAAGAAGAAGAATCCGCATGCTGTTGCTTTGGGTAAGATAGGCGGTGCTAAGGGTGGAAAGGTGCGCGCGGCTAAGCTTTCGCCCGAGCGCCGCCGCGAGATTGCTCGCAAGGCAGTCCTAACTCGCTGGGCTAAGCAGAGGAGCAAGGAAGGCGAGTCGGAGTAAGTGGCGCAAGTAAACGTGGGGAAGCCGAGAAAGGGCGCCCACCAGATCGGACCAAGAGAAGCGGTTCGTATGACTGAAGTAGGAGTTTTTGAGGCAAAGAACAAGTTGAGCGCGTTGCTGGACCGCGTTGAGCGCGGCGAGGAGATTGTTATTACTCGCCATGGCAAACCCATCGCACGGCTCGTACCCAGCGCAGGTGGGATTGACCGCTCTCAGGCGCGTGCGGCGATCCAACGCATACGAGGACGCACGTCTCAGGTCAAACTACAGCGGTTTGATTGGAAGCTCTTGAAGGCCGAACGGGCTGGAAGTGGCTGAGGAAGAGTCTTAGCGTTTAGACGGCGGCCGTGCTGCTCCCAACTGTCGTAACCGCGAAGTTTCAGGTCACTCAAACATTGGCAGGGCTACCAGGTGTGCTTTGCGGTAGGCCGCGACGGCTCGCGTTGCCACCGATTCGCACGCTGCAGGGCAAGCGCGATGTGCGTTGCCCTGCTTTTGGAGGCAAACATAGCTCCACGCGACGCAAAGGAGAAAGGTGAATTCGCCACCCCTGAACAATATGAGGCGGAACAAAGCAGGAGCGATTGGTCGGGGCTTGGATTCTTTCGTTGTACGCGAATGGTTTGCGGTTGACCCGGCCGCTTGTATCTCAGATTTAACCGCACAGCAGATTCTTCGGGAGTATGAGCATTCATACCGATGGTGGTTCAAATTCCCGGGAAAGAATGAACAAGATCAAATAAAGGCAGCTTTCGACAAAGCGGTTCAGATATGGACCCTGAAGCGCACAGCACATGGTAAACGCTCTAAGCGAGAGAACGTTGAGCGCGTTCTGCGTAAGTCCTCGGAAAAATTTGCACAAAGGGAAATTGAACGTCTTTCGTCAAAAGCTACTGAGGCTCTGTTCAACGATCAATTCACACCTTGGTGGCAGAGCCTTCGAAATTACATTTGTACTTGTGTCCCACGTGAAGTTGCTGATCGATTCGCAGATTATCTGGCTGGCTTCCTGCTGGTACAGGAGAACGAGACGCCTCGTTCGACGGCACATTGGAAAAAAGAAAAAGGCAAAGAGCAGGAGGAGGTTACTAACACCGACTGGCGTCAAGTGAAGAAGCTCCTGAAAAAGCTAGCAGGAGGATCTAGCGTGCGGAGCTCAATGCTGCCCGCGACTGCAAATCCTCCGCAACAGGAGTCTCTTAAAACCAGACTAATTGTGTTGATGTTCCAAGAATTGGTTGCTCTCGATTATAGCCGTAAGCTTATTGCTGATAAGTATCTTCCTATGGTGTGGAATGCCATCGGTGAAGGGATTCGCGACAGCTCACTCCTCAGGGTTGAACGGCGTTCGCGGCAGCGGACAAGACGCAGCAAGTGACCTTCCCAACGGTCAGTGCTGTCCTCCCCACACTCTGGAAATACGCCTCCAAACATCTTATGTTCGAACAGTCAGCTGCTTAAAGGTAGTTGAGAAGCTGATCGGCTCACTCCAGCACAGACTCTTAAAACGCTGCAGATGCGGAGCGAGCGAACAAGAAAATGACGCAGAGACGGTGATAACTCTTCCGGATTAGGAGGTAGCACTAAGCATGTCCATAGAAGAAACGAGAAGATCGGCCAAGACGACTTCGTCGCGCAAGGTCGAAGCGAATCGCCGAAACGCCCAGCTTTCAACTGGGCCCAAAACTGATGAAGGCAAGGCAAAGAGCAGCAGAAACGCAATTAAGCACGGGATTTTCTTAAAGAACCTCCTTAGCGGCGCGACGCCTGAAGCGGCGGCGGAAATAGAAGCGCTGGCTGCCGATGTGCTGGAACATTACGAGCCCAAAGGCATTCTGGAAGAGATCATTGCCCAGAAAATCGTGGTGGAGACCGCCCGCTACAGTCGCGTCTTGGGATTCGAGCAACCGGAGTCAGGGTACAACCGCATGTATTTTCTCGTTTGCCTCGACAAGATCATGCGATACACAACATCGACGAGCCGCTCGCTGTACCGGGCGATCGAGGAGCTTGAGCGACTCCAGGCCGCACGAAAAGCCCGTGAGTGCACCCGCCCCTCAGAGAGCGTAGGGTCTGCCCCTCTACCTTCTCAGGCTAACGATGAGCACCACGACGAACAGGTTTTGAACAACTTAGAGAGCGACACCGGTACCCCAGAGAATGCAGAAGATGGCCTCGGGAAGGGTGAAGCCGCGTAGGAGCTGGCGTGGTCTTACCACGCCAGTCCCAGCGGCAATGAAGCGATTTTGCAAAACGAACCCAACGAGTCCGGGCAACTTGTTGAAAATACGGCGAAAGCGCCTTTTAGTCGGAGTAGGGATCGCGATTACTCGCGACCCCCTCCACGGATCCGGACGAGCGG
>JAWOLO010000551.1:0-8776 GCA_033853375.1 Terriglobia bacterium
GCGGGCTCGCGTTTCGGTTTGGGCTTGCCACGCTTCATGGCCAGAAAATTTTACTGCAAACTGCAGGCGCGGGCGCGGGTTGTGCAACAACGCGAGAGCAAAGAGGAAACAGTCACGAAGGGATAACGCCGAACTCAAATTTGGCCTCTACAAAGCAGTAAGCGCGAATGCAAAAGCAAGGCGCGTGAGCTAAGATGGCTGCTGAGAGGCGAGTTTTATGAGCGTGACATTGCAAGGCACAGTAGCGGAGGCGGGATTGTCGAAGGGGCCGTATCGGGCGCCGCGCGGGACGCAGATTTCGTGCAAAGGGTGGCAACAGGAAGCAGCGCTGCGCATGCTGTTGAACAATTTGGATCCGGAAGTGGCCGAGAAGCCGGAAGACTTGGTGGTGTACGGCGGGACGGGGAAAGCGGCGCGAAACTGGGAATGCTTTCATGCGATTGTGCGTTCGCTGAAGGCATTGGATGCCGACGAAACATTGCTGGTGCAATCGGGAAAGCCAGTAGCGGTGTTTCGCACGCATGAGTACGCGCCACGCGTGCTGCTGTGCAATTCCAACCTGGTGGGTCACTGGAGCAATTGGGACAAATTTCATGAACTCGACCGGGCGGGCTTGATGATGTACGGGCAGATGACCGCGGGAAGCTGGATTTACATTGGAACGCAAGGGATTTTGCAAGGGACGTACGAAACGTTTGCGGCGGCGGCAAAGAAACATTTTGGCGGCGACTTGAAGGGCAAGCTGGTCGTAAGCGGCGGCATGGGCGGCATGGGCGGAGCGCAGCCGCTAGCGGCCACGATGAATGGCGCGGCATTTCTGGGAATTGACGTTGATCCAGAGCGTATCAAAAAGCGGCTGAAGACGGGCTACTGCGATGTGCTGGTGACTTCGCTGGACGAGGCGCTGCGCATTTTGAAAAACGCAGTGCGCAAGGGCGAAGCCACTTCGGTGGGATTGGTTGGAAATTGCGCGGACATGATTCCGGAGTTGGCGAAGCGCGGTGTGGTGCCGGATTTGCTTACGGACCAGACGAGCGCGCACGATCCGCTCAATGGATACGTGCCGAATGGAATGTCGCTGGAAGCGGCGCTAGAGCTGCGCAAGAAAAATCCGGACGAGTACCAAAAGCGCGCCCTGGCAGCGATTGCCGTGCACGTGCAGGGAATGCTGGATTTGCAGAAGCTCGGCTCGGTGACATTCGACTACGGCAATAACATTCGCACGTTCGCGTTTCAGCAGGGCGTGAAAAATGCGTACGACTTTCCTGGATTTGTTCCGGCATACATTCGGCCGCTGTTTTGCGAAGGGAGAGGGCCGTTCCGGTGGGCCGCGCTTTCCGGCGAGCCTTCGGACATTGCGCGGACGGACCAGTTGGTGTTGGAGATGTTTCCGCACGACGAGCATCTGAGCCGCTGGATCAAGCTAGCGCAGAAGCGCGTAAGGTTTCAGGGGCTGCCCTCGCGGATTTGCTGGCTAGGTTATGGCGAACGCGACAAATTTGGCTTGGCTTTGAATGAATTGGTGGCAAAGGGCGAAATTAAGGCGCCGGTGGTGATGGGGCGCGATCATCTGGACTGCGGATCAGTGGCGTCGCCGTACCGCGAGACGGAATCGATGCGCGATGGCTCGGACGCCGTGGCAGACTGGCCGCTGCTGAATGCGCTGATTAATACAGCGAGCGGCGCATCGTGGGTGTCGATTCACAATGGCGGCGGCGTGGGGATTGGTTATTCGCAGCACGCGGGGCAAGTGACCGTCGCGGATGGAACCAAGGAAATGGCGAAACGCATCGAGCGCGTGCTGACGAACGATCCAGGTATGGGCGTGGCGCGGCACGTGGACGCGGGGTATCCCGAAGCGATTGCGTTTGCGAAGAAGAAGGGTTTGAAGGTGCCGATGCGGTGAAGATACCGGGAGCAAAGAAGTAGATCCCTCGCTCCGCCTGCGGGAGGCAGGCTCGGGATGACAAGCATTGCCAGTTCGCTCGGCCGGTAGTTAGATTCCGCCGAGGATTGAAGAGCGCAGGCTGAAACCTGTGATACTGAAAGTCTTTCCGGCATAATACGTGTGCTTTGGCGAATTCCCTGCTCATTACAGGTGCGTCGCAATTATTGACGCTGCGCGGAAGTGGTCCGCGACGCGGCAATTCCCTTTCCAACTTGGCGATGATTGAAGATGGTGCGGTACTGGTGCGGGACGGCGTGATTGCAGCCGTGGGTACACGGGCAGAAGTCGAGGCTTTTCCGGAAACGCGCGGAGCGGAAAAATTGGATCTTGGCTGGCGCGTGGCGCTGCCGGGATTTGTAGACTCGCATACGCATTTGATTCACGCGGCGAGCCGCGCGGAAGAATATGAGCTGAAGATTCAAGGCGCGAGTTACGAAGAGATTGCGCGAAAGGGCGGCGGGATTCTCAATTCGGTGAAGAAATTGCGCGCGGCTACCGCGGAGGAGCTGAAAAAGCGAGCGCTGGCGGCGTTGCAGCAATTTGCGGCGCATGGAACGACGACGATTGAAGCCAAGAGCGGATATGGGCTGGACATTGCAAACGAGCTGAAGATCCTCAAACTCCACAAAGAACTGGCAACGGAGCAGCCGCTGGAGATTGCGTCCACTTTTCTCGGCGCACATGTGGTTCCCGAGGAGTTTCGAAAGAACGCGGACGGAGCTAAGCGATATATTCAAATGCTAGAAGAGAACCTTCTACCGGCAATTGCCGAGCACCAACTTGCAGAATTTTGTGACGTGTTTTGCGATCGTGGCGCGTTCAGCGTGGCGGAATCCAAGCGTGTGCTGCAAGCGGGGCGTCAATGGGGACTTGCGCCGCGAATGCACGCGGAGCAGCTTTCGCGGACTGGCGCAACGCGATTGGCAATTCTCTTGCGCGCAGCGAGCTGCGATCATCTGGAGAACGTGAACAAGAGCGACATCCGCGCGCTGGGAAAATCAGAGACCGTAGCGACGCTGCTGCCAGGCTGCGATTTTCATCTGGGATTGAAGAAGTACGCGCCGGCACGAGAACTCATTGGTGCGGGCGCGATTGTCGCGCTGGCCACGGACTACAATCCGGGCACAAGCCCGACGCTGAGCATGCCGATGATTCTGTCGTTGGCGTGCACGCAATTGCGTATGACACCGGCCGAGGCGATTGCCGCTGCAACGATCAACGCCGCCTACGCGCTGCGGCGTGAGGAACGCCTCGGTTCGCTGGAGGTTGGCAAACAAGCGGACATTGCCGTATTCGAGGTGGCCGACTACCGGGAAATTCCTTATTATTTTGGTGTGAACCACTGCTGGATGACCATCAAGCGCGGTCGCGTGATCCATGCCGCCAACGAGTCCAGGAACTAGCTATACGGGCAAGCCCGTCCGGAGACTGAAGCTTCCGAAAATCGGGCCAGCGAAGACGAGCAGCCTCTTCGAAGAATATTTCCATATCCTTTTGGCGGTTGTATTTTTTGCGGTGGCGATCCTGGGGAAAGCAGGGGGATTCAGTACGTATAACGCGGTAGTGGTTGCAGCATGGATCGCAGGTTTGATTTGGTTTGTGCGCGAGTGGAGAAGCTATCTTGCAGAAAAGTCAAAGACCGAAAATGCGAAGACAATGCCTGTGCCTGCACCGACTCAAGCCCCCGCGCAAGCGCCCAAGAGACCACCGCCGCTTCCACCAGGCATGAAGCCGATGATTGGGCCGCAGTGGCCGGTCAAACCAGGGGCGCGGCCGAACTGGCCAAAATTGCCGAAGCAAGAGATGGAACCGGGGGCACCGAGAACGCAATCTCAGACGCCAGCGGCTCGAACACCGGTCGCTCAGGCACCGCCGAATCAGGCTCTGGGGACGAATTCGAACGAGAAAAAACGCCCCTTTGTCTATCAGCGGCCAACTCTGCCCGATCGCAAACCAAGATTGCCCAACAATTGGGTCAACCCCGAGGACAAGAAACCGGGCGACAAGAAACCTAAAAGATGAAGCGACTGATTGAATGCGTGCCGAATTTCTCCGAAGGGCGTGATCCGGCGAAGATGGATGCTATCGTCGCGGCCATGAGCAGCGTGCCGGGCGTGTACGTGCTGGACCGAGAAATGGACGCGGACCATCACCGCTCGGTGGTTACGCTGGCGGGTGAGCCGGATGCCGTCGCGGAGGCGGCTCTGCGCGGCGTCGGCAAAGCAATGGAATTGATCGACCTGACCAAGCACACGGGAGCGCATCCACGCGTGGGGGCGACGGATGTGGTTCCCTTCATTCCAATCGAAGGAGTGACCATTGAGGATTGCGTGGCTCTGGCGCGGCGCGTGGGCAACGAAATCTGGAAGCGTTACCGGATTCCCGTTTTCTTTTACGAGGCGGCGGCAACGCGGCCCGAGCGCGTGAACCTGGAAAATGTGCGGCGTGGGCAATTCGAAGGGCTACGCGAGGAAATGAAGAAGAATCATGACCGGCAGCCGGACGTGGGGGAACCGAAAGTTCATCCCACGGCCGGCGCGACGGTGGTGGGCGCGCGCAAGTTCCTGATTGCATACAACGTGAACCTGAACACACCTGACGTAAGCATCGCGAACAAAATTGCCAGGGCGATTCGCTTTTCCTCGGGCGGGCTGCGGTACGTGAAATCGATGGGTGTGGAGCTGAAGGCGCGGAATCTGGCGCAGGTTTCCATCAACCTGACGGATTTCGAACAGACGCCGATGCACCGTGTATACGAAATGGTGAAGCGCGAAGCGGAGCGGTACGGCGCGATGCCCGTGGGCAGCGAGATCGTAGGGTTAGTGCCGAAGAAAGCATTGGAAATGGCGGCGGACTTTTTCCTCCAACTAGAGAATTTTTCTCCCGCGCAAGTATTTGAGAACAGGCTGGCCGACGCCCTAGGCGGCGCGCCGCTTGTGGCGGCAAAAGATGGGAGGCTGGCGGGACTAGCGCGGCCGTTTTTAGACGCAGTGGCGACGCCAGCCGCTACGCCGGGCGGCGGAAGTGCTTCGGCGTTTGCCGCAGCGCTGGCAGCTTCACTCGGGCAAATGGTCACGGGCCTTTCGCGAAAGAAGAAATCGCAGGCCGCGTATGTCAACCAACTCTCTGCCGCGCTCGATGAGATGCGAAAAACAGCGGACGAGCTCGCTCAAGCGACTGACCGGGACGCTGAATCGTACGACGCGGTGATGACAGCGTTTAAATTGCCACAAGGGAACGAGAAGGAAACGCGCGAGCGCACTGAGGCTATTCAGAAGGCGACCAAGGGCGCTGCGGAAGTTCCTATGCAAGTGGCCGAGCGGACGGTTGCCCTTTTCGAACGCCTGGGACAACTGGAGAGTATCGTCGCGGCATCCATGCGTTCAGACTTGCATGTAGCACGTTTGCTGGCCGATGCAGGAGCCCGCGGAGCGCTCGCGAACGTGGAGATCAATCTTGACGGGTTGACAGATGCTGCGTACGTGGCGTCGATGCGAGCCAAAGCCGCTGCGCTGCGTGAACGATTGGCCAATGCGCCTCGCGCAACAAGCGCGTAAAATAAAGATTCCCTCGGCCCTTTCCGAAAGGAGCATTTCATGAGAGTCATCAGGGCGATCGGCAAAGCCGGAGCCACGGCAATTGTGACGGCTATTCTTCTGGCAGCGCCGAAACCCGCGCGGGCAGACCGCCTGGGCACAGACGTCATTGCACTGTTCCCCAAGAACGTCGGCGAGTTTGCGTACTGTGATTTGAAGAAGGCACGGTCGCAAAAATGGTTTCCGCAGTTGCAGGCGCAGATGATTCCGGAGCGGTTTCGGGAATTCGAGAAGTTTCTAGCGTCGGCTGGAGTGGATCCGAATTCGCAGGTCGATGAACTGGCGTGGGGGCTCGTGGCGGAAGGAGTGACCGCGAAGACGGAGGGAACAGGCTCGACAGCCGTTCCCACCGGAGAGCAGGTGGTCGGCGTAGCGTTGGGCAGCTACAACCCAAACTCGACCGAAGCGTATTTCAAACAACAGAAGCTGCCAACTTTCAAAGTGCGGGGGTACACGTTGTACTCGTTCGGTACCGGATCGGGAGCCAGTGACCTGTTTTTCCTTTTCATTGACTCGAATACAGCTGCGTTCGGGCAACGCGCCATCCTCGAAAAAATGGTGGACGTGCGTTTTGGCGAAGAAGAGAGTCTGCTGAACAACGACAGGCTATTCCCGCTCATCAATGAAGCCAATGGCAGCGGCGTAGTCTGGGCGATCCTGAATCCCGCGTACACGCGGCTGGCGATGCAGCAGCTTGCGCCGGAAGTGGAGCAGTTTCCGGAAGCCGCCAAGCTCGTGTCGCGCATGCAGAACCTGATCATCAACGTGGACGCGGACAGCGGCATTAATGGGAAGTTCCAGGCGATTTGCGGGTCCACCGACGATGCGAACACGCTGGGTCAACTGCTTCAGGCTGGATTTCTCTACAAGCGCTATCAGGCGCAAAAGGATAATCCGGAGCTGGCGGACTTGCTGGACCAGGCGCGCATCACGCCAGCCGGAGACCGCGTGACGCTCAACATGTCGGTGAGCGACGACCAGATGACGTCGCTGATTCGGAAGAATACGTTCGCGCTGAAGATGTAGGGCGCTAGAACAAAAGTCGTAAGTGATAAGTTGTAATTATTAAGTAAGAAAAGAAGCTCGCAGCAGGTCATGGTTTTCGCCGCTGACGATGTAGAAGGCGCAGATTTTTTCGCAAGAGAACGGGTCGGACGGAAACTTTGTCCGGCCCATTTTGTTTGAGTGTGAGTGGAGCGTGTCCGTATTTACGAAAAGAAGCCGAGAGGTTAAGACCCTTAGACGCTGGGAGCTACCTGACGAAGGTATTTGGTGAGGCGAGTTACAACTTCCCTGCCGTGGGTTTCATGTTGCACGCGGTCCACGCCGGTTAATGTTTCCGAATTCCCTTCACCCGCTGTTTTCTTCGTGGCAAGGCTTGTAATCGTGCGCACACCGAGGGCGAAATTAACTTCTTCATGAGAGAGGGAGATTTCGAGGCGGTCCGAATAGCGGGCAAAATCTATTTCCAAATGAGGGTTCTTACTGGATAAATGTTCGAATTCTTCCAAGCACGTTTCGATTACCGCAGATTGCAGCCGGGCAACGGCCTCGCTCTCGAGGCCTGCAGCATCGGCAAGAAAGCGGGCCACGCCGCCTGCCGCCGCAGCCAGGCGAACGTCGGCATCCATCGACATGTGCAACTTTTTCGCTTCAGTGGCCACGGCTGCTAGCCAGCGCAACGTCGCAGGCCTCCCGGCAATCCGGGCAATAATAAAGGCCGTCGGCGCAGAGACGGATGTTGTGCTGTCCTTTGCAAATGGTGCAGTACTTTTCGCAGGTACAGCGATCTTCCGTCATGTCGCATTGCACACAGACAGTAGGACCTTCCATGGAGCCCTCTAGAAAAACTGTAACCTGAGGCGACCCGTAGCGGCAAGACGAACGTTGGCGGGCCATGGCGAGTGGTGCACACTCGGTTGAATTGTTATGGCCGGCGTTTCTTTGACCACCTTGGGAGTGCATGTTAGTATCGGGTCCTGCCCGGACAACTGGAATGGAATCCTCCACAACTCCTCAACGTGGCGCGCCTCGCAAAACGCCGCTGAACGCATTGCACCGCCGCCTGGGCGCAAAAATGGTCAATTTTGGCGGCTGGGACATGCCCGTGGAGTATCCGTCGAGCGGCGGCTTGATCGTGGAACACAAGGCTGTGCGCGGGAGTGTGGGAGTTTTTGATGTCAGCCACATGGGCGATATCCGCATTCGCAGCGGCAAGAAGCCGGGCGGTGCCCTGGCGGCAGTGCAGCACATCACCATGAATGACGCGTCGAGGCTAGCGATAGGCCAAGCGCAATACTCCGCAATGCTTTATCCGGAAGGCACGTTTGTGGATGACGTGATCGTGCACCGTCTCGGGGAAGATGATTTTCTGCTTGTCATTAACGCGGGGACGCGGGAGAAAGACATCAACTGGGTGCGCGAGAACACCAAAGGATTCGACTGCGTGGTGGAGGATTTGAGCGACGCGTACACGCAGTTGGCGATTCAAGGGCCGCGAGCGGCGGAGGTTGTGCAGAAGCTGACGGACGCGGATTTGACCGGAATCAAGAGTTATTGGTTCACGCACGGCACGGTGTGTGGGTTGAAGAACACGCTGATTGCGCGCACTGGGTATACAGGAGAAGACGGATTTGAGATTTACGTTCCGTCCGACGTGCCGACAAGCGAAAAAGTCTGGAACCAAGTGATAGAAGCGGGGCGCGGGTTCGGGATTGTTCCTTGCGGCTTGGGTGCTCGCAACACGTTGCGGCTGGAATCGAAGATGGCGCTCTATGGCCACGAGATCAGCGACAAGATTAACGTGTGGGAAGCGGGACTGGATCGCTACTGCAAGATGGAGAAGGGTGACTTTATCGGCCGCGGGGCGCTGGAGCGGGCGAAAGCTGCGGGATTGACGCGGACGCTCGTGGGAATCGAGATGATTGACCGCGGCATTGCGCGCGATGAATATTGCTGCTGCAACGAAGCGGGAGACCGCATTGGCGTGGTGACGAGTGGTTCGCCTTCCCCGACTTTGGGCAAGAACATCGCGCTGGCCTATGTGCCGCCAGCATTTTCGGCGGTGGGTACGATTTTGTACGTGGAGATTCGCGGGCAGAAATGCAAGGCCCAAGTGGTGGCAACTCCGTTTTACAAGCGGCCCAAAAAACAGGTGGCTTCCTAAGGAGAATCGGTGAAAACTGCGGCAATATTTGGCGTTCTTTGGCTGGGCCCATTAGCTTTTGGCCAA
>JAWOLO010000552.1:0-2979 GCA_033853375.1 Terriglobia bacterium
CGAGATTGAGGAGCCTGCCAATGCCCGGCTTGCGCAGATCGGCATCCACGAGCACGGTGCTGTCGCCGAGCTGAGCCAAAGTGACGGCCAGATTCGCAGCAGCCGTGGTCTTGCCTTCGCGTGGCAAGGCGCTGCTGACTAAAATGACTTGCGGCGGATGCTCAGCTTGCGAAAGAAGAATCGAGGTGCGCAAGGCGCGAAACGCCTCCGACATCTGTGACTGCGGCAGATGCTGGGCAACCAGCTCGACCTGTTTTTCATGGCCATTCGAGGAGAGGTCCGGCAGCATTCCCCGGCGCCTGCTTCCATTCGAAAGCGCAAATTCAGGAACCACAGCGAGAGAAGGCAGGCGCGCGAGCGATTCGATGTCGTCAGGCGTTTTCACGGTATTGTCGAGATATTCGCGGAATAGAGCCAGGCCGATGCCGCCGATGAGGCCGACCAGAAAAGACATAAAAATATTCTTGGCTTTGGCCGGACGAGCCGGCGTAGTGGGAACCATCGCGGGATCCACGATTCGGATGTTGGAAGAGCGCAGCGCCCCGGAAATCGCAGTTTCCTTCATCTTGGTCATTAAGCCTTCATAAAGCGCCTTGTTGGCCTCGGCTTCGCGCTTGAGGATGTTGTATTCCACCATCTTTTCCGCCATTTGATTGGCTTCGGTCTTCGCTTGGTCGAGGGCTTCGGTCATCAGGGTTTCGCGCTGGCGCGCTTCCTGATAATCGCTTTCGAGCACATCCAGAATTTTCTGTTTTTCCTTTCCGATGTTGTCATCAATATCTTTCAATTGCGCCTTGAGACGCTGTACTTTGGGGAAATTGGGCCCGTACTGTGTCAGGGCGTCGGCGTAGTCCGCCGACGTCTCTCCGCGTTTCTTCAGCAAATCAGTGAGCGCGGTATTGCTCTCCACCTGGGGCACGGCATCCAGGTTTCCCGCTTTTGCGAATTCGTAGAGCGATTCTTTCTTCATGCGCTCAGCCTGGGCATCGGTCAACTGGCGGTTAATGTCGCTCAGGCGCTGCGTGGTCATGTTCTGCTTGTCGTCGAGCGTCCAAATCTGATTCTGGCGCTCGTAGGCGATGCGCGCGTCTTCCGATCTTTGCACTTTAATTTTGAAATCGCGGAGTTGATCGGCAAGCCAATCAGAAGCCTGTGACGTGGCTTCATATTTGCTGCGATAATTCTGCTCCACGTAGGTTGCGATATGAGCGTTGACGATGCGGGCCGCCAGCTGCGGGTCTGTGGATTCGTAGCTCACATCCATCAGCCGGCTGCTGGGTACGCGCTTTACGCTGAGGCTGGCCAGGAATTCGGCGAGTTCGGACGGCCGAGTCTGGTTCGCAAGACTGCCGCTGGCGACGGCTTGCGAAGGGCCTGCCGGACCAGAGAATTCCGGACGGAGGGCCAAGCCGCTGTCGCGAATGGTCTGAAGCGCGAGCGTCTCGCTGGTCAGGATTTTTGCCTGCGTCTCAATGTAATTATCGGAATCGACCATATAGTCGTAGGAATCCGCTCCCGGGAAGGGCAGGATATTGCCGTTTTCGCGATCGATCTCAATGCGCGCGGTGGCCATGTAGACGGGTTGCATGCGGAAGGTGGCGATGGCTACGATGGTAACCATCGCGAGCATGAAAGAGAGAATCAGCCACTGGTGCTTGCGCAGGATGAGCAGATAATCGTAAAGGTGAGGCTCCCGGGGGGATAGATCAAAGGAAGCAAAACGGGCAGGAAGAGGCACCAATTCGACCTGGCCGTTTGAGCCGTCTTCGCGGGGAACGAGTTTATTTTCGTCAGCCATCTTCTAGCGATACGCAATCCGGTAGAGAGCCACGCCCGAGCCCAGGGCGAGTCCCAATTGCACGGCTTTAAAAAGCGCCTGCTTCGAACCGCTTTCCGGCACATAAAGAATGTCGCTCGGCTGGAGCTGTAGATCTTCCGCTTTGCGGTTGAGCACCTTCTTCAGATCCACAGGGACTTCATGCTGCTGTCCGAAATTGTCCTTGCGAACGATAACCGCCTTGTCGGACTTCGCCGTTCTCGTCAGCCCGCCGGCCAAAGAAAGAATCTTCAAGGTGGTCAATTGCGAGCGATCGTTCGAAAGAACATAACCCCCCGCACGGTCGACGGCGCCCAGGACGTAGACAACGCCAGCGTGGGGAACGGTGACAACGTCGCCAGCCTGAAGAGGAATATTGTTCTTGGTATCGCCAGTTTCCATCAAATCGCCAAGATTGATGGTGATCGTGTTAGTCAGCGCAGGCGGCTCAGCATTTGAAGAAGGATTCGATGCCGACGCTGCTCCGGGCGCGAGTGGCGTTGGCGGGCCATCTTTCTGAGCGCTCGGAACGCCGGAGACGATCGACGTGGAACGCGTGGGCGAATTGGAAGGCAGGCCGCCGGGTTGCCGTGCTTCTTCTGGGGGCACCGCCTTAGCCGGGAGTGGCTGTTCCGGGCCGATTTCGGGCGGCTCGCCTGCATCGTCGGGGACGTCTTGCGAAGGCCGGGACACAATCACCGTGTCGCTGGCATCACTGGAAATTCCGCCGGCCTCTGCGAGCACCTCGAGGAGCGTTACTGGCCGGTCCGCTTCATAGACCATCGGGTGCGGAACCGCCCCAACAACCGTAATGGGCTTGCTCTTGTGCTCTTTGACACTCACGCTGACGTCCGCGTGAGTGACCAGGCCGTTTGCCTCCAAGACTTCCTCAATCTTCTGCTCCACCTGCATTTCGGTAAGCCCGGCGACGTGCAAGCGCACGGGGACGAGAGGAATCCCAATCGTGCCGGTCTGGCTGACACGAACGTCCCGGCTCAACTGGTCTACGTCAAAAACGTAGATGCTCAGAAGATCGCCGGGGCCAATCACGTAATCGTGAGGAATCATCCGCAAGCTAGCGGACAGCTCGCGAATGCGGTCATTTACCTGTTGCGGGGTTTCGAGAACAGGCTGCGCCCGCCCTGCCTGCGCGTAGTTAGCCG
>JAWOLO010000553.1:0-4220 GCA_033853375.1 Terriglobia bacterium
AACGGGATTAGCGTTTGGTGCGGCGGACAGCCTGCTGCATGTGGTGTTCTTCGCTGGAGACCGCTAGGTACAGTACTGCAAACCCACTCAACACGACGGCGATGGCTAACAACATGCGGCACCTACAGTGAATTGAACTCTAGCCCTCTGTCGGAGTTGCATCAATGTAACTAAAGTGTTTGGTACCGAGTACGGTAACCGACGTGTGTTCTGCGGGTAGCAAGGTCTCGCTCGGTTCTCGGATTCTGCTAAATTGTTGAGCCATGAAGCCTTCCCGCAGCTTCGCCAGTGATAACAACGCCGGGGTGCATCCGGAGGTACTCAAATCGCTCGCCGCGGTTAACCTCGGCCACGAGGTTGGATACGGCGATGACCCTTATACCGCGTCCGCCGAAGGGCTCTTCAAACGCCACTTTGGTGGCGAGATCGCAGTCTTTCTTGTATTCAACGGGACAGCGGCGAACTGTTTGAGCCTGAAGGCGCTGACCAAAACCTACGAGGCCGTCATTTGCGCCGAGGCTGCTCATAGTTATGTTGACGAATGCGGCGCGCCCGAGAAGCTGACCAGCTGCAAGTTGATCCCAATTCCCACCCGCGACGGCAAACTGACCGTCGACGCCGTCCGCAAGGTCTATCACGGCATAGGCGACCAGCACCACGTTCAGCCGCGCGTCATTTCTATTACCCAGGCGACGGAAGTGGGCACGGTTTATAAGCCTCGTGAGATCAAGGAATTGGCTGACTTTGCCCACGCGCGGCACATGTTCCTTCACATGGATGGCGCTCGGATCGCCAATGCAGCCGCCTCGCTCGACCATGGCCTGCGGGAGTGCACCCGCGATGTGGGTGTCGACGTACTCTCATTCGGCGCCACCAAGAATGGAGGTATGGGGGCGGAGGCAGTGGTGTTCTTCAACTCCGAACTCGCCACCGAGTTCAAGTTCTACCGCAAGCAGGGAATGCAGCTCGCGTCCAAGATGCGCTACCTTGCCGCGCAGTTTGAAGCACTGTTTAAAGATGACCTTTGGCTTCAGAATGCGCGCCACTCCAATCGCATGGCCCAACTACTCAAGCGCGAGTTGAGCGGTGTGCCGGAGGTGAGGATTGTCTATCCCGTCGAAGCAAACGGTGTTTTTGCCCGAATTCCGAGCCGCGCTATCCCCAAGCTGCTGAAGCGTTACTTCTTTTATCCGTGGGACATTGAGCAGTCGGTTGTCCGCTGGATGTGCTCGTGGGACACGACAGAGGACGACGTGCAGAAGTTCGTAACATTCCTGAAGCAGGTGCTGAGCGCGCGCCGTTAAGGTTCTCAGCCCGCCGCCGAAGCCGGCTGATCTGCAACCAGGTATTCCAAAGCTTCTGCGCGTGTACTGAACGTTGGGATCTCGCGGTGCGAGAACGACCTTATATTGTCGTAAAAGACTTTCGGCAACGAATCGACTCCCACCCACGCGGAACGCTTTAGATGAGGTTGGTCGTAAGCCGTCGCTTCCTTGAGCGCGGTCAGCGAAGTCTTATCGAACTTCGCCCCGGTGAAGTCAGCCAGCAACAATAACGAGCCTCGCGGTTCCGTAGCTGTATACGAAGGCACGAGACGCGCCCCAGCCGTGACTTCCTCCGCGCTGCAATTCGAAAGATCCACCAGCAGGATACGCTGGCCGTTATGAATGATGAATCGAATTCGCTCTTCCACAGGAGTTCTCCCGCGAATGGATTCGAGCGAGGATTTGTGGAACGAAAATCTGGTCTCGTCCCCGCACTATGGACGAACAAAATACTGCGATAGGGCCGGAAAAGCAACAGCAGGCGTTCCCTAGTTCCCTAGAACTCTTCGATCCTGCAGCGAGAGCAAAGCCCTTTCGTGATTGAGAAGCTGCTAATTACCGTCGTTGTAATAGTTTCGTAAGCTGTGCGCCTGATCACCGCCACATCGTTGTGTTTGCCCCTACGGTGATGAAATGCACCTCCTCCATCCCAAAAGAAGTAACGCACGTGTCCTACTGAGCTCCGTTTTCGGCCCTTACGCTCAGGACGACGAATTCGGCAGCCGCAAAATCAACCCCATGGAGCTGTTTCACAACCAGGTGACGCGTGCCCAGGGAAGTTTTTCGCTGCGCATGTTTCACCGCTCGTGGGGAATCATGATGATCCAGGCGAACATTTCCGCTCCCTGTACGGTGCTTGATTTCCCGACCCGTGAAGCGTTCGCGAAAGAGTTGATCGAACACAAGTACGACGTGGTGGGAATCTCCTCGATCATCGTCAATGTGAGGAAAGTTCGCGAAATGTGCCGCATGGTGCGCCAATTATCGCCTCAATCCGAGATTGTCGTCGGCGGCCACGTCACTTCCGTTCCCGGCCTCGACAAGCTGATTGATGCAGATCACATCGTGCGCGGCGAAGGCATCTCCTGGATGCGGCGCTATCTTGGAGAAGACGAGCATGCGCCCATCAAGCACCCCGCAATCGTTTCTGGCCTGCAAACCCGAGTCATGGGCATTCGCCTGCCTGAAAAAAAGGGCGACACCGCAGCCACGCTTATTCCCTCGGTGGGCTGCCCGATGGGCTGCAATTTCTGCACCACGTCCGCCTTTTTTGGAGGCAAGGGCAAGTTCGTTGATTTCTACGAAACTGGCGACGAATTGTTCGAGGTCATGTGCCAGATCGAAGCGGAGTTGGGCGTGCATTCGTTTTTCATCATGGACGAGAATTTTCTGCTCCACCGCCAGCGCGCGATGGGCTTGCTGGCGCGCATGAAAGCTACCGGGAAGAGTTGGGAGTTCTTTGTCTTCTCTTCCGCCAATGCAATTCGTAAGTACACGATGCAAGAATTAGTTGAGCTGGGTGTCTCCTGGATATGGATGGGCCTGGAATCTCCAAAGGCCGGATACAACAAGTTGCGTGGCGCAGATCTTGTGACCCTTACCCGTGAACTACGTGCGCATGGAATTCGAGTGCAAGGATCGACCATTATCGGTCTCGAGCATCACACTCCCGAGAACCTTTCCGAAGAAATCGAAGCCGCAATCGGTTACGACACCGACTTCCATCAATTCATGCTTTACACGCCAGTGCCGGGTACGCCCTTGTATCAGCAGATGTCGGATGAAGGCCGGCTACTGAAGGATGTGGACCTCGCCGACATTCACGGCCAGTACAAATTTAATTTCAAGCACGCCGCGATCTCGCGAGACCAGTCGAAGAGCTTTCTGGACCTTGCCTTCTGGCGCGACTTCGAGCGTAACGGCCCAAGCCTCTATCGCATGTGCCAGACCATGCTGGAAGGGTGGAAGCGGTATAAGGATTACCCCGATGCTCGCGTTCGCGAGCGTTTCGATCGTCAGCGAAACAAGCTCCGCAGTGCCTATAACGCGGCACTTTGGGCCATGGAGCGAGATTTTAGGAAGATTAATGACAATGTAAGTGAGGAAATTCGCGGCTTGAGGCGGCAGATTAAGAAGGAGTTCCCCATTGTTTCCCGCATCTCGGCCGCAGCCCTGGGGCCGATCCTTTTGTGGTCCGCGCGCCGGGAGGAGAAAAGGCTGGCCGCAGGCAAGACCTACGAGCCGCCCATGTTCATCGAGCGCAGCAACTGGGTCTACGAATAAGCGGTTCACAGCGATTTCATTGGCGAAGCCGGGAATTCTGTTCCGCTCACGTTCAGCGCCCTTTTTGAACCTCCGAAAGCGAAATGCTGACTGCTGAGTGCTGAATGCTCAAGCGCTCAGTATTTCGCTGCTATCCTTAAAGCAATGAGTTCTCTCTACGCGCGTTGGATGTACAACTGGGAGACCCGCCTCACCAAGGTGGATAACAATCGTGTGGTCCGTCCCATGGAATGGGGAATCGAGTGGACCCGCGACTGGCCCTGCCGCAATGGATTCATGTCTCCGGTGACAGCACCCGAATGCGAACACTACCTGCGCGAGTACAATTCGCGGGCAGTCGCGAACAGCGACGAGTTTTTTTCTTACAGAAAGCCGACCGACTTCCGTCTGGAACGTAGGGAAGTGCAAGTCTTCAGCACGCGCGAAGTTCCTGAACCGAGGCTGGAGCAGAAAGTTCGTGGGACCTGTGGCGAGTTTCTCCGTTTTACCTCGCCTGCGAAAACACCTTATCCGGAAAACAATCTGGTGAATGCGCGCTGGTTCCCGGCGAAAAGAGGGAAGAGCGCAATCGTGTTGCTGCCGCAATGGAACTCGGATGCCTTGAGCCACAAC
>JAWOLO010000554.1:0-2593 GCA_033853375.1 Terriglobia bacterium
GTTGAATGATATAAACATCGGCGCCGCGCACGCTTTCCTGGATCTCAACGTGCAGCTCGCTGTCAGGAAAGCGCTCCAGCAGCACTTGGCAACGCTGCACACCAACAGCTTTGGCAATACTCTCGGCAAGACAAAGATTGGCCGAACCTGATAAAATCCTGAGATTCATAGTGGGCTCCCTTCTGCAACTGCGGAGGTGCCGCGCGACGGGCCTATGCATTTTTGCACAGGGCATGGAGCAGGGAGCAAGGAGCCTCTCAGAAGCATCTGCTGACTCTCGTACAACTGTTCTCCTTTGCCGTAGCCGGCGAACTGCGGGTTAGCCTTTGACGCAAATCAGCGGCTCAAGCCGTGCAACCATCCGAGCTAAGCCCGCTTGATCCGCCGCTTCTACCACCGCGGTCACGTCCTTGTAAGCTCCCGGCGCCTCCTCGGCAATGCCGCGCATGGAGCGGCTGCGAATCAACACACCGCGGCTCGCGAGACTTTGAACAATTTCACTTCCGCGCCACTGTCGCAATGCTTGGTGACGGCTCATGGCGCGTCCCGCGCCGTGACAGGCGGAACCGAATGCCAGCTCCATGCCTTTGGTAGTGCCCGCCAAGACATAGGAGGCGGTTCCCATGGTCCCGCCGATCAAAACAGGTTGGCCAACGGCTCTCAGCGCTTCGGGAACAGCCGGATGACCAGGACCGAAAGCGCGCGTAGCGCCTTTGCGATGGACGAACAACTTTACCCGCTTTCCATCCAAGACATGCTCTTCAACCTTGCAAGTGTTATGCGACACATCGTAAAGCAGCGGCAGTTGCTCTCGCGGAAAAAGTTCGTTAAAGGCCTGCCTGACGAGATGCGTGATGATCTGCCGGTTGGCCAGCGCGCAGTTGATCGCAGCCCGCATGGCCCCGAGATAGTTTTCGCCGACGGAAGAGTTGATCGGCGCGCAAGCGAGCTCCCGATCCGGCAAGTCGATTCCATGCTGTGACGCGCTGGCGGCCATCCGCGTGAGAAATTCCGTGCCGATCTGGTGTCCGAGTCCGCGGGAACCGCAGTGAATGCTGAGCACGACGTCAGCTTGCCGCAGTCCGTAAGCCGATGCGATCTCCTCATCGAAAATGCTCGCGACGTGTTGTACTTCGAGATAATGATTGCCGGAGCCGAGCGTGCCCATCTCGTCTTGCTGTCGTTTCTTGGCATGATCAGAGACTTCATCCGGCCGCGCTCCGGCGATGCAGCCGCCTTCTTCGACCCGCTGCAGATCGTCCGCTCTGCCGTAACCCCGTGATACCGCCCAGCGCGCGCCGCCGGTCAGCATGGCTTCCATCTCTTTACGATTCAGGCTGAGTTTTCCCCGGCTTCCGAGACCAGCGGGAACTGTCCGGAACAATGCTTCAGCCAGTTTTTCCTTGGCGGATGCCACTTCCTCCAGGCTCAGGCCTGTAAGCAACGTGCGCACACCACAGGAAATATCGAAGCCAACGCCGCCGGCGGAAATGACGCCGTTTCTATCCGCGTCAAAAGCCGCCACGCCGCCGATCGGAAATCCATACCCCCAGTGCGCATCCGGCATGGCATACGAAGCCCGCACAATTCCCGGTAGCGTGGCCACATTAGTTACTTGCTCGTAAACCTTCTCATCCATCTCGCGGATCAGTCCCTCGCTAGCAAAGATGACCGCGGGCACTCGCATCTTACCGAACGGCTGAATCCACCATTCATGGTCGGCTTTTCTTTGCAAGCGTGAAGTGTCCACGTGTCCCTCCCTAGACGTCAACGACGCACTGCGCTGACCAATTGCCGTTGTCGTCCCTCCGCACCGCGAGGCTTGTGCAAGTTGCGCGTTTAATTTCGACGGCCAGCTGGTGTCTAGCTATATCGATAGGCTCTCCCCATGCCCGTGCACGCCAGGCTGTGTCTTCAATGCGCACCTCGAAACGGGCGAAGAGCATCCGGCGGATCGCAATTTCGTAGATTACCGCATTGACGTTGTACGAGCCCAATCTCGTTGGTTCCATTGATTTTAGGTCTGCTTAGGGGCAAATGCTATGCCAATAACAAAACTCCATGACCCTTGATAAACCTGCGAGGAAGAAAGTCTTTCTTCTCATGAGCAGGAAAAAACCATCGACGGTTTTGCGGAGTTGAAAGCTTCCGAGAGGCGGCAATTCGGGATAGGAGTCGGGCGCAGACTAGATGCAATTAGAACTATTTCAAGAGCCTTTGCGGTTTTCGTGTTGGCACAGACGATGCTCTGAGACAGGTTATGCCTTACAGAAATCCAGATGTGCTAAGTGATGGTTATACCAGGCATCCCATATTTTCTCCGACCTCGATCAGGAGGCGTTTAGGAACATGAAAATTGTCACTGCATATGTGAGGACCCAATGCGCCCCACAGTTGATGCGGGAGCTGTACGAGGCCGGGATCGGCGGTCTGACGGCCTATGTGGTCCGGGGAATGAGTGGCGAGACTTCCACTTTCCTTTATTCAAAGCGTCCCTATGAGCTGGGCCATCTGCCCGAATCGCTTAAGATCGAAGTGATTTGCGAGGACGATTCAGTCGATAAGATTATTGCGGTGATCGCGCAACAAGCGA
>JAWOLO010000555.1:0-22588 GCA_033853375.1 Terriglobia bacterium
CGAATCTTGTGGTGGAGGAGTCCTCGATGGCTACAACCCCTACCCCTGTGCCCGAAGCGCCGGCCGCGGCAATTAGTCCGTTTGGCCGCGTCATAGGCATCTTCTTCTCGCCAAAGGCAACCTTTGAAGACATCGTTCGAAAACCCAGTTGGCTGCTGCCAATTGTCCTCTCGACGGTTGTCGGCCTTCTGGTCGGGATCGCCATCAACCAGCGCGTCAATTGGCGTGACTTTGTGGGTCAACAGATCGACAAGAGCCCGCAGGCAGCTCAGATGTCTCCGGAGCAGAAGGAGCAGCGGGTCGAGGCTGGCGCCAAATTCGCGCCCATCTCCACCTACATATTTTCTGCGGTGGGGCCTTTCCTGGCGGCGTTGATCGTGGGGCTCATCATGTGGGGTGCTTATAGTCTACTGGGCGGAATCAGCACGAATTTCAGCACCGCTTTTGGCATCACGGCGCATGCTTTTCTCACCGGACTCGTAAGCAGTCCTCTTTTTATCCTTACTCTTTATTTGAAACCATTTGGCACGGCCGACTTCGACAATCCCCTCGCCGCTAATTTAGCCGCGATCCTTCCTGAAGATTCGGCCAAGTGGCTCTTCGCCCTTTGCAAATCAATTGATATCTTCACCTTCTGGACCCTCATTCTCCTGGCCATCGGTTTTGCCGCCCTGAATCCAAAAAAGCTGAAGGGCGCGAAGTCTTTCACCATCGCTTTCTCGGTCTGGGCCGTCTACGTCCTTTGTCGCGTAGGCTGGGCCTTCATTTTCTCCTGATACACTAGGCGGGTGCCTTTTTCCTTTGAAGTCTTGAAAACCGATTCCACCGGTGCGCGCCGCGGCCGCCTCACCACGCCCCACGGCATGGTGCAGACGCCGTTTTTTCTGCCTGTCGGCACGCAAGCCTCCGTCAAAGCGCTCACGCAAGAGACGCTCGAAGAGCTTGGCGCGGAGATCCTCCTCGCCAACACGTATCATCTATATTTGCGCCCCGGCCACGAGTTGATTCGCCGCCTCGGCGGGCTGCATCAATTCATGTCGTGGCCCCACGCGATCCTTACCGATTCCGGCGGTTACCAGGTCTTCAGCCTCTCGGAACTTCGTAAAGTCACTGACGAAGGCGTGCGCTTCCGCTCGCACCTCGATGGTGCGGAACATCTCCTCACCCCTGAAAAGGCCACCGAGATTCAACTCGCCTTAGGCTCGGATATCGCGATGGTGCTTGACGAATGCATCGAAACTCCCGCGCCCCGCGAGGAGGCCGAAGCTGCGCTCCAACGCACTACTGCCTGGGCTCACCGCGCCCGTAACTATTTTCTTGAATGCGCGCGCCGCGACGGCAATCTTTCTGCTCAATGGCAGTTCGGCATCGTCCAAGGTGCCACGTTCCCCGACCTGCGCCGCGAAAGCGCCCGCCAGCTTCTCGATCTCGACTTTCCCGGTTACGCCGTGGGCGGCCTCGCGGTCGGAGAACCACACGAAATCACCTGCGCCATGACTGCTGAAGTCACGGCGCATCTTCCGAAAGACCGCCCTCGCTACCTCATGGGCGTTGGGCGTCCCGAACAAATTGCGGACTACGTCGCTCTCGGCATCGACATGATGGATTGTGTGCTGCCCACTCGCGCTGCCCGCCATGCCTGCCTGTACACGAGCGAAGGCCGCGTGCTTATCAAGAACTCGCGCTATGCGGAGGATCAGCGTCCCATCGATTCGAATTGTTCTTGTGCCGTTTGCCGCCGCTACACACGCGCGTATCTTCGGCATCTTTTTGCCGCCGGTGAGATGACCGCTGCGATCCTTGCCACCCACCACAACGTCCACTTTTACCTTGACATCATGCGGCAAATCCGAGAGGCTATCGAGTTTGGGAACCTAGCGAAATTCTCATCTGAGATGCACGCGCATTACGCGGCGGACCCTGCTTGAGAATCTGCAGCTTGGTCTTTCATGCAGAGGGTTTGGCTCAATGCGAGGCGCGGGCCATCCACGGGGCGTCACGTCAATCCCGGCTCGGTCGGGGTTGCTCACAAAGATGCAGAGGAAGTCGGCAGTGAGTAGGGAAGCGGGCCGCTCGCCTGCGGGGCAGCCTTATTATGTCCTTTGGGTGCGGAGTGGAACCAGCGAACTAGGCGGTCGTTCTGGCTGGATTCGGGCAAT
The DNA here is from genome assembly GCA_033853375.1 of Terriglobia bacterium. Classification (GTDB taxonomy): domain Bacteria; phylum Acidobacteriota; class Terriglobia; order Acidiferrales; family UBA7541; genus Acidiferrum. Next base: position 2,160 of record JAWOLO010000555.1, read on the forward strand.
GGTCGAAGTTCGCAGGCGAAGTTTTATCGAGGAGCCGGAAGACGAAAGTCAAAGGGCGCAAGCGTTCAGCCTCGCAGTTTTAACTGAGAACTAAAAACTGATAACGTAGAAGTGATGATGACAGCAGCGATCCTACTTCAAGCATCCGGTGGCGGGGGCTTCGGTACGTTCCTCGTTCCCTTGGCCCTCATGTTTGGCATCATGTATCTCATGGTGATCTTGCCCCAGCAACGCCAGCGCAAGAAGACTCAGGCAATGCTCTTTGCCTTGAAGACCGGAGACAAGGTCATTACCGGCAGTGGTATCTATGGCACCATCAGCGGCATCGATGGAGATTCCGTTATTTTGAAAATCTCCTCGGAGCCGCAAGTGAAAATTCGCATCGCGCGTGCGGCGATTGCTCAGGTGGAGGCGCCGGAAGATGCAAAATAGCACCGCCCTTCGCCCTATCACGCGCGTAATCTTTTAACCATGAACCCTAATCTCAAGTGGAAAGCGTTGTTCATTCTTGCAGTCATCGTTTTCTGTCTTTATTTTCTCTTCGGCTATCCGACCTTCCCGACGTCCTTCGCGCAGGTCAAGGACAATTTCAAAAAGCAGATTAAGCTCGGCCTCGACCTCCAGGGCGGCAGCCACATGATTCTTCAGGTCCAGGTCCAGGAAGCCGTCGCGCAAGAAACAGACACCACAGTTGACCGCCTCACCACCGCTCTGCGCGATAAGAATGTCCACTATGACGAAGTCCGACGCGTTGACGATACTCACATTCTCGTCCGCAATATTGACCCGTCGCAGTACTCGGTATTGAGCGACCTCGTGAGCGCGCAATATAACAACGTTTGGGATATTGCCCCTGCTGCGGGTGAAACCAATAGTTACACCTTGACCCTCCGCCCCGGGGCAGTCGCCGCGATTGAGGAACAAACCGTCACGCAGGCGAGAGACACGATCGAGCAGCGCATCAACGCTCTGGGACTTACCGAACCTACGGTTCAGCCGCGCGGCGGCCGCAACGCCGACGAAATTTTGGTGCAATTGCCCGGCGTTGCTGATACGGCAGAAGCCCGACGCGTTATCCAGGCTGGCGGCCAGTTGGAATTACGGCTCGTCAACGATCCTCAGACCTACCCCTCTATTGCCGCTTATATGGCCCAGCACACCGTGCTTCCAGCGGGTGACGAGCTCGTGCCGGCTTGCGCCGACAATCGCACGACAGGTTCAAACGCCGGTGACACCTATTACGTGCTGAATCGCGCCCCGATTGTCACCGGCCGTGACCTGCGCAGCGCCACCGAGAGTCGCAATACAACTAACCCTGGCACGTGGCAGGTGAACTTCACGCTGTCCCCGGAAGCCGCGCGGCGCTTTGGGCCTTTCACACAGCAGAACATCGGTCGCAACATGGCCATTGTCCTGGATCACTGCGTAAAATCCGATCCGGTGATCAACGGCCGCATCGATGATTCTGGAATGATTGAAGGAAATTTCAGTCAGCAAAGCGCTCATGAACTGGCAGTAGTCCTTCGTGCTGGTGCACTTCCCGCGTCGATTAAGTATCTCGAAGAGCGCACCGTTGGCCCCTCTCTTGGGGCAGACTCGATCCGGCACGGTGTGCAGGCTTCCGTGCTCAGCCTGCTCGTCGTGATGTTCTTCATGCTCATCTATTACCGCCTGTCCGGGGGCAACGCGGTGCTTGCTTTGATCCTCAACCTCATCATTCTTTTGGCTTTCCTCGCCATGTCCGGCGCTGTGCTTACGCTGCCGGGTATCGCTGGTGTCATTCTCACCATCGGCATGGGCGTCGACTCCAACGTCCTGGTCTTTGAGCGCATCCGCGAAGAAATTCGCAATGGGAAGAGCTCTGCCGCTGCAGTTGACGCCGGTTTTGACAACGCTTTTCGGACCATCATCGACACCCACGTTACCACGGTCGTTTCTGCTGCCTTTTTGGGTTTCTTCGGAACTGGACCCATCCGCGGTTTCGCCATCACGCTGGTTGTCGGTCTGGTTGCCAATATCTTTACCGCGGTCTATGTTTCCAAAACGATTTTCCAGTACCACCTGACCAAGATGGAACGTCAGGCGGAACTGAGCATCTAAATGCGTACTAGAACTGCCATTGCGCACGACCTACTTGTCCGCAAACGAACGGGCAGTAGGTTTCACCTGCCTAATTCCCCTATCCTCGCAAGCTTTGGGGTGAAGTGCTGGGCCGGGAACATTCTGCCGTTGGCGGTGTCTAAGGAAGGGAAGTAAGGAAGGCATGCTCGAGCTCTTCAAGCAGCCCAATCTGGACTGGATGGGGAAGGCGAAGTACTTCTACGCCTTGAGCGGTATTCTTCTTCTCGCCGGATGGATTTCGATTTTCTTCGGCCGCGGTATCAAGTACGGAATCGATTTTAGTGGTGGCACAAACGTGGACGTTCGTTTCGCTAACCCGCCAAATCTGGACAAGCTCCGCAGCGGTCTGGCTGCCCAGGGGCTTGGCAACACGGAAATCCAGAACATCAGGGATATCTCTGCTAGGAGTAGCAACGAAGTCCTAATCTTCGTCGAAGGCAAGGGCCAGGATGAAGACGTTCTACAATCCAGCAGGGTCAAGGTTCTCGACGCTTTGAACGCCACTTATGGTGTGGCGTCTTCTGGCAAGCCCGACTTCAATTCCAATACCACCACGCCTTCCTCTTTAGCGGCCGCGCTTACCGAAAAGGATCCTCTATTCCTCTCCATCAATGCCGGAGACCGCTATCAGCAGCTCGCTAAGAAGATTCTCGATTACCGCGACTCAGAAGCGAACGGCATCCTTACGAATTTCGACGATCTTTCCAAAGTGTCTGGCGTCACACCCGCCGTTCTCAATGTTATCAAGTCCAACTTTTCTCTCGGTCCTTTCGCGATTCGCGACATCGCTATCGTCGGCCCCAAAGTGGGCGCCGAGCTCCGCAGGCAGGCAATTTACGTTACCCTCTATGCGCTGGGCGGCATGCTGGTATATATTGCCTTCCGGTTCGAATGGGTTTATGGGGCTGCCGCCGTTCTGGCTGTGTTCCACGATGTGCTGATTACGCTGGGATTTTTCTCGCTGCTCCGTTACGAGATTTCCCTGACGGTCATCGCGGCGCTGCTCACCCTGGTCGGTTATTCCATGAACGACACCATCGTCATCTTCGATCGCATTCGTGAGAATAACCGCCTGCTTCGCCGAGAACCGTTCGCGAGCGTAGTAAACAAGTCCATCAACCAAACTCTTTCGCGAACCATCTTGACCAGCGGCTTGACTTTCCTTACCGTGCTCGTCCTGTTCCTGATGGGCGGCCAGGTGCTTCGCGCTTTCTCCTTTGCCCTGGTGGTAGGGATTGTGGTAGGAACATATTCCAGCTTTGGTATTGCTGCTCCCATTGTCGTTGCCTGGAATCACTGGCGCGGCCATGGGGTGTTGGCAGGCACCGGAACCGCAGCCGGCAACAAAACCCGCGGAAGTGAAAACGTCACCGGGCGTCTCGCTCCCGCCGGTAGGAGGTAAAAGTACTTTATGTTTGACGAGATGGTCGTATCGAGTGCCCACCCTACAAAGACCAAAACGTGGTGGACGGTCCTGCTCTCATCGGCGTTTGAGGTGGCATTCCTGGCGGTCTTGATTTTGATTCCGCTGATTTACACCGAAGCGCTCCCGAAGACCATGATGGCTACCATGCTGACTGCGCCGCCACCTCCCCCTCCACCTCCTCCGCCTCCGGCGGCGGTTCAAGTGGTCAAGGTGCGGCCGCAAGTTCACTTGATGGATGCCGGAAAACTAATGGCGCCGAAAGTGATTCCGAAGGAAGTCAAAATTATTAAGGAAGAAGCGGAACCCGATATGGGCTCCGTTGGTGCCGTAGGCGGCGTGCCCGGCGGCGTTGCCGGTGGCTCGATGGGCGGCGTGTTGGGCGGCGTGATTGGTGGTATCGGCACTGCGCCGCCACCTCCGAAGCCCAAGCCAACTGGCCCGGTTCGTATCGGCGGAAACGTTCAGGCTGCCAAGCTCGTGAATCGCATTACGCCCGTTTATCCGCCGTTGGCACGTCAGACACGCATTTCGGGCACGGTCCGCTTGCACGCCATCATCAGTAAAGATGGCACGATTCAGCAACTGGAAGTGATTTCCGGCCACCCGCTCTTGCAGCAGGCGGCCCTCGACGCCGTTCGTCAGTGGCGCTATCAGCCGACTCTTCTTAATGGCGAGCCGGTAGAAGTCGACACCACGATCGACGTGATCTTTTCTCTTAACCAGTAGTACGGTCTGGCGCGCCGGTCGCGGGGCATGCGCGCCAGCCCGCGCAGTAAATCAGCAAACACTCTCGAGGACCCTCCAGCCACCGCCGGAGGGTCGCTTGAAACTTAAGGAGCAAACGAATGGTAGCTACTCTGAATCTCTTCTCGGCCCTGCTCCTGCAGGGCGCTAACTGGGACCTCCGCGGTCTGTTCCACAACATGGGAACCTTGGCTCTGATCGTGGTGGTCATCCTGTTTCTTCTTTCTGTTTATTCTTTCGGGGTCATGATTGACCGCGCTCTGATGTACAGTGCGGCTCGTAAACAGTCGCGCATCTTTGTGCAACAGGTGGCGGGCGCGCTCAAGGATGGCAAGCTCGACGAAGCCATTGCCATTGCCGAGCGCAATAAGAAGAGCCACATCGCCAAGGTGGTGGCCACCGGTCTCTCGGAATTCCAGTCAGCTTCGCAACAGGTTTCGGATTCCGACGTGATCGACGCCGCCAAGCGTGGTCTCGAGCGCTCCGTCGCCATCGTCCACGCCGAAATGAAGCGCGGCCTGTCCGCTCTCGCCACCATCGGTTCCACTGCGCCGTTCGTCGGCTTGTTTGGTACCGTGGTCGGTATCTTGAACGCGTTTAAGGGCATCGAGACGCAGAAAGCCACCGGTCTGTCGGCCGTGGCGGGCGGTATCGCTGAAGCTCTGGTAACCACCGCTTTCGGTCTGCTCGTGGCCGTCCCGGCCGTCTGGGCATACAACTATTTCACCAATAAGGTGGAAGCCTTTGACGTCGAGATGGACAACTCCTCGATGGAGCTGATCAACTACTTCATCCTGCGGCGTGGCGCCAAGAGGTAGTTTCAGATGGCGTACAAACCACAAGCCGGCGCACAGATGGCGTCCCCCAATGTCATCCCCATGGCGGACATCATGCTCGTGCTGCTCATCATCTTTATGGTGGTCACACCCTTGCTGACCAAGGACATTCCTGTCGATTTGGCAACTGCTTTGAATTCCCGCGACATGCAGGATGCTGATAAGGACGACGCAATTGTCGTTGCCGTGACCCGGGACGGCCGCATCTACCTCCATAGCACGAAGGTGGAGAAAGACGACCTTACCGGCCAAATCAAGGATCTGATCGCCAATCGTCTCGACAAGACCGTTTATATCCGGAGTGACTCTCGAGCCAAATACGGCGATGTCGTCGCCGTCGTGGATGAGATTCGCTCCGCTGGCGTCGATCAGTTGGGCCTGCTCACTCAGAGGATGGAGAAGGCCTCCGCTGTTCGTTCGCCGGGGGACTGAGGACCGTCGTTTCCGGCTGACGCTTTGCTTTTCCGGCCGCTGGAAGAGTTTAGTGCTGCCATTCGTTTGCTGATGATTTAAAGCCGCGCCGGTCCTACCCGGCGCGGTTGCGTGGCTCGCGGAGCTGCTCTTTCCCGGGCCCACAGGAGACTCGCAATGGGAATGGAAGTTGGAGAAAGCCACGGTTCGTTATCGACGCCGAACGTGGTGCCGCTGATCGATATCTTGCTCGTGCTGATCATCATTTTCATGGTCATCACGCCGCGCACGCCGAACGGCTTGGACGCGCTTGTTCCTCAGCCCTCGCCGAACCAGCAGCAAAGCACTGAGCTGGAGAATAAGACCGTCGTGGTCCAGGTGTTCGTCAACGGCAAACTCAAGATCAATCAGGATGACACCACTTGGGACGCCCTCGGCCCTCGCATGGAGACCATTTTCAAGGAACGGGCTGAGAAGATTGCTTTCGTCAAGGGCGATAACGATGTCCTGTTCATGGACGTCGCCCGCGCGATTGACATTATGCGCGGCGCAGGAATCGACAAGATCGGCTTGATTACGGCTAAGCTTGAGGCCGGTCAGTAGCTTAGTTTTTCGCGGGTTGTGAGAGTCCTCCTCGCAGAAGATCTGCTCTTCGACGAGGTGGCTCATGGGAATTGCAATAGGCAATAAGCGTGGTGTTGTCTCCGACCCCAACATAGTTCCATTAATCGACATCCTGCTGGTGCTCCTGGTGATTTTTATGCTGATTCCCCACTCCGTGGGACTCCAGGCGCAAATTCCGCAGGCGTGCGGGGCCTCGAGGTCGGAAAGTTGTTCAGGGGGAGACAAACACCTCATAGTTGTGGTACAAGTTCTCGCGGACGGTTCCCTGCGCATTAATCAGGAACCCGTGTTGTGGGAAAATCTGGACAATCGGTTGAGGGAAGTTTTCAAGGTGCGTGCCGACCGCACCGCATTTGTGTGGGGCGATGCGTCGGTCGAATTCGCTGTGGTGGCTCGGGTCATCGATATCATGCGCGCCGCGGGAATTGCGCCGATTGGCCTGTTGACGCAAAAACTGGGAAACGATTTCTAAGTGTTATGATTTTGCCCTTCGCAGGGCGGACGTGAATATTCCGGCGCCGGGCTGGCTGCTTATAAGCCTCGCGCTTAGCAGGGATGGATGCCTCGATGACTCACGCTTCATCGGTGACGCTTCACAGATCATTACGCGCCCTATCGGGCCGCGTCTTTCTCCGCGCTTTGGTTGGCGCCGCTCTTCTCGTTCTTGTCGTCGGAGTCTCAGGATGCAATAAATTGAAGGCCCGCGATCTGCTGAACAAGGGTGTAGGCGCCTTCAAGAACGGCCAGTACGACGAGGCCATTGAGGATTTCAAGAAGGCCAAGGACCTCGACCCCACGTTGATGAACGCGCGCCTCTACCTGGCCACCGCGTACGCCAGCCAGTACATTCCAGGCGCTCCCTCCGAAGCCAACACGCGCCTTGGCAATCAGGCCATCGCGGAATTCAAGGACGTGCTCAGCATCGACCCCAACAACCTGAGCGCCGTTGACGGCATCGGGTCAATTCTTTTCCAGATGGCCGGCCAGCCTTACGACCCCAAGAAATTTGAGGAGTCCAAGTCCTACCACGAGAAGCACATTGCCCTAAAGCCGAACGATCCAGAACCTTACTACTGGATTGGCGTCATTGATTGGACGCTGGCTTTCCGCGCCAACAACGAACTGCGCGCCGATTACAACAAGAACAACATCAAGAAGCAGGTCAAGGATACCGATCCGCTTCCCGCTTCCCTTCGTACCGATTACACTGCCAAGTACGGCACACTTGTTGACGAAGGCATCGCTGACCTCCAGAAGGCCATTCAGCTTCGTCCTGATTACGATGACGCCATGGCCTATTTGAACCTGCTCTATCGCCGCAAGGCCGACATGGTGGAATCCGCGGACGAGCGCGACAACTACCTAAAACAAGCGGACGCGCTGGTTGACAAGGTTAAAGAAATCAAGCAAAAGCGCGCCGAGCAGCCGCAACCGGGGAACTAGCTCTTTTTCGCGCTTTCCGAGACGATCTCAAACACTGGGTGGCTTCGAGCGGCGCTTACGAAGTCTTCCAGTGGTGCATCGCGCGCCACGGAAAAAGTTCGTCTTAGCACGACTCCTCCTGCAGGGGAGCTAGGCGCGGTCCCAACACGTCTTTGAGCACTCTCCCGGCCGTGTCCGGCGCCAATTCCACCACCTTAATGGCCCACCGGTTCCACCCGCGAGTCAACGTACCCTCGCCAGGCAGATTCTTCACCCAGTTGGAGCTTTCCTGGCGGTGCGTAGAAACCAGGTAACTGCGGTCACCGCGCCGGAACAGATCCACCGGGATCGTGCGCAGCTTTCCGTACTTGCGGCCCTTTACCGTGAGCAGAATCATCGGCCCCATCGGTATTCCTAGACGCAGTCCCTTCAGGACCCGGGTGGCCGCCAGAAACAAACTGTCGGGAATGCTTTATCTAATACCGGCTGTGGCGCGGCCATGCTCGTTCTCCTAGCGCCTTAATCTTCCGTAATTTGACGAAAGGGCCGACCGGGATCGATTTTCCCAGAAGATACGCCCGCTTCGTCCACAGCTCAACGCGACCAAGCCTCTGCTACAATCTTCGGTCATGAAACGACGCGCTTTGCTTCAATCGCTCCCCGCTGCCGCATTTTTCCCGGCAGCTAAATGGCTTTCCTCTTCCTGTGGCAATGCCCAAGACAGGTCCGCTCCCGGCCAAACTCCAGCTACGACAGTTTACGAACTCCGCGTGTATCACACGTACGAGGGCAAACTCGACGATTTGCTGCGCCGCTTCCGCGATCACACCATGCGCCTTTTCGAGAAGCATGGCATTCACAATGTCGCCTATTGGACTCCCATGGACGAACCCCTCAAAGGCCACACCCTCTTTTATATCCTCGCGCATCCCAGCCGCGAGGCGGCCACCGCGAATTGGCAAGCCTTCCGTGATGATCCCGAATGGCAGGCGGCCCGCGACAAGTCCGAAGCCAACGGCAAGCTCGTTGAAAAGGTAGATTCCACCTTCCTTACCCTTGCCGACTTCTCCCCGCCTCTCCGGTGAAAAACGTCTTTTCTTGCCGCGGAGACTCTATGCCGCAATCTCACCTCTTCGGCGCTGGGTTTCAGCCCGGCGCGTTTGCCTATGCCCGAGCGAAAACCGAGGCTGAGATTCTACGCCGCGTCGCGTCCTCGATCGCCAATTCGCCCGCCGTGATCGTTACCTGAAATTCCTGGAGCATCTCTTTTAGGTAACCGTGCAATTCTTCGGCTTCCTTCTCAATTCGTCCTTGCGTCAGCACCGTGGAATAGACATTCAGCAAAACAAACACCGGTGAGTCCGTTAGCAGCTTGGCGCACGCCGCCAGCAGTTCCGGCAGAGACTCGTCCAATTTCCAAATCTCGCCTGCGGGACCGCGCCCGAACCTCGGCGGATCGAGCATCATCGCATCATACCGGTTCCCGCGGCGTGCCTCTCGCTTCACAAACGTCATTGCGTCTTCCACAATCCAGCGAATGGGACGCCCATTCAACCCCGACAGGCACTGATTCTCCCGCGCCAACGCTACCGCTTTGCGCGAAGCATCCACGTGCGTCACTTCCGCACCTGCTGCTGCCGCCGCTAGCGTTGCCAGGCCGGTATGACCGAAGAGGCACAATACTTTCACAGGCCTTGCCGCTCGGTTTGTCACTTCCTCGATCCAGTCCCAATGGGACGCCTGATCTGGAAACACTCCCACGTGGCCCGAAGGCGCTGGCTGCACCCAAAACTTCAAATTTCTCCGTTGCATTGCCCATCGCGCCGGAATTGGCTTGTGGAATTTCCATTCGCCCTGCTGGCCGCCTTTTGCCTTGATAAATTCGCCATCTGCGTCCGCCCACCGCTGCGACGGGAGGCTCGCTGCCCACATCGCTTGGGGCTCAGGACGGATCAGTGTGAACTCACCAAACCGCTCCAGCTTCCTTCCTGCGCCACTGTCCACCAGTTCGTATTCCGTCCACTCGGGGATCAGCGTGTGGATCTTCCGCGCCACTCAGAGGCTCCAATTCTTGTTTTAGCGTTTTTGTCTCCGTAGATGTTTGACAATGGGCGGCTTTTTTTGCTTTATGAAGCCGCTATAAGGGACACTAGAGACGCACCCAAGAATATCTTAGAATCAAAGTCATCACGCGCGCCCGTAGCTCAACTGGATAGAGCAAATGGCTTCGAACCATTAGGTTGGGGGTTCAAGTCCCTCCGGGCGCGCCACTTTCTTGCGGGTCCGGCCCGGAGTACCTCTTATCGCAAATTGTGGTGCTCACTGCATTTGGGCGAGAACGGCAACGTCGAGCTTGGAATAGTACTTCTTCACGTCGCCGGTGCCGTACTTTTTACGAAATTTCTCGACCACGGACGACACTTGTTTGGCGTCGGTGATAGGAACAGCCTTGACCTCAGCTTTCGCATCTCGCGCCTCGATCCGCATCGCGGGATTCTCGAGCACATTCTTGTACCACTGTGTATCCGAGCCGGACACTGGCAGCAGATAAAGCTTCTCGCCGTCCAACACGAACCAGACCGGGTTTGTGATAGCGCGTCCTGACTTTCTGCCGGTCACCGTGATATTGATTTCGCGAGACCGCGATAGCCGCTCTCTTAAATCATCTTTCCGCGCTGGCATATGCACCTCCTGCCTTTATATCTGCAATGGCTCAGCGGCCCACCAGCTTCTGAAGCGCTTCCGGGTAGCGAGCACCTTGCACTGCAATCTTCGACGCTGCAGTTTCGAGCTGCCGCAGATCTTCTGGCGTAAGTTCAACGGCGGCGGCTCCGAGGTTCTCTTCGAGCCGATGCAGCTTGGTCGTACCTGGGATCGGAACGATCCACGGCTTCTGGGCCAGCAACCATGCGAGCGCGATCTGCGCAGGCGTGGCCTTTTTCTGTTCCGCGAACTTGCCAATCAGATCGACCAGCGCCTGATTCGCTTTCCGGTTCTCCGGCGTAAAACGCGGAACAATGTTGCGGAAATCGGACTTGTCGAACTGCGTCTCTTCGTTAATCTTCCCTGTAAGGAAGCCTTTACCAAGAGGGCTGAAAGGAACGAGCCCGATTCCGAGTTCTCCCAGCGTCGGAAGCACTTCTCTCTCAGGCTCTCTGAACCACAGCGAGTATTCGCTCTGGAGTGCCGCGACCGGCTGAACTTTATGTGCGCGACGGATGGTCTGCACGCCTGCTTCCGATAGGCCAAAGTGCTTCACCTTGCCTTCCCGGATGAGGTCTTTCACGGCTCCGGCGACATCTTCGATCGGCACGTCGGGATCGACGCGGTGCTGATAGAACAAGTCGATGACATCGGTCTTGAGGCGCTTAAGCGATGCCTCGGCGACCTCCTTGATGTGCGCAGGCCGGCTGTCCAACCCCACTTGTTTGCCGGTGTTTGGATCCAGCTTGAATCCGAACTTGGTGGCAATCACCACCTGCCCGCGGAACGGAACGAGAGCCTCGCCCACGAGCTCTTCATTCGTAAACGGCCCGTAGACCTCGGCAGTATCAAAAAACGTGACGCCGCGTTCGACGGCGGCCCGAATCAGCGAGATTCCCTCCTGCTTGTCGACGGCCGGGCCGTAACCAAAGCTCATTCCCATGCAGCCGAGTCCGATGGCTGACACTTCCAAATTGGTTTTTCCAAGTTTGCGCTTCTGCATCGTTTCTCCTCCGGGCATTGCGCCGCATCTCGGCGCCACAAATAGGGCTGCGAAATTTCGACCAGCCTCAACGAAGCAAAGTGTACTCTGCTTATCCCTTGTTCGTTTGCCTATTTCACCAAAGCGCTTGCCCGATTCTGCGAAGTCTTCCCGCCCCGCGTTTACGAAACTGGCGCAACGTACGTCTGGGAACAATGCTAGCTGGGTGTCCCATTCGCCGAAAGTATACCCATGAGGTAAACTAGAGTATGCCTTCGCCCAGCAATCTGCCGTTGAGCTTTAACCGCGACCGCGCGGTCCGGCAGCTTGACGCCCGCCTAGAGGAACTCCTCGAAAAGCTGAAGAAGCACCGCCCAGCCGAGGATCCCTGGATCGTTCGCCGCGCCTATGAGATCGCTTCGGAGCGGCATCACGACCAGTTTCGCAGCTCCGGTGAGCCCTATCTTTCTCATTTGCTGGAAGTTGCGCACATCCTGGCCGACATGCGGATGGATGCCATCACACTGACGGCGGCAATTCTCCACGATGCCATTGAGGATACGGAGTATCCCGTCTCGCGCATTGAGGAACGCTTTGGGCCAGAAGTGGCCCACCTCGTCGAGGGCGTCACGAAGATCGGGCGGCTGAACATTACGGCGCCGGAAGCGCGCCAGGCCGAAAACGTACGAAAGATGCTGCTGGCGATGGTGACCGACGTGCGCGTCGTGCTGGTCAAGCTCGCCGATCGCCTGCACAACATGCGCACATTGCAATACCTAGAGCCTGACAAACAGCAGCGCATTTCGCGCGAAACGCTGGATATTTATTCGCCGATCGCGCACCGCTTGGGGATGAGCGTTGTGCGCGGCGAACTCGAGGATCTGTCGTTTCGATATCTCGAGCCGGAAGCGTTTTTCGCGTTGCAAAAGGAAATTAGCGACAAGGCGGCATTCCACAAGGAATTCCTGGACGAAGTGCAGGCTACGATCCGGTCGAAGCTGGTTGAGGCCGGCATACCCGCGGAGTTAGAAGCGCGCGTCAAAACCCTGTATTCGCTGCACCGCAAGATGCTGCGGCAGGAATCCGGACTTGAGCAGGTTTACGATTTGCTGGCGGTGCGCGTCATCACGGACAATGACCGCAACTGCTACGCTGCATTGGGAGTGGTGCATCATATTTGGCGGCCAGTGCCGGGCCGGTTCAAGGATTACATCGCAATCCCGCGTCCCAATTTGTATCAGTCGCTGCACACCACGGTTTTGCATAGCGGGCAGCCGTTCGAAGTGCAGATCCGCACCCAAGACATGCATCGCGTGGCGGAAGAAGGCGTGGCGGCGCACTGGAAATACAAGGTCGGCAAGCCCGGCGCGCAAGACGACGACCAACGCATTTCCTGGATGCGCCAACTGATCGAATGGTCGCAGGAGATGCAGGAGCCAAGTGAGTTTCTGTCTACGCTGAAAGTGGACCTCGCGCCGGTGGAAGTGTATGCGTTCACGCCGAAAGGGCGCGTGCTGGAGCTGCCGCGCGGGGCAACGCCGGTGGATTTTGCGTACATGGTGCACACGGAAGTGGGGCACCATTGTGTGGGCGCGAAGGTGAATGGCCAGATGGTTTCGCTGCGGCATGAAATCCAGAGCGGCGACGTGGTCGAGATATTGACGCAGAAGGGCCACCATCCCAGCCGCGACTGGCTGAGCTTCGTCAAATCGTCGTCGGCGAAAAGCAAAATCCGCCACTGGATCAACGAGCAGGAACGCGAAGAAGCCATGGAAATGGGCAAGCGGCTGCTCGAAAACGAAGCGCGGCACTTTGGCAGAAGCCTGAAGAAAATCCCCGAAGCCGAGATTGCCAAGCTGTTGACAGATTACGGCTTGACGAAGCTTGAGGATGTCTACGCGGCGGTGGGGTTTGGGAAATATTCCGCGCGGCAGATCTTAACGCGCTTACTGGGCGAGCCCGCAAAGGCGGAGGAGGCTCCCGCGCCTGACTCGGCGCCGACGCTGGTCAAGACCGTCAAGCGCATGCTGGGTTTTGGAGAAGCGCCGCTGATCGTCAAAGGGCATGGCGATTTGCTGGTTTACCGCGCGAAGTGCTGCAACCCGATTCCCGGTGATGAAATCGTTGGCTACATCACGCGCGGGCGCGGCGTCGCGGTGCACACGCGCGCTTGTCCGAACGTGCAGAATCTGCTGTACCAGACGGAGCGCCGCATTGCCGTCGAATGGGGCGGCGCGAGCGGGGCGACTTTCCCGGTGCAACTCACAATTCGCGCGCGGGATCGCGCGGGCTTGCTGGCGGAAATCACGGCGGTCATCAGCGGAGCGGGCTCCAACATTCACAATCTGGAAAGCCGCCCGGACCGTACCAACGCCCGCATTGACGCGAACTTGGAAATCGCGGATCGGCGGCAGCTCGAAACGATTCTCGTCAACATTAAGAAAATTCCCGGCGTTTACGGCGTGGAACGCATCTATCAGGCCGCACGCTGAAACGCCAGTTCTCAGTTCTCAGTTTCCAGTATTCAGTTCTGAGCCTTAAAGACCGCAGACTTAAGGCCGCAGACTAGACACCGCATTCCTATCGCCTGTCCTTTCGCCGGGTGCCTCGCACAGCACACTTTCGCGCCGCTCCTCTTGCCCCCGATAAAATGGGATCATGAAATATAAGCTCATCCCTCTGGCGCTTCTGCTGCTGCGAACGTTCGGTTGCAACCAGCACCTGTTCACGGATTACCGCCGGCTCGATCAGTCCGGCATGTGGTCGAGCAGCGTCCAAGAGCTTAAAAAGCTCAACACTTCGGATACGGAAGTGGAACAGCTCACCAAAATGAAGCAAGCTGGGGTCAGCGACGACACGTGCGTGGCAGTGATCGCGGATGCGCACAACCATCAGCATCCGTTTGCCAGTGCGGACTCCGCGGTCAATTTGATAAACGCCGGGTATAACGAGTCGATCATTCTCGAAATGACGAAGGTGGACCAGCTCGATAAGCTGAGCGGCGATGCGGTCATGCTTCGTCTGGTTGGTTTGTCTGACACCGCTGTGGATGTGATTTTGCATAAAAGGATGAAAGGCCAGCGCACGATGAGCAGCGCGGAAATCGGGCGGCTGAAAAATACCGGGCTTACCGAGAGCCAAATCATGGAGCGCATCAACCGGGGCGAAACGGATGCCGAAGCCGACAGAGAAGCGGCGGTGCGGGAAGCCACACGAAATCATGCAAACACCGGGTTTCAGCGCGTGCGCGGACGGCGGCGCAACTGACTTCAACTTCGGTCTTTCGAGCAACTACACCCAAGATGCGAACGAGTCAGTGCTTCTTGGCAAGCGCTGAGGCTTTTTGGGCGTGACTCCTTAAGCTTGGCTTTTTCTTCCGAGCTTTCCTCGTTACAATCGTTGAGCTGTGAGAGCCCGAGCTTGTTCACGCTTCCTCTGGGTAATTCCAACCGCGGCACTTTCCTTTTGGGCTGCGTCTTGCGCGGTGGCGCTCGGGCCGGGCTACGTGATTGAAAAGCAGGAAATCCGCGTGCGGTTTGTGCCCAAGCCCGAACCGCGCATTGAAGTTGCGGCGGATTACCACCTGCACAATACAGGGACGCGGCCGCTCGAAGAATTGGAAATGCGCCTGCCAGGGAAGCGCTTTCGTTCGAATGGGGTGCAGGCAAGCTGGGACAAGTCCCCACTGACGCTCACGCAGGACCCGGACGATCCGCGGAGTTCCCTCGCGAAGTTTGGAGCGCCGTGGAAAACCTCCTCGCGGCACACGCTGCATTTGACGACTGAGTTTTTGCCTCCCCAAGAAGGTGAAACTTCGCTGAGTTTTTCAAGCGACGCGTTTTTTCTTCCTGCTGCATCCTGGAGCTTCGAATTGCTTCCCCCGGACGGACTCTTTGCCACCGGCGGCGTGCCGCCAAAAAAGTGGGGTCTCCTGGTTGCCGTGCCCGATGGATTTCTTGTGCACATCAGCGGCGTCCGAAAGAAAAGCGTGAGGAAACGCGGAGAGGTAGTTGTTCTGGCCGAGCAAAGGAAAAAAGATCCGTATCCTTTCGTGATTGCTGGGCGATACATTTCAGCGGAAGTCGGTAAGGGCAGTGAGAACGTGCATCTGTGGACGAGCAAGCCGCAGGATTCCACCAAACTGCGGGACGTGAGCGAAGGTCTGGCGCGAGTAATTGCGGCGTACAATGCCGCTTTCGGGGCGCGCAGTAGAGAGTCTTCGCAGACCTGGATCGTGGAATGCCCGGTAGTGTCCGGCTGCTTTACGGGCCTTAATCCTTTGAGGGCCAGGCTGCTTGGCCGCGGCGAAAACGAACGACCCACGACGGAGATGATCTCCCAAGACACCATGGTCGTGGACCTTAGCGAAGGCACGCCGACGTTCGCGGTGCAAGCTGCCCCGTCGCTTGCTGCGAGCTGGCTGGGATATGCCCAGAACCCCGCCTTCTTTGAGCAAAGTCCGCCGTTAACGATGTTCCCGGTGTTCGCCGCAGCCGTCGGGCATGATGCCGTGGTAGGAGGGGAAGCGCGCGGAGAAACCATCCGGCGGGCGCTTCGCTTGATTCCTCCTGGCGCGAAACTGGTGAGAGAAGAAGGTGATGAGGTTCTCCGGGTAAAGAGTTTCTTGTTCTTTTATGCGTTGCAGGATCGTTACGGGCCGGAAACATTTCGAAAAGCCACGCGGTACATGCTAAATGCCCGCCGGGAGCGCGGCTTTGATCTAAACGATTTGATTGCGGCGCTCGAACAGGAAACTCACCAAAACGTGGCGGAATTTGTAAGAATGTGGATGAAGCGCCCCGGAGTGCCGGAGGAATTTCGCGCGCGGTATGAATTGACAACCGCCGCGACAGGAAGTCCCAACAAGGAGACTAAACAATGAGAGATGTTGTACTGACGGACAAAGGTCCAAAACCTATCGGCCCGTATTCGCAAGCTATCCGCTCGAATGGATTTCTGTACGTGTCGGGGCAGGTGGCGCTCGACCCGAAGACGGGCGAGTTCGTCGGCACGGACATCCGCCAACAGACAGAGCGCACGCTTGAAAACATCAAAGGAATTTTGGAGGCCGCGGGCTCGAACATGCACCATGTGGTCAAGACAACTGTCTTTCTGAAGGACATTAATGATTTCGCAGCGATGAACGAAGTTTATGCCAAGTTCTTTACCCAAGCGCCGCCCGCGCGCTCGACGGTTCAGGTAGCGCGGCTGCCCAAAGACGCGCTCGTCGAAATCGAGGTCATCGCCGCGTCGTAGCAATGGTGTAAACCTCACGACCATCGATGCACTTATCGCGGCGATTGCTTGGAAAATGCGGCGAGCGTTTTCACTTTGGACAAAGACTTTTCCAGAATCATGAGAATGACGGCCCTATCGCTGCATGCGCTGCCGACTCTCTGAGTTGGGGTGCGCATGGTCGTCGCTTGTGTGTCGTAGGAACATCAGAGTGTGACACGCGTCACGGATTTGTAGGGCTGCCAGAATTTATCGTTGCCCGCATGGCGCAATGTGACTCGAAGGTTTTCTTTCCTGACGATCCTGCACAGCCACCCCAATTCAGCGATTGTCCGCGGCCAGCGGAAACCACAAGACGTGCGGCCCACTCGGTCGTGAAGCTTTGCTCGAAATGCGCCAAAATTTGGGATGAGCAAGAAGAGCCTCTGAAAGCTGTGGCGTCCGCTTGCTCACGCGAGGTCTTCGCAGCTCAGTCCTCATCATCAGTTTCCAGCGCATTTGAATAGCGAACATCGGCCTTAAACGGGGCCTGCAACTTGGTCTTGCTTGTGTCAGGGATCACGGGGCTACGTGAGCCTCGTCACGGTTCCTTGTCGTGACTAGGCGCTATAAACGACAGGAACGCGGCTGGGGCCGCCTGGAGTGTAATAAGAGGCCCACACCGATTGGAGAAAGCACGATGCTGATGCCACGACGCTTGGAATGCCACTTGGATACGAAACAGGTCCCCTACTCGATGATTTTCCACGTGCCGGCAGATAGTGCGCAGATGGCGGCTTCGGCGATGCACCTCCCGGGCAAGGAAGTGTCGAAGGCCGTAGCGCTGGAAGCTGGTGGCCGGGAGATCCTGGCTCTGTTGCCTGCCTCCTACCGGATCAATCTCGAAAAACTCTCGGCTATTGTTGGTGCACCCGTGCGATTGATGGATGAGGAAGCGTTCAGCGAGCTTTTTCCCGACTGCGAACGCGGCGTGATTTCGCCGTTCGGGGAACTCTATGGCGTGCCGGTTTATCTGGACGAAGCACTGGCGGAAGATCCGGAGATCATTCTCAGCGCCGGCACGCATTCCGATTGGGTGCGCGTGGGGAACGTGGATTTCGTGCGGCTGGCCGAGCCTCATATCTGCTCGTTTGCTGAAAAATGCTAACCCTTTCGCTGGATTCCTAGTGCCCGCCGATTGATCAAAGAACGGATGTAAGCCCGCTGGAACTTACTTGAAAAAGTAGAGGTTTGCTGACAGTAGAGGCGGCGGTATACACGATAACCGTGCGCGCGGGACTTCGCTTAGGATTAATCTATGGCTTGTCGGCGCTTTCGAGAGCTTCGTGAGCCACCCAGACAGTTACTCCCCCGGTGATCGCGATCGCGTACCAGATGAATCTGCTCTTGGCGCCCTTGATAGGAGGACCGCCCATACCTTTTGTGCCGGCCCCGCGAGGGCCTTGGGGTTCCGCTGCATTCGGGTCGAGAACGACTCGGTAAGCGGCGCCTTCCGGGATTTCCCGTACATCATCATCGACGGCAATTTGCAGGGAGCCACGGACGCTCTTCACGACGAGTTCCTTGGCGGTCAATACGGTCACTTTTCCGATCGTTGGTTGGTCCGTGTTCGGACGAATTGTCGCCGAAGCGACGTGGAGCGCAAAGGCTTTGGAATTCGCCGTGGAAAATGTGGCCGTTCCGGCGATGAGCGTTGCCGAAGGGTTGCCTTCCTCTTGTGCCAGCGTGGCTCTGCTTGAGCTCGCGAGAAGGAAGCGCGCCGCACCAGCGCGAATCTGGACCGTGCCCACTTGGTCTGTGCTAAGTCGATCGCCGCTAAAAACCGTGGCGCCTACAGATGTGTTGGCTTCGCCGACGCGGGCACGATTGGCAAAAACTACCGTTCCCAGGGCGGAAGAGGGAGCAGCCCAGAGAGGAGAGATCAGAAGCGTCAGAGAAAGAAGAATGGCGAGAATAATACGGGCGACTGCCGAGCTGTCAAGCACGCGCGAGCGCGCCATCCACGCCTCCAAGAGGTGGCCAAGGACAGAATACTTAGGGAGTATTGCAAGGTCAACAAAAAAGCAAAACAGTGTGACAAGAGCAAAATCAAACTACAACGGACGGGTGCCTGAGTTGAGCCTGTGCCCAGAGCGCATGTAGAATAGCCAGCCACTTCGTTGGAAAAGGGGGCGTGTATATGGCCTCGGACTATCTGCTCAAGACCGAACCTTCCGAATATTCGTTTGCCGATCTGCAGCGCGATAAGGTCACGGAGTGGGATGGCGTTTCGAACCCAGTTGCGCTGAGAAATCTCCGGGAGATGGCGCCGGGCACGCGCCTCATCATTTACGAGACCGGCGACCAAAAGACCGCAGTGGGCACCGCAACCGTGGTTTCTGTGGACAATTCCAACCCTAAAAATCCCGTGGTCACGATCAAAGCAGGAAAACCTCTCGCGAAACCGATGACCTTGGCGCAAATCAAGGCCAATAAGCTTTTCGCGGATTCGCCGTTGGTCCGGCAGGGCCGCCTCTCTGTGGTTCCGCTCACGGCGGCGCAATACAAAACCTTAACGGGCGACTGAGGACACAAAAGCGCGTATGATGCGCAACGGCCAAGGAGGCTTGTTCCAATGAAACACGTGCTCTTACTCCTCGCTCTCTCGTTCGCTGCGCCTACATTTGCGCAGCAGTTGCCGGAAATCCGTTTCCGCTCCACTCCGGATTTTTTGCAGCTTCCGCCAGATCTTTATCTTGGCGAAGCCACGGGCGTGGCGGTCAATTCGAAAGGCCACATTTTTGTGTTTTCGCGCGGCAATACGACGGGGCCCGCGTACGGCGCGGCTGCCGCGCAACTGCTTGAGTTTGGTCCTGATGGAAAATTCCTGCGGGAGATTGGTCACAACTTGTATGCGTGGTCGTTTGCGCACACCGTGAAAGTCGATAAGGAAGACAACATCTGGGTTACGGACAAAGGCTCGGACATGGTGATCAAATTCAATCCCCAAGGCCGGGTCACAATGGTGTTCGGGCGCAAGCAGGAAGCTTCCGACGAAGGCACCGAGCCCTTGAAGCATGTGAAGCCGCCGCTGCCGGCGGTGGACGGCATGTTTCGTCAAGTGACCGACGTTGCGTGGGACTCCGCAGGAAATACGTACATTAGCGATGGCTACGTCAACTCGCGCGTCGCCAAGGTGGATAAAGACGGCAACTGGCTGATGTCTTGGGGCGAGCCGGGAGCGGGGCCGGGCCAATTCAATACGCCGCACAGCATCGCAGTAGATGCGCACGACAATGTCTACGTGGCCGATCGCGGAAACCGGCGTATCCAGGTTTTTGATACTGCGGGGAAATTCCTCCGGCAATTTACCATCGACGTGCCGGTTCCTGCGGACGCACGCCCCGCTATTGGCAACAAGCCGGCATCCACGACGGGTACGATGTCTCCTGGCGCGCCCTGGGCCATTTGCATCACGCCCGGGCCGAATCAAGTCCTTTACGCCTCAGACGCATTTCCTGGCCGCATCTACAAGATGACTCTTGATGGCAAAGTTCTCGGCGTTCTCGGCAAGTCCGGCAAGCAACTTGGGCAATTCGGCTGGATCCACGAAATCGCCTGCCCCAGCGAAAACGTGCTCTTCGTCGCGGAACTCTTGAACTGGCGCATTCAGAAGCTGAACCTCGAGCCGGCACACTAAGAAGGGCGCATCTCGAAACGTAGGTGGGTCAGTTTCCGGTTAGCCCGTCATCCGGGAGCAAATGGTTATGACCGTCTGGTTTTCACCAGGCATTCCGCCCGCCAGCAAATTGACCATTAAACCTGCTGATTTTCATTCAGCAAACCACAAATCAATGGTTTCAACGGTTTCCCAAACATTTTGGTGAGCATAAGTAGGCAGATTTGGCCGAGGTTCCCCAGTTTATTAGGCTTGAACAATCCGGAA
>JAWOLO010000556.1:0-3534 GCA_033853375.1 Terriglobia bacterium
GTCGAAATAAACCGGCCAATCTTAAGTAGTCTGCAGTTCTTTCCTGTAATTCTTCAGATTAAATGCAAATAAATAGCTTTTCCCATATTCTTCCCGTCTCTTTCTTCGTTCCCGAGATCGCAAAGCCGACCCTGGAAAGAAGACGAACGGACGATACCTGCTTAGCTTGCACGAAGTAAGCATAATTTTTGAACTCTTCTTTTCCGATCTAGATTCTCAGGAAGAGAAGAAAGCAGTGCCGAGTCGCGCTCGTTAGCGCCCCGAAGGGGAAAAGGTCCCCTTCGAGGCTTGAGCCTTCTGGGAGGGATCAGCTCCCATGGGCCCTTGTGAACATCCGTCAACTCATCTCGAAAATCAAGCTCTAGGAACAAGTCCGCACGGGAAAAAACGCGTTCGCCGACCGCGCTGCCGCATATGCCTGCTCAAGGGCTGCGGCCGTGTTTTCCGGCCGGAGCATCGGCTGGCGCGTTACTGCAGCGAGCATTGCCGGAACGAGGCTGCGCACTGGAGGCAGTGGAAAGCGCGGCAGCAATATCGTAAAACGGCCCACGGGAAGCAGGTCCGTCGTGCTCAGAGCCGCAGATACAGAGTGCGGCAGAGGGAACAAAAGAGGCAAAAACCCGGTTTTTTAGGCGGCGCGAGGGTCATCACTAGAAAATTTTTTTTCGTGCTCCTGCGATCGCCCGGGGTGATACGAGGAAATCCAACGCAGCCGGCGGTCGCCGCTGCAGCGCTTCTGTTCCTACGCATGTCGCCGGTCTCTGGAACGCGTTTTGGAGCGCGAGAGGCGATGGTGGGAACGCCACCCCAGCCGGCGATGAGATTCCATTGATATAGTCCCGACATATTGCGTCACTTCGCCACTTTCTTTACTTTCAGCTTGCCTATTTACTCCGTGGAGCTTGCATGATGATGAGCAAACGACCTCAACCACCGGTGCCAGCTCGAATCCGAGCCATCAGCGGTTCTTTCAGCTGGATGGACCATCGATTTTTCCGGAAAGGTTTTGATCAGGGATTAACCCGCTTGGAAAAGCTTCTCTACCTGGTACTGGTCGCTGTTTCCAATCGGGATGGCGTGAGCTTTTATTCCGACGAACGTCTGGGGGAATTCCTCGAGATTCGTCACCGGCATGAACTCACCGGTGCCCGCGATGAACTCGTGGCGCGAGATCTGATCGCATTCAAAGATGGAATCTACCAGGTGCTGGAACTTCCCACTGTGCCGAAAAATGGCGCCTTTGTCTGAAACGTGCTGACGCCTCAAGCGTGGAGCACGTCTTGCATGGCTGTTTTCGAAGCTGGTACTCGAGGTTGCTCATTTATGAGATTCCATGTGATTCAGTCGCAGAAGCCCAACTCCGCCAAGAGCCCGATTCGTGTGGTCGAGCACGAAACCGGCCGGGAGGTTGGCTGGGTGAATCGATACCTCGATCGTGAGTATGTCCGCCGCCTGGCGCCTACGACTCTCCGCGCCTTCGCCTACAGCCTGCTGCACTTTGTTCGCTGGTGGGCCAGTGCCCATCACACGGCGGAGGTTGTCGAAAGGGATGTGAGCGGATCCACCCTGCTGGAGTATCTCAAGTTCCAGAACAAACACGATCATCGTGTTGCCAGTACCACCATCAACTTCCGCATCGGCGTCGCCGATCGCGCCCTGCGTAACGAGTTCCCCGATGCTCCCTCCCAAAGAGCTGAAGGTTTTCAGCGATATTATGTGCGGCGTGGACCGCGAGGGTTGGGCCGGCGAGTTGCCCTGAGTCGGTTGCGAGTAAGAGTACCCAAGCGCCAGATCGTTCCGCTCTCTGTCGATGAGGTCGGGCGCTTCTGGTCCAGCTTCCGCACGGCTCGGGACCTGGCCATCGTGGGAATCATGCTTCTGCAAGGACTGCGCTCAGCCGAGGTGTTGGAGTTGAATCAGGACGATGTGTTGCTCTCTGAAGCGCAGCTGCGCGTGCGCGGCAAAGGCAACAAACAGCGCTTGCTGCCACTGGCGCCCGAAGCCGTGCAACTCCTCGATCATTATCGGCTGCTGGAACGGCCTAAAGTCGGCACCGCCGCGCTGTTCATCTCGCTGAAGGAGCCGGCCCGCGGAAAGCGGATGACTCCCTCGGGAATACGATCCTTGTTCCGCCACCATCGAAAGAGCACCGGCATTAAGATCGCCAACCCACACCGGTTTCGTACCACGTTTGCTTCCGACATGGTGCGTGCCGGGGTCAGCCTGCCCGCACTTATGCAGTTGATGGGCCATGCCGATGCCGAGACTACCCTCCGATATGTGAAAGTCACGCCGCAAGACGTATACCAGCAGTTCGCGCGCGCCGTTACGCAGTTGGTTCGGCCTATTCCTAGGCTCTCGTCATGATGCGCACCCGGCGTTCAC
Organism: Terriglobia bacterium; assembly: GCA_033853375.1. Lineage (GTDB taxonomy): Bacteria > Acidobacteriota > Terriglobia > Acidiferrales > UBA7541 > Acidiferrum. The sequence continues at coordinate 2,386 of JAWOLO010000556.1, forward strand.
GCGTAAAACATCCGCTGGCTCCGGTCTTCGAGCGGGCCATTGATTCCATCTGCACAGCGCACGGTCCGGAAAGCCGGCGTCAATACCAGGGCATCGTCATACGCAACTTCCTCAGATACCTGGGCACCACTCATCCCGAAGTGACCTCGCTCGAGCAACTGCAACGCGATCCCCACTTGCTCGGCTGGATGTCTTGTTTGCGGTCCCAGACGCCGCCGCTTGCCACCTCTAGTTATATCCTCAAGCTCATTATCCTGCGCCCCGTGCTCGACGAACTCGCGTGGACCGAACAACTTCCTCATCTCACTCGCCTGATTCGTCGCGAGGATATCCCGCGACGCCCGCAACGACTTGCACGCCCGCTCACCATCGAGCAGGATCAGCTTCTTCAGCAGGAGTTCATCAAGCGCAACGATCTTGAAGGTAACGCTTTTCTGCTCATCCGCTATACCGGCATGCGCATTGGCGAGTGCGCCGATTTATCTTTCGATTGCCTGAGGCCGACTGGACCAAATCAGCAGGCCATTCTCGTGCCGCTCGGCAAACTCGAAAAAGAACGTATGGTTCCGGTGGATTCGGTGGCGGTGACCGTTATTCAACGCTTACGGTTCTATCGCTTCCTCGATCCGCGACCTCAGGATGGCCGCCTCCTGGCCCGGCGCTCCACCAAGAATGGCCTGGTGGTACATCTCCGCCGGTATCTTCACCAGGTCTGTCTCTCTCTCGGTCTTTCCACACGTATAGTGCCCCACCAGATGCGCCATTCGTTCGCAACAGAGATGCTTCGCGCCGGTGTTACCTTTCCCGTTGTCATGGAACTGCTGGGGCACACTTCTCCCGAAATGACGTTGCTATATACCGAGGTGTTGTTGACTGATATCCAGCGGGAATTTCAACAGGCGTGTTTGAAGCCCCGACATCTACTCCCTCCGCCGAAAACACCTTCCATACACACCCGAGCCGGCCTCGATGGGATCATCGATTCGTTGCAGACATCGCAGCATGCACTTGAGATGTTCCGACGCACATTGCCGTTGGGCACTGCGCGCACTCGCCTCGATCGGCTATCCAATCGCCTCACGAAGATCATCACTCTAACGAGAAAGCTCCGCACACCCTAAAAATGGGCACAGATTGGCCGGTTAAGTC
>JAWOLO010000557.1:0-12139 GCA_033853375.1 Terriglobia bacterium
GTTCCTGGCCTCCCCACTCCGGAATTTCCGTAAATCGGCACGTACGCGAAACGCCCGTCTTTCGAAACCATCACTTCGTGACCGTTTACGCCCACAACCACCTTCGCCAATTCCTTCCTCTCGTCAGTATCCACCACCAGCACCGTATGCTCTTTCTGATTCGCCACCACCAGCAGCCCACCGCTACCCGGCCGCGCCTCCGCATTGCGAAGCATCCACACACTCCCCAACGTTAACAAGCCACCTACAACCAGCACCTTCCTGCGCATAAATCACCTCAACAAAATGTTGTCTCTCAAATCGTGCCATTGTCATTCCGAGGCCGGGTTTCTTGCCTGCTCGCCGCAGGCAGCTGGCCGAAAGATCTGCTTTTTCCTGCTTCAACGTCCGCTTTTTCTGCTCTTTCTCGCTTTCGTTCTCTTCAGCGCATTCTTTTTTCGTACGTTCTTGTTCAGCCCATTTCTATCGCCATCGCGCCCTGCATTCGCTCCGTTCGCAATCGTTCCCTGCATTTTCTTGGGCAGTTTTGCCAAGACCATTTCATACGATTCGCGCAGCAGCCCTGCCAATTCCTCGCGCCCCACTGCGTCTCGCGTTTGCAGCGCCACCCACTGTGCTCTCGCAAGGTACGGCGCCGGAATGACGTTTTGTCGCTCCGTCAACTCAGCAAATTTCTCCGGCGAAGCCTTGAAAGACAGGCATACCGGTGCGGGCTCGAGCGGCGTTATCGCATACATTTTTCCTCCCACTTTGAACAGCAGGTCATAGCCCCACTGAATCTGCTCGGTAGTTCCGGGAAACGACAAGCACAACTTGCGCAACCATTCCGCGTCCATCCGCTGAGTCTATGCCAGAACCTGCATTCGCCTCAATCCATTCGAACCCTGAACCCACGCGGTCTTCGGACTCGCATTCCGCCTTTTTGCCTTCGCTCTCGCTTGCGAGCTGCGGCATAACGCTCTTGTAACGCGGGTTTTCGCACAGGTAAAGCGCTCACACACCTTTACCTCACATTGCATTTCCTTTCGAATCAGTCGATTAGCTCCAGAACCGTCTGGCCCGTCACTTGCCCATATCCACTCGGGAGCCGTAGGCACACGGAACCGTCCTCCACTCTTTCGACGAAATTGTCACCAGGCAGCGCCTCGGCTCACTCCTCTCGAGGGGATGCCTATGAGACCATATCGAGATATCGCTACCATCGCGGCCCTGCAAGTCGTCTGTTTTTCCGTTCTAGGCCATTTCGAACCGCAATTCTTCCTACTCCACCTCTACCAAACCATCATCTACATGGCGATCCTGATCCTGCTCTTTTACATGGAGGATCGCTGGGCCTACATGATTGGCATGCTCGCTCCCGTGGCTTGGCTGGGCATGGTCTTCGCCACCGGCCTGCTCGGGGGAGCTGGGCGCCAGATTCTGCGCCTGACGCGGGGCGAAGCCGTAAACAACGACGTCAGCTTCATCGCTGCCGTCTCCGCAGTTCTTTCCATCCTGATGATTGTTTTCTGCGCGCGGCACTGGAAGCGCGAGTACGCCGGCCTCGGTAAAACCGCGAGCACTTTCGCGATTAGCGTGGGAATTGTCGTGGTGTATTACGGAATCCTGGCGATCTGGTTCTGGAATTGGATTCCAAGCCAGCTCGCTAATGGATAAATCGAAAACAACCCCATTTTCGATTTAGACAAAAGGCCGGAGTTTCCTCCGGCCCTTTGTTTTATACCCTTATGTTTTTGAGCTTTGTTTCTTGGCTCCCCGATAGTCTGTGGTCTTACCAGGTGTAGACGAGGCCGGCTTCGATCCGCGCGTTATTCTGCGTGGCGCCGCCGAAATGCGTGTACAAATACTCGATCTGGATCACCCGAAGCGAGAAGCGGTCGTTGTATTTGTAATCAAGTCCGCCTCCCAGGCTCATGGCGAAACTGTTTGCCGAGCTATTCGTGCCAGCAAAGCTGGCTCCCACGTGCTGCCCGCCAAGGAGAAACTGTCCGAACGGGTTCAGCTTGCCATAGCTGCGGTAGGTCACCCGCGGCCCGAACAAATAATTAACGTCGTGGGCGCTCACGCCGTTTGCCAGCCCCGTCTCTTTGCAGATGCCGAAGTCGCCGACGCCACCCAGCCAATCGTTCAAGTTATAGGCCAGGTTGAGTCCAAGACCGTGGCAGCCAGTTCCCCCGGGGTTGAGGTGCTCGTACTCATATCCTGCAAAGAACTCCGTTTTCGGTGTCGTTCCCTGGGCGCAAGCTGAGCCCGCGGCAAAGAGCATAAGTACCCCTGCAATCAACAAGTTACGCATTTTCCCTCCATGGTGTGTTTTGATGTGGCTGATCCCCACTTGCATTTTTGCCTATTACTATTGTTCTGGGGTGCCGGGCTGCAAGGCAAGGGAAGCACACCCCGTGTTTCCTATGCTGCACCGGGCGGGAGGGCAGGACCCGGCCAGCCATAAGCTTACACCAAACTTCGCTGCCACGGCCTCATTTCCGGCACCCGGTATTAGCACATTGTGCAAAACCCGCCTTCCCGTAGCACCGTGGCTTTAGCCCAACATACTTCTTGCCACCAATTCACGCCTTCCATGCTGCGATGCGCAACCTGCGGTAATCCAGCACCCAATTCCCATCGTGAAACAACTCGCCCCGGCACTGGCGTTCCACTTCGCGAATCCACCGCTGCGCGTCCGCTTCGCCCATTCTTTCCACAAACGTCTGCCGGAAGACGCGGATCCAGTTCTCCAACCCGCGCTCGCCCTCTTCCAGTCCTGTTGGCCGGTCGAAGAGGGACGCTTCCCGCACTTCCAATCCGTGCCGCTCGAGCATTCCCGCATATTCCGCCACGCTTGGATAGAACCACGGGCTGATGCCGTCCGGCGGCGGCATCCCCAGCGCCGCAAACGCCCGTTGAAATCCCGCCAGGAGCTTTTGGATGTTGCCCCTGCCGCCAAACTCCGCCACGAACCGCCCGCCGGGCTTCAGAGCGTGCGCCACTCCGGCGATCACCTCTTCCGCCTCGGGAATCCAGTGCAGCACCGCATTAGAAAACACGGCGTCGAATCCCGCCCATTTCATCCGATCCGCTGCCTTTGTGGACGTCCTGCCCTCAAGGCCGAACCTCCTAAACTTGTCATCCCGAATCCCGGCGGTTTTTGCCGGGTGAGGGATCTGCTTTTCGGTTTTTGCAGCGGCCTCATCGCGGTTGTCATTCTGCGCCGGACCTGCCTTGAACCGCAGCTCCCGCGCATCCAGCACCTCAAACCGCAGCGCCGGAAATTTTTTTCTCGCCTGCGCGATCATCTCCTCGGACCGGTCCACTCCCAGCACTTCTGCGCCCCTTGCGGCAATTTCCGCCGTCAACGCGCCGGTCCCGCAGCCCAAGTCGAGTATCCGCTCGCCCGTCTTCGGCGCTAGCAGGTCTACCAAGCCCTTGGCCTTTTCGTACACGAAGGCGTGCTTCGCGTCATACTCCGTCGCATTCCACTGATTCGTCATGGGGCTCCAGTGTAGTAGAGACAGAAAATGGAAAAGTGAAAACGGAAAAAGCGCAAGTGGCCCCTCGAAGCTCGGGGTAAACGACTGGGGAGTGGCGAGGAGAGGTCCCTGGGCTCGCTGCGCTTGCTCTCGTCAGGAACGGGGCAGGCAGCAGGCTGGACTCGCATCCTCATCTGATGCTCGGTTTCCCAGAATGGGAAGAAGACCCGACCACCCCGGCAGTTTTTGTTCGGCTCCTTTCTTCCGGGCCTTGGTCGTAAGCGTAACCAAGTCTACCCGGTCGCGAGGAGCCGACGCCTTCATGGAATCACAGAGGCGCAGGAGCAAAGCAGAAGGCTCGCCACAGCGGGCAGAAACTCCGCCTGCCGGCGGCAGGCAGGCTAACCTCTGGCGGGCCTACGGCGTTGGCGATTCTCTAGCACGCCACCCATCCTTACGGACTGGGCCTGATTGAGGCAGGCTAGCTTCTTCCACGCCTATGGCGTTGGAAACAGCGAGCTCTTCCGGCAATTTACCTCAGGTCCTAATGCCGAATGCTCGGTGTGCCCACCTGCAATAACGGAAAACCGTTCGCCTGTTTCCTCATTGTAAATGACGTACTGGCCCGGCGCTAACTCTGCCAGTGCTTCGATCCGTTGCCTTGCGATTTCCAGGGTTTGCACTGCTTCTACGAAACGTACTTCTCCGTCGTCGAGCAAGTCGCCGAGTACAGTGAGGATGCAAAAAGGAGATCGCATCGCTCAAACTCCGTCCTAACTCGGGGACATATTGAATAGTGCAGGTATATAGCAAAACGTATCAATTGCCAAGTGGTCGCTGGTCAGTTTTTGCTTCGAGCGCCGGTCGAGGGTTTCAGCGAATGAGCCAATCTTCCCTGCGACCGCCAAGACTCACGAATCTCCTAGGCGGTTCTCATTGCACGCCGAAGAGGACGGAGTGCGGGATGGGATCGCCGGAGACCATGAACTGCAAAGCGTACGTCCCGGTCTGCAGCCCGTTGGTGCTCAGGTTGAAAATGTATCCGGAGTTCTGGCCGGAGCCTCCGCTGAAGCGGAAGTCGTTATCCGGGTTGGCGTTGCCGGAGTCCTGAGGCGGTCCGGAAATGCCCGACGCCGCGACTACCGCAGTGGCGTGGAGAATGATGGAGGAAGAAGAAAGGTTATTTCTGGCGGCGTCGCAGAGTTGCAGCTTGATGGGGAACGTCGCGCCGCTCTGCACCGACCGAGACTGATCGTACTGCGCGCAGATGCCGTATTGAACGTTCTGCGTCAGGACACCGCTGCTCCCGTTAAAGTTGCCGTCGCCGCTGTAAGCCGCGGTGATGGAGTGCGACTTCACTGCCAGCGAAGAAGTGGTGAACGTTGCCGTGCCCGCGGAGCTCAGAGACACAGTCCCGAGCGTGGTGGTGCCGTCACTGAACGTGACCGTGCCGGTGGGCGCGCCCACGCCCGGGGCCACAACTTTAACCGTCGCGGTGAAGGTCACCGATTGGTTCAAGGTCGCGAGGCTTGCGGCTGAGCTAAGTGTCGTGGTCGTCGAAGCTTTGTTCACCGTTTGCGCGGCCGAGGCGGTGCTGAACGTGAAATTCGGGTCGCCGCTGTAAGTGGCAGCAATCGAATGCGCGCCAACGCTGAGCGCGGAGACCGCCAAAGACGCTTGACCATTGTTCAGGTTCGCCGTGCCAAGACTCGTGGCGCCGTCCTGGAAGCTGATCGTGCCTGAGGGCGTTCCAGCTCCCGGAGCGGCTGCGCTCACCATGGCTGTTAGCACGACCGGCTGGCCGAAGACCGACGGATTGGCAGAAGAGCCGAGCGTCAGCAAGGTAGCGTTTTGGTTGACCGTCTGTGACAGAGAGGAAGATGCCGCATTGAGATTGCTGTCGCCACTGTAGGCGGCGGTGATGGAGTGCGAACCCACAGCAAGCGATGCAGTGGTGAACGAAACCTGCCCGTCGACCAGAGTGAGCGTGCTCAGCGTTGCGGAGCCATCCTGCAAAGTGACCGTGCCTGTCGCCGTGGCGGTGCCAGGCGCGGCGGCCGTCACGGTGACCGCGAAATTCACGGCTTGGCCGAACACGCTCGGGTTGGCCGAGGAGTTGAGCGTCATCGTTGCGCCATTTTTGTTCACGACTTGCGAGAGCGTGGCCGAGCTGCCGGAGTTGAAATTGCCATCGCCGCCATAGGAGGCGTTGATCGAATGCGTGCCCACGGCAAGCGAAGAAATGGTGAACGAGGCGGCGCCGGTGGAGTCAAGCGTGGCCGTACCGATGCTCGCGCTGCCGTCGCTGAACGTAATTGTACCGGTGGGCGTGCCTGTGCCAGGAGCAGCAGCCGTGACGTTGACCGCGAAATTCACGGCCTGGCCGAACACGCTCGGGTTCGTTGAAGAGCCTAGCGTGACCGTGGCAGCGTCTTTACTCACGGTTTGCGATAGAGAAGAGCTGCTCGGATTGAAATTGGCGTCTCCCGCATAAGACGCGGTGATCGAGTGAGTACCCACGGCCAGCGAAGAAGTTGTGAACGAGGCCGCGCCGGTGGAGTCAAGCGTAGCTGTGCCTATGCTCGCGTTGCCGTCGCTGAAAGTGACCGTGCCAGTGGGTGTGCCTGCCCCTGGCGGGACGGCCGTAACGGTGACGGTGAAACTCACAGCTTGGCCGAAGAGAGTGGAACCCTTGGAAGAGGCCAGCGCAGTAGCCGACTGAGCCATGTTGACCGTCAAAGTGGCGGCAGTTGACATGACCGTGCCAGAAGAATTCGTGAAGGCAGCGCGAAACAGGTTGCCGTTCTGGGACATGCTGGCGGTAAAAGTCAGCGTGGTGGAAGTCGCTGCGGAACCGGAAACATTGGTGAACGTGGCGCCGCCATCCGTGCTGAACTGCCATTGCACGGTAGGTGAAGGCGAGCCAATCGCAGCGGCGGTAAACGATACGGTCTGACCCGCCGTGACGGTCAGACTGGACGGAGAGGTGGTTATGGAAAGGGTTGGGCAGGAAGACGTCGAGGTCGAAGCTGACGCGGACGTGGTGCTGTTGCTGGTGTTGGTGATGCTGAAATCGTGAGGCAGAGCTGTCACAACGATCGCTGTTGTGGCAATGCAGCCCTGGCTGTCGGTCAGCGTCAGTGTGAAGTTGTCTGTGGCGGGCGCGGTCAGCGCGCTCAGTTGCGATTCGTCGACCTGATAGTTCCAAAGAATTACGCCGCCCGTGCCTGTGCCGGCGGTGTCTTTCGATACGCTTGCAGTGATTGCTCCCAAATCGCCGGCTTGGGCGACAACAGACGTGCTGTGCGTGTCGCTCGTGTCCGGGTCGGAAAACGCCAATTGTCCCGCGGTAGTCAGAATGCGTGCCGAGGGATTGTCCGCAACCGCTCCAGAAGCCGTGAAGATCGCGCGTGTGTATACCTGGGAAGTGAAGCTGTTCACGCCGAAGTTCATCGCACTGGACTCGAAGGCTAGAGCCGTGTGGCCCGGAGAGAAATTCGGAGCGACGCTATTGCTATTACCTATCACTCCCGAACTGCTTGTCGATACCAAGGTTATCGCGCCGGTCAGCAAATCCTTGATGAACACTTGCGCCGCGCCATTTGTGCCGGACACCAGGTTGGTGGACTGCGATTGAAAGGCGATTTTTGTAGCGTCCGGAGAGAACACCGCGAGCATGCTGGTGCTGCCATTCGCCGGCACGCCGTTGGCGTCGGCCGATATCAGGGTGATTGCGCCGCTTGCGAGATCCTTGACGTAAACCTCGGAGTTCACGCTTGGCAAATTTGGCACAAGATTTGTCGAAACCGAATTGAACAACAATCTCGAGCCGTCGGGAGAAAACATGGGATAAAGGCTATCCGCGTTGGCTTCGTTGCCGTTCGCGTCGGCCGACTCGAGGGTAACAGCTCCGGTCTGGAGGTTCTTGACATAGATCTCGGAATGGCCGTTTGAGGCGCCGGCCGCGAGATTGGTCGAGGTGGAAATAAACGCTACTTCGGCGCCGTCCGGCGAAAACACCGGAAAGGAGCTCACGCCGTTGCCCATTACCCCGTTTCCATCTGCAGACACGAGGGTGATCGCGCCTGAGGACAAATCCTTGACGAAGACTTGTTTGCCGGTCGTGCCTGGGGCGATCAGGTTAGTCGAAGTCGAATCAAACGCCACCTTCGTGCCATCGGGAGAGAAGGAGAAATCGAGACTAAAGCCGTTCCCCTGGATCCCGTTGGCGTCTTTGGAGACTAAGGTCACTGAGCCATTGGTCAAATCCTTCACAAAAATGTGTTGATGACCGTTGGTTCCGCCAGCAACAAGGTTGCTAGCAGCAGATTCGAATACGACTTTTGTGCCATCCGGTGAAAAAAGGAGAATCTGGCCGGCATTGTTCGGATCGGAACTGGTGCTATTTCCCGCTGCGCCGGTAGCATCCGCCGAAACGACCGAGATCGCGCCCGTTGTCAAATCCTTGAGAAAGAGTTGTTCGAGGCCGTTCGTAGCGGCGGGTGCTAGGTTCGTGGACTTGGACCAAAACAGCACACGCGTGCCGTCCGGCGAGAGATTGGCTTGGAGAGAGAAACCGTTCCCGAGTACGCCATTAACATCGGACGAAGCAAGTATGGGAGCACCCAATGTCCACTGCGGGGAAGTACTAATTACCGGCGGGTGACTGGTGCTGCTCTGAGCCATGCCAGGTTGGCACTGGATCGTTAAGCCCAATAGGGCACAGACCGCCAGGACGGCGTGCATTTTACCGAGTGAGGGCTTGCTAAACAGCGTTTTCAAGAGAGCTCCAGGGCGCAATGCCATAAACATATCCTCCGGACCTCATTTCTTGCAGTGCTGCTCGCTGGGCAAATAGTCCCTTCCGCATTTGCGGTTGGCTATAGTACGCGCGTACTGCGAGAATTTTCCGACTTAGTACTTTTGGCAGCGATAACTTACGATGTCTATGCGTTCTTGGTTATATCTGTGCGGGGGAGTGTTTCAGTTTGCGGTGAGTTCTTTGAGCAGGGAGTTGCCTTTGCGGAACCAAGGGCGTTCGCGGCGCTGCATATAGCGAGGCAAGGTACGCTTTTTCGCGAGAAGTTTTTGCGCCCATTCGCGGGCTTCGTCACGGCGATTCGCAGTCTTCAGGAAACTGGCGTAGTTGTAGAGCGTTTCGGGGGTGGTGGAGATTTGCGTCACTTCAAGGAACAGAGGTTCGGCGCGGTCCAATTGCCCCGTGTGCGCGTAAGCGTCCGCCAGCAATCCCGCAGCGCGGTAGTAATCGAATTTGCCGTCGGCCGTAACCACGTGTTCGAGGTCGGGAATCGCTGCGGCGAGATCGTTCATCGCCAGCGAACATTGCGCGCGCGAATAAAACGTGTAGATCGAATCACTGCGAGCCGCAATCGCATTGGTGAAAGCTTCGCGTCCTTTCGCGTACTGGCCTTGATCTTTGTAGAGTTCGCCCAGCTCTTCGTAATTGGCGGCGGAGGGATTATTGAGAATATCGGTTTCAACTTGCTGGATGCGTGACCGGCGGCCAAATCCTTGCATCGTGTTGCGAAGAAGCCCCAGGTCCGGAAGCATTTCGGCGAGGATGTACACGCTGGCGCCAAGGAAGCCGCCAAAGAAAATTATGAAGAACCAATAGCTTTCCGGGCGGCGCCGCACGAAATGCAGGATCGCGAGAATCTGCAGGAGGAAGCCCCACGAGGGGAAAAGATGCCGCAGCTCAGACATGGGTGACCGTCACAGGAACAGCATCGCCTGCTTTTTCGCAGGGGTCAAACGGAACGTAGGCGCCGAGTTTGCTGGAGTAACGTGCCGGCACGATTTGTGATGGCGGGTACGGCCCTTCGACCTCGCTCAGAGCAAAAATGCCGTGCTCCTACCGAGCTCATTTTTGTTGGTGGGGACGATCGGTTGGAACTCGTCATATTAGGGCCTGTTATGATGGACTTGCGTGAATCCTATCGAGACGTTAAGCCTCGCGCTCGGCGCCGGATTTTCTTCCGGGTTGAATCTGTACGCCACGGTGGCGACGCTCGGCCTGCTGGAGCGTTATGGAGTAATCCATCTGTCTGCCTCGCTGCAGGCGTTGGCGAATCCCTGGATCATCGGCGTAGCGGCAGCGCTGTATCTTATCGAATTCTTCGCCGACAAGATTCAATATTTCGACACGATCTGGGACTTCATTCACACGTTCATACGGCCGCCCGCCGCGGCCTTTCTTGCATATGCTGCTGCGGGAGGCGCGGCAACGGAGTGGCGCTGGGGAGCGGCGCTGCTTGCCGGAGGGGTTGCTCTGACTTCGCATGGAACGAAGGCGAGCACGCGGGCGGCAGTTAATCTAAGTCCCGAGCCATTCAGCAATTGGACTTTGAGTCTAGGCGAGGACGTTCTCGCGGTCTGGTTGTCGTGGCTGGCCAGCGCTCATCCGGTAGCGACAACGATTCTTGTCGCAGCACTATTAGTGCTTTGCGTGTTTTTGATCTATCGCCTTTTTCGCTTCGCGCGGCGCGCGATTGAGCGAATGTTTGAGCACTACTTCAGGTAAAGCGCGAGCCAGTCGAGGAAGGTTTTATACCAGAACTGCGCGTTCTGTGGCTTGAGCACCCAATGGCCCTCGTCGGGGAAGACCACGAGTTTTGACGGGACGCCCTGGCGCTGCAGAGCGTTAAAAAATTCCAACGATTGTGTGTACGGAACGCGGTAGTCGCGCTCGCCGCAAATGACGAGCGTGGGTGTTTTGAATTTTCCAAGTTCGCCGGCATACGTGACGGGAGCCCACTTGCGGTAGCTCTCCGGGTTCGACCACGGCGTGCCCTGCATGTCGTGCTCTTCAAACCACAGTTCCTCGGTCGCGTACATCGCAACTTTGTCGTACACACCCGCGTGGCTGATGATGGCTTTGAAGCGGCCGTTGTGTGTGGCGATCCAGTCGGCCATGTAGCCGCCGTAGGAGCCGCCGGCGGCAGCCATGCGCGTGCCGTCGATAAAGGGATATTTTTTCAGCGCGTAATCCATGCCGTCCATGACGTCGACGTACGCTTTGCCGCCCCAATCGTTGGTGATTTCGTCGGTAAATTTCTGGCCGTAGCCGGTCGATCCGCGGCGGTTGATCATCAACGTGACGTAACCGGGCGCGGAGAAAACTTCGGCGTTCCAGCGATATCCCCAGGCGTTCGACCACATGGTTTGAGGGCCGCCATGGAGCAGCACAAGCAGAGGATATTTCTTGTTGGCGTCGAAGTTTGGCGGGCGAATTAGCATAGCCTCCACTTTCGTGCCTTCCGCACCTTCGAACCAAAAGGTTTCTTGAGGATTCATTGCAAGCGTCGAGAGAATCGCATCGTTGTGATGCGTTAGTTGCCGAACGTTGGAGCCGTCGCTCGCCGCGACAAAAACTTCTGCCGGCATCGTTAAGCTTGTGCGTTCGAAGGCCATCATTGTCCCGTCGCGGCTGAAGGAAATCGCTGAGTTGTACGTATCCGCGAGGATTTTCTTGGGCTCGGCTCCGGGGCGCGCCGCCATTTCGTACAGCGGCTTCTGCGTTTCGTTTTCTGCGGTGAAGTAAATGGACTTGCTGTCCGCGGACCAATCGAGTTCGTCGGCGCTGCGGTCGAAGCTTTCGGTTAGATTCTCAATTTTTCCTGCCTGCCGGTCGTAAAGCATCACGCGCCAGCGATCCGATTCGTATTCGGGTGTGAGCTGCGCGTGATAGGCGATGTATTTTCCGTCGGGCGAATACACGGGCTCGCCGTCGAAGCCCGGCTGTTGTTTGGTAATGCGTTGGATTTCGCCTCCCGCTACGGGCACAGTGAACAAATCGCCGTTGGTGCTAATCGCTTCCATTTTGTCGGTGACGGCCGTGAAGCAGATTTCTTTGCTGTCGGGAGAAAAATTGATGTCGCTCGAGCCGCCGCGCTCGTCGGGAGGAACGTCGTAGTCGGCCCCCGGGGTGAGGTCACGTGGAGCGGCGCTGCCGTCCGCAGGGATCACAAACAAGTGGCCGCGTTTGCCTTCGTTCCAGTGCGTCCAATGGCGATAAAGAAGATGGTCGGCGACGTGGGCCTTCACTTTGTTCTTTTCTTTTTCTTCATCCCGCTTTTTGTTGCAGTCATCGTCTTTGCAGTCCGGATACACCGAGGAGGTGAAGGCAATCGTCTTTCCGTCAGGAGACCATTTCACGAGATCGGCACCGGTCGAAAGGTTCGTGAGCCGCCGCGCTTCACCGCCTTCAAGCGAAAGCAAATAGACCTGGGATCCGCCGCTGCGGGAAGAGAGGAACGCGATGGTCTTGCTCTCCGGCGACCATACAGGCGAGGAATCGTGACCGCTTTGCGTGAGTTGTTGCGCAGGGCCGCCGCTTGTGGGGACCATCCAAATGTTGGTGACGTTGCGGTTCGCGTCCATGTCGGGCGTAGCCACCGTGTAAGCGACCCATTTCCCGTCGGGAGAGATTTGTAGCTCGGCGACGCGATGCATTTTGATCATGTCGTCGAAGGTGATGGGATGCTTCGCGGCCTCCTGCGCGGTGATTTCGAATCCGCATGCCAATACCAACGCGCCGGCAAGGGCGCTACGCAGAAAAACGCCTTTCATTTCTTCTCTCCTGAAATTGCTAAGGTGAAGGTGCTTTCAGAACCCTGGATAATGTCACGTTTCCGGCGCGAATCCAATAGCGC
>JAWOLO010000558.1:0-14586 GCA_033853375.1 Terriglobia bacterium
ACGACAGCAATGGCTTCGATTTCAATCAAAAATGGCTCCCGGAACAAGCGCTTGACTTCCACCGCGGTACTTGCAGGCGGATTTGCGGTGTTGATGAACTTGTCTCGCACTTCGCGCACGGCCGCAAGCTGGGAGATATCCGCGAAGTAGTAGTTTAGCTTGACCACGTCCCCGAAGTTCGCGCCACTGGCCTCCAGCGCGGCCTTCAAGTTTTCGAACGTTTGTTGCGCCTGAGCGCGCATATCGCCTTCGCCCACGACTTTTCCTGAGCGATCCAGGGCCACCTGGCCCGCGATATAGATGATGCGCCCGCGCCTTATCTCCACAGCTTGCGAATAGCCGGGTGAAGGCGGCAGATTCTCGGACTTTATGAAACGGACGGCATCTTGTGATTGACCCATTGGCTTTTTCTCCTTTTCATTTTGAGCGATGGAAAACAATGCAGCAGACAGCAAACACACGACCACCGACAGGATTCGCATAGGCGTTCCTTCCACTCTGGTTGATGGTGACTTCAGAAATCCTTATTTGGTTACTTCGCGGGCCGTTTCACGCGGCACGGTTTTGCGTACGGCTGCGGCAGCCGCGAGGAGAAACCGGAACACGAATCTCCGTCAAGGATTCGCCTTCCTTTCCTTTGTCCGACTCGATCCAATAAATCTCACACTTTGGTCCGCGGGAAACTAGACCGTTCCTTCCCAGCCAGGCGTGTAGCGCGCGGTAAGCATGCGGAATGGTTTGGTCGGCTCCGGTGTGAAAGAGCGATGCCACGCGCGTGGCGGGCATTTCGTAGACGCGGATTCCTCGCACTGGGCTTGGCGGACGTTTCAGGAAGCGCAGAGCTTCGCAATCGATCTGCGGCCCGTCGTTGGCGCAGGTGTGCCAGAGGGCGGCTCGCTTTCCCGTAAACAATTCCGTCCCGATCCGCCGCTCGATCTCAGCAAAAAGGCCATCGGCTTCTTCGTAGGACCGGATATTCTCGCGGGCAGCAGCTACCCACACGGGCCGAATATGTCGCATCTCGATACGCCAGCTCATTTGCTTAGCAGGGCTGTCGGCCGCTGCATTCAATTGCGCTTCGATTCTTGCCAGGGATTCGAGGTCATCCTCGATGCGTCGTTTCAAGAGAGCCCGCCTTTCGCGGAGAATTTCTCTTAGCTCCGCGGCGCTGGGCCGCTCCCGCAACAATTCGCGAATCTCTGTCAGAGAGAGCCCCACGGCTTTGTATAAACGGATATCTTGCAACTGCCGAAGTTGCCTGGGTTCGTAGCTCCTATAGTTGCTTGCCTGATCGACGTGCGATGGCTCCAGCAAACCCGCTTCGTGGTAAAACCGCAGCGCGCGAACGGAGACATTTCCCAGTTGGGCGAATTCACCAATCTTTAGCAATGGGCACCCCTTTCCTGTATCGGATGCAGGCTAAACCCTGCCGTAACGAGAGAGTCAAGTGGAATCTTTCCGCGTCTGCGTGCGGGAGATTCTAACGAGAAAGAGAGGTGTTGCGACCATGCCATTCAACTCCCTCGACCTTGTTCAGAGAGGACCAAACGGAGGTTTACCTGTTACTTCTCGGGCCGTAGAAAAGCATCTTTGAAGCGTGTACCTTCGCGCTTGATGCGCTCCATCAGGCGCCGCGCCCAAACGAACTCCACCGCAAGCAAACCTAAGCCTAGCAAAATAACAGGGGTACCCGGGCCTGGCGTAAAGATCAGAATGATTCCCAGGGCCAACAGCGTGAAGCCGGCAAGGATCAGGAAGATGCGGCGGACTTGTTTAACCGTGCGGAGGATCATCAGGTTTCAGGGAGGGTGCTGGCGGAGAGGGTGGGATTCGAACCCACGGTACGGTTTCCCGCACGCTCGCTTTCGAGGCGAGTACTTTAAACCACTCAGTCACCTCTCCGCTGTAGTTGCCACTCCCATCGTAGCAGAGCCTTCGATTTTTCGGCAACGCATCACCTGAGCGTGTGCTTAGCCATTGCACGGAAGAAACAGCAGTTCGTGCAGCAAGAAGCTAACGTCGTTCCGCGAAAAACGACTGGACCACTGCAGCGCATTCGTCGGCCAGCACCCCGGAGGTAACTTCCACTTGGTGATTCAATCGGCGATCGGACAGAATCTGGAAGCAACTGCGTGCTGCGCCTCCTTTTGGATCGTCAGTGCCGTAGACAAGACGCGGAATGCGCGCCTGAATCATCGCGCCAGCGCACATGCTGCAAGGTTCGATGGTAACGTAGAGAGTTGCACCCGCAAGCCGGTAATTGCCGAGGACTCTTGCGCCTTCGCGAAGAACAATAATCTCCGCGTGCGCCGTGGGGTCGCAATCTCGAATCGTGCGGTTACCCGAGCGCGCGATGGTTTTGCCGTCATGCACTAAAACAGCCCCGATGGGAACTTCGCCCGCAGCGGCCGCGGCGCGCGCCTCATCGAGTGCCTCCTGCATGAAGTCAATGTCGTATTGCATCATCGTTGTGAGGATAGCATGCGCGCCTAGGCAAAGAAGTAGCAGTCCTCCAGGTTCGGACTGGCGTCCACCGCTGACGGCATCGTCCAATAGTTCTTGTTCATTGCATGTCAGCCAATCAGTCTCTGGGCTCGCGCCCATTTGTGTCTTCGTCTTCGCCGGGATGATCCCACGTAGGCTAGCATAAGGCCTCCTCCGACCCGGGCCGAGAAACTTGACCTCGGGCCCGTGTCTACCGAAGACTGACAGCCCCACCTTCTCAATAATCGTGGTGACAAACAATCCGGCGAACCCTGTGACCTTTGGGTGCAAAATCCTGAAAATGGAAAGCGTTCGCTTAGGCAAAAGGATGGCCGACAGATTTCCCACAAAGTCCAGAAATTGCAGGGTTTGCTCGAGCCGGAAGCAGATTGCTTGACAATTCCTCCCGGGCGAAACAAACTACATGCCATGAGGGAGCTTCTCGAGCGGTTATTCCAAGTCGACTTCATCAAGGGCCTCATCGTTACCTTCCGGATGCAGAATCCGAGGGAAATTGTCACCGAACAATATCCACTCGAGCGGCCGATGGTAGCGGAACGCTATCGTGGTGCACCGCGCCTGAATAACAATCCCGAAACTGGCGAGACGCTGTGCATTGGCTGCAACTTGTGCGCTCTTGCCTGCCCGGAAAATCTCATCGTTGTCGGATGGTTGAGAGATGACGCCACGCGCCGAAAAGTGCTGACGCACTTCACGTATGACACTTCGCGCTGCATGTTCTGCGGGCTTTGCGAAGATGCTTGTCCCACAGATGCTCTGGAATTGACCCAGGATTTCGAAATGGCTTATTACACTCGCGAAGGAGCCATCTGGGATCGTCACCGTTTGGAGCAGGGGCCCACGCCCGCGCGTTATACCCGCTAAAGAATTGCATGGAACTTCGCAAAGATCCCATCACGCAAAGTTGGGTCATCCTGGGACAAAGAGAAGTTGTTGAGGAGAGGCCAGAGCAGTGTCCTCTCGAGCCGCCAAAGCTCGAGAAGATCCCTGCCATCATGACTTGCCCCGCCGCGGGGCCCTGGCAGGTACGCGTCGTCCCGCATCCTGACCCGCTATATCACGTGGAGGGCGATCCCGGTCGGCTAGCGGAAGGGATGTACGACAAAATGGGCGCGCTCGGTGCTCATGAAGTCATTGTCGAGACTCCCCAGCACGATCGGCAGCTATCCCAGTTCAGCGACGAAGAGATTGAGCGTGTCCTTTGGGTGTGGGCTTCGCGCATCGCCGACCTAAAGAAAGATGCGCGCTTCAAATATATTAGCGTGTTCAAGAACCAGGGCGCTTTGGCGGGCGAAGAGTGGTCCCATGCACATTCGCAGGTAGCCGCCACGATCTTTGTCCCTCGTCGAATTAAATACGAATTGAGCTCCGCACATGAATGGTTTAAGGACAAGGAGCGATGTATTTTCTGCGACATGGTGCGCCAGGAAGAAAGGCAGGGTAAGCGCATTGTGGACGTGCAGGGGGAATACTATGCGCTGTGCCCGTATGCCTCACGGGTTCCTTACGAAACTTGGCTGCTGCACCGTCGCCACAATCACACGTTCGAACAACCGAGGCCCGGCTCCAACCGCCGGCAATTAGCGGCGCTTCTTGGAAGAGTCTTGCGTCGGCTGGCAAAAGTTGCGCCCGCCTATCACTTGGTTGTGCACACGTCGCCGAGCACCATGAATAAGAAAGGTGAAATAGCGGGTTATTGGAAGACACTTGCCGACGATTATCACTGGCACATCGAAATCCTTCCAATTCTCGAAAGACGCAGCAAGTCCTACAGCATCAAGGAAGTCTATTTCAATTCGGAATTGCCGGAACAAGCAGCCTCCTCCTTGCGGGCGCTGGACCCCAATTCATGAACTATTGCGGGCCCAGGCAACGCGAGAAGGGAAGCATCCTGATCAAGTTGCTGGTCTCCTTAGCCGTCGTAACGTTCTTCTTTTTTCTGTACCTGGTACGCCACCCCGTCTTCCGTTTCCTGGCGGAATCCTGGGTTGTCGAAGATCCGCTGGACAAGGCGGATGCCCTGATCGTCGTGAGCGACGACAATTTCTATGCCGACCGCGCCACGCGTGCAGCCGAACTGTTCAGGGAAGGGAAGGCGCCTCTCGTTGTCGCCAGTGGCAGGAGGCTGCGACCCAGTGCCGGCATCGCAGAATTAATGGAACATGATTTGATCGAGCGCGGAGTGCCCAAAGACAAGATCTTGCGTTTCCCACAAGACGGCGACAGCACCCAGGATGAGGCGGAAGCCTTGGCGAAGCTTGCTAAACAGAAGAAATGGCACAGCGCTATCGTGGTTACTTCCAATTATCACACTCGCCGCGCGCGATATATCTTCCGGCGTGTTTTTCCACAGGGTGTGCAAGTACGCATTGCCAGCGCGCGCGATGGTGATTTCGACCCGGAAACGTGGTGGGAAAAGCGCAAGTCTACCAAGCTTTTTATGCGGGAAATCTTGGGAATGATGGTAACGATTTGGGAACTCCGATCGGGCACAGAGGCCACAGCGCACTCTCAAGGGATAGTAGAATTGGGAGCACCAAATCCACAATTCGTGGTGTAGTCATTCAAGAAACGCCCTATATTTGCTATCTGCTTTTCTTGTTTACAGTACCTAAGTACTGTATTATGTTCAAACTTCTGAGTCGCGGCTTCCCGACCAGCCCTGCGATGAGCGACTTCGAAAATTCCATTTTCGATGTCGAGGTGTCTGATGTGGAAAAAAGAAGATGCTAAGTCTCCAACTTTTTCTGAAAGTTCCTCAGGAACTACAGGGTTTGGAACATCGCAAGGTTCTGATTTTTCAAATTCCCCCTCTGGTTCTCCGCGAGCTTCGGCAAGCATTAGTCAGGGAATCAGAATTAAAGGCGAAGTGACCGGCACTGAAGACCTTTTCGTAGACGGCTTCGTCGAAGGAAAGCTGAACCTCACCGCGAACTCCTGCTTGACGGTTGGTCCGAACGGAAACGTCAAGGCGGACTTGAATGCCCGTGAGATTGTTGTGCGCGGCAAGGTCGAGGGAAAAGTGATCGCGCGAGACAAATTGCAAATCGGCAGTACCGGCGTGATCAACGGCGAAGTGCAAACGAACAGGCTCGCCATCGAAGATGGGGCCACGCTGCGCGGGAAGGTTGAAGCAGGGAGACTCGAGATGACTAAGCCTGCCGAGCCCAAATCAGTTGCTGCGGCCGCGGCGGCCACTTCCACCAAGCCCGCGTCCCAACCCACCTCCCTCGGCTCAGAAACGGCGGCGGACTGAACGCGATGAGTTTCCTACACAAACTTGGCATTGGGGTCGGCAGTTCAGAAGGGGTGCGCCGTGAGGTTCCCGGACCGATTCATCTGACCTCCCGCACGCGCACTCCCGGCGGGACTACTTCATCTACTTCGTCGGTGGGTAGTTCGCGTGCTCCCGTTCAACAGGAGTCCAACCGGCTCTCCAATGGTTTAAAGGAACTCTTGTGGAATCTGGACGGCTTGGAACGCGGTGCGCTCCTGGATCTCGGGCCGGCTTGGCAGACAACTTTGAGTTTCTTCATTGAACGCGGATTCCGCGTTTCTTCGGAGGACATTCTTCGGGCCTGGAAAACGTTTCTAACTGAAGAAGAAGCCCGGTTGAAACAGGATTTTGCCGCCGGTGAAACACTAGAGATGACCCCGAGTGCGCGGGCAGCGCGTTTTCTAAAACAAAACTTGCAATACCCACGCAGCTCCTTCGATGCCGTGCTTCTCTGGGATCTCTTGGATTACCTGGAGCAGGCTTTAGTGAAGCAGATTGTTGCGAGCCTCACCGAACTGCTGCGGCCCGGTGGGGTAGTCTTTGCAATGTTCCACAGCAAAAAACCGGAAGGCTTCCAGCGCTACCGCGTCGTGGACTCGAGCACTCTGCAAATGGTTCCTACTCCGATCTTGTGCCCGGCCCAGAAAGTTTATCAGAATAGGGAAATCCAGGATCTCTTCGGCCGCTATCGGACCATGAAGTCCTTTATCGGTCGCGACCAATTGCGCGAAACCCTTTTCATCAAATAGCAAACATCGTTTCCCCTATTAATTTAAGTGTTGCGCTGCCTGAAGAATTGGCGAGTTCGCTAATTTTTCTCTTGCGTCCGACGCTTTCGAGGAGTACAAGCGAGATGTGAGCTCATCGAGCTCCGGAGGGAATATGACTCCACCGGGCTTAGAGCTGCACCAAAACTGAACGCACCACTTTTGCGGTGCGAGTCGTTCGAAAAACGCGCACGCAGTTCGCGCGCTTGCGACACGATACAACGATTTGGCAAGAGGGGGGAGCCGCCAGGCTCCCCTTCTTGTTTCAGAATGGTTCAGATTGGAACCGATCAGTGTTTGGACGAAGTTTTGTGATGGCGCTGATGCCGCGTAGTGTTGTTGCGATGATGGTGTCGGCCGTGAGTGGAGGCTTGTGAGGTTTTAGCCTGCGGACTCGCGGGAGCCTTTGTGGATTGCCTCGCCAAAGCACTATACGCAGGAAACATCGCCAGACATCCTGTAAGGAGCAGAAGATTCAGAGCACGCTTCATTGCTACTCTCCTTTGCTACAAATCCCCTGTAATCCGTATTTAACCACAGGGCGCTTTGCAGCAGTTAGGGCAATTGCAGCATGCGCTTTTTCCGCTTTCATTCTGTTTCACTACGGTTTCAAGGCGACGCTTTTCAGCACTTCCTCCCAAACCTCTGGCGGCCGCAAAGCGATTTCGCGGACTCGCGGATACTTATCTCGACTGGATCCTCGCTCTGACGTTTGATCGGTCAGCAAAATTCTACGATCACAAAAGGGGAGAATGCTTGGCGCAAGGTGCGCCGTTGCCACCCCCACGGAAGAAGCATGGTAACGCAACGCCCGGTCATAAAGCTTTGATGCCGCGGCAACGCAGCGCTGCATGCTGGCGCCAATCGCAGCCGACCACAGCACCCCATGCTGTCGAAATTCAAGTTTGCGTTTGCGGCCCTCTGCTAAGAACTGCTCGATCTGTGCGGGCGACGCGCCGGCAAAAAAGAAAAGCTCGTCAAAGTCGCGTTGCCGGGCCAGTTCCGCCTCGCGTAGCGGCAGGCCGGTGTTTTGAACCAGTTCGCGGCCCGAAAGCGACCGCAAAGTCACAATAGGGACTTGGGTCTCTTGCGAAAGCGCTTCCAGCGCGTCAGAGGCAGCCGGCAGTGCCTCGGCGATAGCGATACAGGTGAACCGCCCCAAGCGGAGCGTCGATTCTTTCTGGGAACGTGAGGCTCCGGAATCCGGGCGCAGATGGAAATAGTCTTCGGGGAGATAGACGCCGCAGCCGTCCTCTGCAATAAATGGATGGACATGTCCCAGTTTCCTCCGCGGTTCATCGAATTGCAGACGGGACCGGCTTGTCAGCCACACTGCGGGTATTCCTTCATGATCCAGCGTGGACATGAATTCATCGAGACCAGCTATGCTTTTTCCGCGCTCAGGGAGAAGATCATCGACCGCGATGTAAAGAACACAGGAGGTTTGACGCAAGCGAGTCTCCGCAACCAGAACCCTGATTCTAGCGGAATTCGATTGCTCATTGAGGGAGGCATAAAAGAAAAAGCGGGCAGAAATCTCTCTGCCCGCTTTCTTGCATGCCTGGCTCAAATAGCCAGGCTTCTCTCTTATGCTAGTTCCCGGATTTTGTTGCTGCGGGTGCCCCTTGCTGATTGGCCTTGGGGACGCTCACGTAGCCGCTGATGCTGTCCTTGGTCACTTTGTTGACCACGATTTCTTCAGGAATGTGCGTTCCCGTCATGTAGAAGAAAATCGGCTCATTGATCGCGCGGTTCTTCTTCTCGAAGCGCTTGTCTTCCACGACCATGGCCAGGTTGAACTGGTTGCGCTTTTGGTTTATGCCCTTGAGTTCAATGGTCACGTTCGCGATCTTCTGCGGGCGGTTCTTGCCCGTGATGGTGAATTCCGTGTAGTCGCGCTCACCCAGACGGCGCAGCTGGTCAATTTCATCGTGGTTGCGAGCGATGAGGGTGCCCATCTCGCTCTTGGCCATCTTCAGGTCTTCGCGGGTGGTATCCAGATCGGTCCGCACGCCGACAACCTTGGTGTCAACCGTCTTGACATCATCGCTGGAGGCCTTCGTGGCCAGTTCCGAATGCACCGAAGTGTCGAGCGCGGTTACTTTTTGGTTGGTCTCGTCGTTCAACTTCGCCGCTTCCATCCGGGCTTTCTTCAACTGGCCTTGGGTGATCTTCAGTTTGTCTGTGACCACCTTCAAATCACCTTGGAGATCGGTATTCGCCTTCTCATCCTGCGCCAAACGGTCCTTCAGGGAGGACATATCCTGCTGAATCGACTGCTGGGTCGCCTTTAGCTGGTTCGCAACCTGCTGCTGGGTGCTATCCAATTTGGACGATGCGCTCCAGCCGAAGGCCAGTCCGCCCAATGCAATTAACCCGAGAACCACAATCGCGGGAAGCTGCCAGGAAGAACCGCCCTTCGTTTCAAACATCTGATCTTCTGACATAAGTTTAATTTCTCTCCTCGCCCCTAGGGGCATGCCGGGTTTACCGGCTTGTAAAGAAAGTCATGCATGCAACCCACCAAAGGAAAGTAGCCATCACCTTTGGTAACTCGTAGAAGAATGGAGGCTTGCTAGAACTGTTCCTACTAGGGTCTGGTACTAGTCCTTGCAAAGATTACGTGAAATCTCGATCAACAGCATATTTTTTGCGTCCCATAACCAAGGTATGTGAAGTACCATTCCTAGCTGGCGAGGCTAGGCGTTTTGAGCTAGCGTGGGGAACAGTTGGATCCTCCTCTGTCCCTTGGCTACCCAATGCACCTGCCCACCCCATTCCTGGCGGGTCGCCACTGAATTTGTTCTTCTTTCCTTCCTGATGTCCTGCCGATGAGAGTGCACAACTCTTCGTTTGTTTCCGCAGTAGAATACGAGGGTGCCCTACCCTTTCCCGTTTTTTGGGAAAGGGTGGGTCTGCTCTTCACTCTTCACTCTTCGCTCTTCACTCTTTGCTCCTCCTATCTCGGCTGGTCGATCGGGATCAGTCCGCGTCCCTGCTCGTAGAACGTCCAACTACTTTATGGCCAATCCCGCGGATGACAAAAAGATTCTTGGCCCGCTGGCTCTGCAGAAAGGCGCGCCGTTCGTAGCAGCTAAAGGTGATGAAGTGCAGGTCTCCGCGGCCCGTGTAGCGTTTCAATTTTCTTGGCATAGGGCGAAGCAATCCCCACCCTTTGCCAAAGACAACTACGCAAAGGGTAGGGCACCCTCGTCTTATCACTTCAGGGTGAATGACGGCAATGGTATCGTCTCATCGTGCCTCGCCACAGGAAGAAGATCAAAACGAAAGGATGCCCCATCCGCCGTGGGGAACAGTTGGATCCTTTCTCCCTTGGCTACCCAATAAGGACGACCGCACCTGTTCACCCCATTCCTGCTTGTCCAGGATTCGCGCACCCACAGAAATCCGGTGGAAGGGAGGCGCCAACTCGGTCTAAACAGTAACTCCGAGGATTCGCAGGTCGGAGTGGAGTTGGTCCGGTGATTGGAAGACAATGCCTCGCATTCCCAGCCGGTCCGCAGCCTCTGCATAAGCGGGAATGTCGTCCACATAGACGGCTTGCTGGGCGCGAACCTTGCAAGCCTGCAGAGCTTCTTTATAGATGACGGGATCAGGTTTAGAGGCTCCTACGCGGCAAGAGTAGATGTGCACTGGGAAATAGGAGAGAAACGAATAAGTCCTTTCCATATGAGCCACATGCAGCGGGTCCGTATTGGAAAGGACGGCCAAGCGATATTTCTTTCCCAGCTTCTCCAGGAACCCGTCTTCGTGAATAGGAGAGGGGTCCAAAGCGCGGTTCCAGACCTCCACAAACTGGTCGAAGTTGAGCTTGGTTCCCAGGCGCTTGGCCAAGTGCAGGTGCCAGTCGCGCGGCGAGACGCGGCCTTCCTGCCAATCTCGCCAGAGCGGATCATTCTGGATAGCGGACCAGACCTCCTCCGGCGAGCGGGATAGGCCGTCGGCGAGGCCGCTGGTTGCGCGAGCTACGTTCACGCGAACCAGCACACGGCCGATGTCGAAGATGATGGCGCGCAACTTATTGAGCCTCGCTAAACATCGAGAAGCGGCAGAGGAGGGAAAAGCGGCAGCAAGGCTGCCGCACTCCAAATGTTTGGTGCGATATTTTGCGAGATTTAGTAGGAAAGGTCACGAGTTACTCCTTCTCGGCGTCGGCGAGTGAGGCAGCGCGATTGGCATTGATGGTATGGAGTTGACGCCGCGCTCGCAAAATGCTGATGATCGCGGGCATGATCGAGAGAAGAATGACCACGGCGATCACGTAGTGGATGCGCTGGGCGATATTGGGAATCAGATGACCGAGGAAATAACTGCCGAGGATCATGGTTCCCACCCAGAAGATGCCGCCGAAAATATCGAACGCCAGGTAACGGCTATACGGCATCTTTGCCGCGCCCGCCACCGGAGGACAAAACGTGCGAATGATTGGAACAAAGCGCGCGAGAATGACGGCCCTCCCGCCGTACTTCTCATAAAAATCATGCGCGCGCTGCAAGTGGCTGCGCCGGAAAAAGAAAGAATCTTCGCGGCGATAGAGCGCTGTTCCCGCTGAGCGGCCAATCCAGTAACCGATCTGGTCGCCGAAGATGGCGCACAACATGACCGGGAGGAGGAGCAACTTCAGCGGAATTACGCCCCCCGCAGAGAGAATACCCGCAGTGACGAGCAAGGAATCTCCCGGAAGAAAGAAGCCGACGAAAAATCCGGTTTCCACGAAAACAATTGTGCAGATGAGGGGGGATCCGCCGGCGCGGATTAATTCTCGAAGTCCGTCGGGGTTAAAAAGCGCGTGGAAGAAGTGAACGATGGCGTCAAGCACTCAGACCTGTTCCTCGATGCAGAAAAATGGGCTGATGCCGAAGAGGGCACAAGCGCAAACCTGCGTGCGCGCAGTCCCGTCACGGCACCCAACCCTATACGGTAGCAGAAAACGCCCGAGTCCTGCCCGCATTCGTGCCACAAGAAGATTAGACTGCCAAAAGCTGCCAGCAGTATGCCGGGACGAATCATGGGTGCACCTCCGTCAGCTCCATATCACTTCTCTGTTCCAGGAACATTCGAGCCTCTAGGGGGATTTCCGCTTCAACACTCTGTTCGAGCAACTTCTCAATGCGAGGTAAAGCTTGGCGGGCGACTGTGGCTCCCGCTTCAATCGCCTCATCGGCACGGGAGAAATCATCCCAGGCGAGCGATTGCACGTCGGGGCGAAGCACCAGATCGGCGTGGCGCTCCCAAACTTCGAGTTGATGCTTTTGCGCCGCGCTAACCGCCCGGCTCACCACTTGGAAAATGTTTGTCGGAGCGCCGCGATGGCCGTCTTGCATGCCAACGGAAACCCCAATCACCGTTTTTGCACCCAAGGTGCGTGTGGCCCGCGTTGGAACAGGCGCGACAAGACCGCCATCCGCCAGGCACCGCGTACCAATCTCGACGGGCTCGAACAACCCGGGAAACGCACAGCTCGCTCGGATGGCGTCGACAAGATTGCCCTGCGTAAAAACCACCGGCTCACCGGTAGACAAATCCGTTGCTACGACCGCCAGCGGAATCTGCAAATCTTCAAATTGACGAGAACCGAACACGCGCTCCATGAGATCTCCAAGACGTTGGTTGCTGGCGAGACCTAGCCGCGAGACGCGCCAGCGAGCGATATGGCGAAGGCGCAGCGTTCGGCAGGCGTCGATGATGCGTTCGAGCGGTGCGCCGCTGGCGTAGGCCGCGCCAAGGATGCTTCCCACGCTGCTGCCCGCAATGTGAGAGACGCTTATGTGATGTTCCTGCAAGACTTTGAGGACGCCAAGGTGCGCAAATCCGCGGGAAAAGCCTCCGCCCAGGGCCAGCCCGACGCCTGTCCGGGCGGCCGGTATCCCTGTACCGACGTGCAACTCCTTCTGTGCAGAATTGGAGTGCTGCTTCATTTCTACAAGATGCCAGCGCCAAACGTTTCGAGCTATGGCCAAGGCGTTCCCTTGGCACGGTACGAACGTACTTTCGCAGAACCTCTTTTTAGTTTGTGCAACCACGTTGAAACAGTACGAACTTACTAGTCCCGTACCCTCTCTGTACCATTGTGGGCCGCAATTCTCTGCGCGATTCTCTTCCCGTCACGCTGAAGTTCTGTGGGGTCGAAAGAATGGAAAGCGCGTTCAAGGCTTGGGTTGGGCATCCAGTCGTTCTTCAGGTGGCATTGGGCGATATCAAAGTGCCGCTGCGAGGGAAGCTTCTGAAAGACGGAAGCGACACGGTTCGGATGCGAATTGGTGAAGGTTGGGACGTTGATATTTACAAGACCATGATCCTGGCAGTGGAAGAGGACGCCATGGTCCTTCTACCTTCGTGAGGTCCGAAGACATGAAGACACAAGAACTGAAGTACGTGACCCGGCGGCGAGCAGCGGTGCTGCTTGGTCTTTCTGAGCAGGAACTGAATCGCATCTCGAGCGAATCAGGCTTCGGCCACAAAGAAGTCTCCGGCCAGGAAGAGGAGACCTATTTCACGTATGAAGAATTGCGCCAGATTTGCATGCTGGCGGTGAATCACGTGAATTAAAACAGGCTGGCGGGATAAACCCTGCCCTGCTTGCAGCAGGCAAGCTGCAGCAGGCAGGCCGCCGCTACAAAAAAGAACAAGTTTCCTCCGGCCCCCCTCGGCAGTACCCCCGCCCGGGTCGCTCCCCCCAGCGACCCGGGTTTTCCTTTTCCGTAGCGACGCATCGTCCCTGAATTCAATGCTTTGGAGGCACAGTTCAAGTAAGACTTTAAGCTTTGTCGGACAAGTACATGGTGCCTGTCTGGACGCGCCGCACGCCTTAAGTCCAAGCCTTGCAAGCGATTGGCGGGTAAGCCCCGTGCTGACATGGGGCGATTCGAATGGAAAACCATTTGACACGTTGGCGTGACGCGAAGAAACTTGGCGGCTTGAATTGGAAAGGACGGGAAAGAACGATGGCCGAGAGGTGCACAGGAAGCATTGGCAAATTCATGTTCGCGGCTGCAGCTGCTCTGGTGCTTTCCTACTGGCTGGCGGGAGCGAGGCCGCTTCTTGCGCAGGGCTCGGCGTACGACGTCGTGATTGTAAACGGGCGGGTGATGGATCCTGAATCTGGATTGGATGCTGTCCGAAGCGTGGGAATCAGCGGAGGAAAAATCCGCACGATTAGCAGCATCGCTTTGAAAGGGAAGCAAACCATTGACGCGAAGGGGCTCGTGGTCGCGCCCGGCTTCATTGACCTTCACCAGCATGGTCAGGACGCGGAGAATTATGCGGCGAAGGCGCACGATGGCGTGACAACGGCGTTGGAATTGGAAGTTGGCGTGGCCGACATCGACGGATGGTACGGCGAGCGGGAGGGCAAAGCGCTCATCAACTATGGCGCAAGCGTCGGTCATATTCCGGCGCGCATGGAGGTGATGCACGATCCAGGCCAACTTCTGCCCAGTGGTGATGCCGCTCACCGCGAGGCAACGCCGGAAGAAATGCAACAAATTATGTCGCTTCTCGAGAAAGGCCTCCAGCGCGGTGCGCTCGCGGTCGGCGTTGGGCCCGCTTACACGGAAGCAGCGACCAGTTGGGAGATTGTGCAGGTTTTTCGCATGGCTGCGAAATATCATTCGTCGTGTCACATCCACATCCGCGCCGGGGCCCCAAGGCTAGGAGCGCCGGCAGGGAATTTCAGTGGCTTCGAAGAGGCTATCGCAGCAGCCGCGACCAGCGGCGCGCCGCTGCACATCGTGCACATCCAAAGTACAGGAGGCCCGGACGTAGTCTACGAACTTCAGATGATCGCCGAGGCCCGCTCGCACGGGATGGACGTGACTACCGAGGCTTATCCCTACACGATGGGGATGACGAGCATTCAAGCGGCGTTTCTTGACCACAAAGAGAACGAACCGGATAGCTATTTTGCTTCGATGCTTTGGCCCGCGACCGGTGAGCACCTGACGCGTGACTCGTTTCTGCGCTATCGCAAAGAAGGCGGGATGATCATTCTTCCCTCGAACACGCAAGAAAATATCG
>JAWOLO010000559.1:0-3111 GCA_033853375.1 Terriglobia bacterium
ACTTCTTCATGCGCGTACTGTTTGTGGGAGACATTGTCGGAGCGCCGGGCCGGCTGATCGTTCATGACCGCCTGGCCGATGTCGTGTCGCAACGGCAGATCGACCTGGTGATCGCCAACGGCGAGAACGCGGCGTCGGGATTCGGGATCACGCCGCGACTGGCGCAAGAGTTGCTGAACTTGGGGATCGACGTCATCAGCGGCGGGAATCATAGCTGGGACCGCAAAGAAATCCTGGAGTACATGCCGCACGAACCGCGGCTGCTGCGCCCGGCGAATTTTCCGGAAGGCAATCCTGGCAGCGGGATGTACGTCGGGACGGCGAAGAATGGCGCGAAGTACGCGGTGCTGAATTTGCAAGGCCGCGTGTTCATGACGCAGATTGATGATCCGTTCCGAAAAGCAGACAGCGAGCTAGAGAAAATTTCCGCGGATGTGGCGTTTGTGCTGGTGGACATGCACGCGGAAACCACCAGCGAAAAAGTCGCGATGGGCTGGTATCTCGATGGGCGCGTGACGGCGGTGGTGGGGACGCACACGCATGTGGCCACGGCCGACGAACGCGTTTTGCCGCAAGGCACGGCGTACATCACCGACGTGGGCATGACGGGGCCGCACAGAGGCGTGATTGGGATGGACCGCGAAGGCATCATCAAAAAATTTTTGAATGGCTTGCCCGCCAGGTTTGATGTCGCCTCCGGCGACGTGCAGATGAATTGCGTGCTGGTGGAGACGGATGATGACGGCCCGCGCAACGCCGCGGGACGATTGCGCGCGCGGTCGATCGAACGCCTGCGCTTCTGCATCGATTAGGACGTTAAGCCATCTGATAGATGACCTCAGGGGCTAAAACCCCTAAATTTCTGCCCGTTCTTCGGCACGACTAAAGTCGTGCCTTGACGAGCCATGCTGCGGTGAAGGGGATTGATGAGGTGGCTTAGGGCAACCTGTGCGCGGCTGTACTTAATCTGAGGATTCATACGAATGAGCATGGGGACCAAACTGAAAGTTGTTTTGGCGGTGTGTCTGCTGCTTGCGTGCGGGGGCGCGGCGACGCGGGCGCAAGAGCCGGAGGAAATCGACCTCTTCGCCAAGCAGCGGATTTTGCCGGCGATTGGTCCCGGGCTACGAGCGGTGCGGCAGGGCGCGGACGGGCGGCTTTACGTATTGGCTTCGCCGTCGCCGGGACTGGTGGTCGTCGACACAAAAGGCAAGCAGCTCCTCTCCCTCACGGAAGAACCCAGTGCTACAGGGAGCGCGGCCGCAAACCACAGCTTGATTACATTCGGCGACGACTGCGACGTGGATGCCGAGGGCAAGATTTATGTGGCGGACCGCGGCGCCGATCTCATCCGCGTTTTTTCTGCCGACGGCACGCCGCTTCGTTCGTTTCCTGTGAAGAATCCCATTTCCGTAGCCGTCATGCCGGAAGAAGAGGTCGCAGTGGCCACGCTGCGGGAGCCGCACCTGGTGATGGTCTTCGACAAGAACGGAAAAGAGGTGCGGGAGTTCGGCGATCCGGAGCCCATTGCCGAGCGGGCGGACCTGAACCGCTTCCTGAACATCGGACAGCTGGGCACCGATGCGCAGGGTCACCTTTACTATGCCTTCGGGTATCTGCCCGAGCCGACGGTGAGGCAATATGACCGGCTCGGCTATGCAGGACAGGACATTCAGTACACGGCCATCGATGCGATGCCGACGGCGGTGGCCGTGCGGAAAGAGATCGAGCGGCAGGAGCAGAAGGCTAAAGCGCCGTCCTTCAGGCGCGTCCTGACTGGATTGGGAGTGGACCGCGCGACCGGGGAGATCTGGATGGCGCTGAGCAACAACCTGCTGCACTTCAATACAGCGGGGGACCGGCTGGCGACGTACAAGATTTATACGCCGGAAGGGGCGCGCCTGGAAGCCAACACAATTCTCGTCCAGAAAGATCAGTTGATTATTGGAAGCGATCCCTTGGGACTCTACCTGTTCGAACGGCCAGACAAAAAAAAGACGAAGTGAGCGAGTTTTCCTCAGCTCAGGGATAAGGGGCCTGTGCAAAAGTTGCTCCGCGCGAAAAGCCATTCGAGAAATAGCTTGAAAAAATGGAGACTTGTCTGCGGCAGAGACGAATTTGCACTTGTGGAAAACTTGTGCAGAGCTTGTGCAACACTTCCCAGACCTTCGCACACTTTTCGCTTGCCCTGCGCAGGTCAATCGGAGACAATCCCGCGCGGTCAAAAAAGCGGCAGCGGGTAGGCCGCAAAACCGACGCAAATCCTAACAGGGCGCGCCCGGATGCAAAGGGGCATAAGGATCCGGGGCGGGCAGGAATCCGAAGAAGAATTAGAAAGTGGAACTGCTTTCCACAGCTTTTACACATCTGTGGAAATGGTATCAGGGTTTTATTTTGTCCATACCTATGACGACGACAGCTACGCAAGTTGGGCGCGAACGCGAAACGACGAACTCTTGGGATAAGTTTTTGGAACACGTAAAGTCCCGGGTGAGCATCAACACCTTTACCACGTGGTTCCAGCCGACACGGCTGAACCGGGCTGAGGGTGAAACCCTCTTCATCCAGATTCCCAGCGCCGTTTTCCGGCAAGTGCTTACGCGCACGTATGGGGACATCATCAAGGCGGTGTTCCACGAACTCGGAACTCCCAATGCAAAGGTCCAATACGTATGCAGCGAGGAGGAACCGGTCCAGGCGGCCCCCGCGGCAGCCGCGAAAGCAGGCCAGGCCAAGCTGGATTTTGAGAGCAGCGACCACCAGCTGAACCCGCGCTACACGTTCGATACCTTTGTGGTGGGCAAGTCCAACGAGTTTGCGCACGCGGCATCGCGCGCCGTGGCGGAGCAGCCTTCGAAAGCCTACAACCCGCTCTTCCTGTACGGCGGCGTGGGCATGGGTAAGACCCACCTGATGCACGCGATCGGGCACACCATCAAGAAGCGCAACCCGGCGATGCGGCTGAGTTACGTCAGCGCAGAGAAATTCACCATCGAAGTAATCAACTCCCTGCGCTTTGACCGCATGATTAGCTTCCGCGAGCGATTCCATACCGTGGACGTTCTGCTGGTCGACGACATTCAATTCATCGCCGGGAAAGAACGAACGCAG
>JAWOLO010000560.1:0-22877 GCA_033853375.1 Terriglobia bacterium
TGCACGATTGGCGAAGGCACCAGCGAGATTCAGCGCCTGGTAATTGCGCGACAGCTCCTTGGTAAGAAATAATAGGCGAGTGCATTCCGCCTCTCCGAAAAGCTCCATAGGACAAGAATGACCGTGCCCACAGTGGCCATTGATCAATGGGCCGAACAAGTGCGCGCGGGCGACTTGCGCGCCATATCGCGCGCGATCACCGCGATCGAGAATCATGCGCCGGAAGCGGAGGAGTTGCTGCGGCTGCTCTTTCCGCATACCGGCAAAGCGTATTTGACGGGTGTGACCGGCGCGCCAGGAACGGGAAAGAGCACGTTGGTGGACCGGCTGGCGGCGTTTCATCGTAAAAATCAAGAGCAGGTCGGCGTGATTGCGGTGGACCCGACAAGCCCGTATTCGGGCGGAGCGATTCTGGGCGACCGGATTCGCATGCAGGGGCATGCCGGAGATGCGGGCACGTTCATTCGCTCGATGGCTACGCGTGGATTTCTCGGCGGGCTGGCAAGCGCCACCGCTGAAGTTGCTCTGCTGCTGGATGCCGCGGGTAAGAAGCACGTGCTCATCGAGACCGTGGGCGTGGGGCAGGACGAGATTGACATCGTGCGGCTGGCGGACTGCGTGATTGTAGTACTCGTTCCAGGGCTCGGCGATGACATTCAAAACATGAAAGCTGGGCTGATGGAGATTGGCGATATTTTTGTGCTCAACAAGGCGGATCGCGAAGGCGCAGACCGGCTCGAGCAGCAACTCCTCGCCATGCTTTCGCTGGTTATGCCGAGGGACGGCTGGCATCCGCCGGTGATTCGAACCGTGGCGACAGAAAACAAGGGGATTGAAGATTTGGCGGCCGCCGTAAAGAAATTTGAAAAGCATTTTGAAGCGAGTGGCGAGCGAAAGCGCAAGCATGTAGAGCATTGGAAAAAGCGCCTCGTAGAACTGCTCGAATCGCGGTTGCTTGAACGCGCGCTAGGTGGAGCGGGCGGAGAAAAACGGCTCACGGAGCTAGCAAAGGAAGTAGCGGAGCGGAAGAAGGATCCATTTGGCGCGGTGAACGAGATCTTGAAGCGCAGTGGACTCGAGAGCTAAGGAGCGGAGAAGCATGGCGACGAAGCGGGCAGGAAAGGGAAAAGGCAGAGCGGACGCGGCGCAGGCGAGTATCGGCATCATCGGTGGAAGCGGGCTCTACACGATGAGCGGGTTGACGGAGACGAGAGAGATTCGCGTGAAGACGCCATTCGGCGAACCCTCGGATGTGATTGTGCTTGGAACACTGGAAGGAAAGCCGGCGGCGTTTCTGGCGCGGCACGGGCGTGGACACCGCATTTTGCCGAGCGAAATCAACTATCGGGCAAACATCCTTGCGATGAAGCTACTGGGAGTCGAGCGGATTATTTCTGTCAGCGCGGTGGGGTCGCTCAAAGAAGATTTGCGGCCGGGAGAGTTTCTCGTGCCCGACCAGTTTTTCGACCGCACCAAAGACCGCGCGTCGACTTTCTTTGGAGATGGGCTCGTGGCGCACATAGCGTTCGCGCATCCCACATGCGGACAATTGTCGAGCGTGTTGGCGGATGCGTGTGCACACGAAGGGGTGAAGGTGCATCCTCGCGGGACATACATCTGTATCGAAGGACCGCAGTTTTCGACGCTGGCGGAAGCGGAAGTCAACCGGCAATTGGGATTTGACGTGATTGGCATGACCAACCTTACCGAAGCCAAGCTGGCGCGTGAGGCGGAGATTTGCTATGCGACCATCGCTATGATTACGGATCACGACTGCTGGCATCCGGACCACGAGTCCGTGACCGCGGCCCAGATCATCGCGACGCTGAATCAAAACGCAGAAAACGCACAAAAAGTGTTGCGGGCGGCAGTGCGCGAGATGCCTGCGGCGCGGTCGTGCAAATGCGGCGCGGCGCTGCAACACGCGCTGGTTACCGACATGAAGCTGGTTCCCGCTACTACCAAGAAACGGCTTGCTGCAATCATTGGCAAATACACTTCTTAGGAGAGACATGTGTCCTTATTAGTGGTTGGATCGGTGGCATTCGATGCTCTGGAGAGCCCATACGGGAAGGTGGACCGTGCCGTGGGCGGAGCAGCCACGTATTTTGCCGTGGCAGCCAGCTTCTTCACTCATGTGAATCTAGTGGGGATCGTGGGCGATGACTTTACAGAAGTGGATGCGCAGGTTTTTCATGGTCGCACGATCAACCTGGACGGGCTCGAGCGCGCCCGGGGAAAAACTTTTTTCTGGGCGGGGCGCTACTCGCAAAATCTGAACGAGCGCGTGACGCTGGCAACGGAATTAAACGTGTTCGCGGAGTTCAAGCCGCGGCTGCCCGAAAAATACCGCAACTCGGGATATGTATTTCTCGCCAATATCGCACCGGACCTCCAGCGGGACGTCCTCGATCAAGTAAAGAAAAAGCCAAAGCTCGCGGCGATGGATACCATGAATTACTGGATCGAGCGTACCAACGCGGAGCTGCGCGAAACGTTGAAACACGTCGACATTTTGATGATCAACGATTCAGAGACCCGCGAGCTTTCGAACGAGCACAACCTGCTGCGCGCGGCGAAGCATATTTTCAAGATGGGCCCTAGCATTCTGGTGGTCAAGCGCGGTGAATACGGCGCCATGATGGTGGACGAAAAAGGAGTATTTTGCGTTCCCGCGTTTCCCCTGGAGGAGCCGCACGATCCTACCGGCGCGGGTGACAGCTTCGCCGGCGGATTCATGGGATACCTCGCCGGGAGCAAAGACAAGAGTGATGCGTCGCTGCGGCGGGCGATGGTCTACGGGTCGGTGCTGGGGAGCTTCGCTGTCGAAAAATTTGGGTTGGAGCGGCTGCGGCATTTGAAGCAAAGCGAGATACACGCCAGAGCACGTCACTTTTCAAAATTAACGCAATTCCGATTGTAGGCGGCTAAAATCACACACAGGCGCTGGGCGCCAAAGCCATGCTCTCTCTTCGTGAAATCTTTTTGCGCTTGACGGTTGCGGCCGCGCTGGGCGCGATCATCGGCATCGAACGCGACTTAAAGCGCCGTCCTGCGGGGATGCGCACGAGTCTTTTTGTCTGCCTAGCCACGGCCCTTTTCACGATTCTCTCGGGAGAGATTGCGCGCCTGTTCGGCGATACCGGGAGCACGCGCATCGCTTCGAATATCGTTCAGGGCGTCGGCTTTCTGGGTGCGGGAGCAATTCTGAAAGAGGCGGGAGGCAGAGTCGGGATGACTACCGCAGCCACAATTTTTGCAGAAGCGGCCATCGGCATGGCCGCCGGTGGCGGCCTTTACGCCATAGCCACGTATTCGACGGCCCTGGTGCTCTTCGGGCTGGTATGTCTCGGGTGGGTCGCGCAGCGTTTTGATTTGAAGTTCCGGCCGATGGCTTTTCGAGTCACGACCAGCCATGCAGAGAGCGTCGCGACAGAAATACAGCAACTGATGGCACACATGAAGGCGCCGATGCAGCATTTTCGCGTATCCATGGTGGGAGGAAACTCGATAGTGGAATTCGAATCCGTGGTCAGCCACAGCCAGCAGGAGAAGATTGTTTCGCAGCTCAACCGCCAGGGAGTGGTTACGGAAGTGATGCCGGTCGAGGGTAATCGCGAATGAGGGTGGGCAACGGGACTCCTCGAAAACCAAAGGCTCTGAAATCGGGCTCCCGGCTGGCGGTATTTGCACCAGCTTCGCCGGCAGATTCCGTAGAAATGATTGCCGGGCTCGCCGAACTGAAGCGCCAAGGTTTTCAAGTCGTCGCAAATCAAGACAGCAAGTCGGAAGGTTATTTTGCCGGGCCGGTGCTGGACCGCATGAACGGATTTGTTTCTGGCATTCAATCGGAGGAAATCGATGGTCTAGTGGCGCTGCGCGGAGGCTACGGATCGAATTATTTGTTGGAATTTGAGCTCGACAAGAACATGGGAAAAGCCAAGAGCGTGATCGGATTCAGCGACCTGACCACGCTGCAAATTTATCTGTGGCAAAAATGCGGCTGGGTGACTTTTTACGGACCGATGGTGGCAGCGGGAATCAACGCGGGCGCAGGAGCGACAAAAGGCTATGATGAGAATTCGTTCTTGCAGGCAATAAGCAAGGCAGAAGCTGGTTGGAAGTTGCGTCTAAAAGGGGAGGCCGTGCTGGCGGGCCAGACGATAGGAAGAGTTTTGGGCGGAGCGATGACCTTGGTTGAAGCGACAATTGGAACTCCATGGGAATTGGATACCAAGGATTCGATTCTCATTCTGGAGGATCGCGGAATGAAGCCGTACCAGGTGGATCGCATACTTATGCACTTGAAGCAGGCGGGAAAGTTTGAAGGCGTGAAAGGAATTGTGCTCGGAGAATTTCCGGACAGCCCACCAATCGTGGCGGGCGCCCCAACGGTGAAAGAAGTTTGCGCGCGTATCTTGCGGCCATTGGGGATTCCTATCATCTACGGCGCGCCGGTGGGACACACGACACGGCCCATGTTGACTGTCCCACTCGGAATCAAGGCGCGGCTGGATGCGGAGGGCGACGGAACATTGGATTTTCTGGAACCGGCGGTGACGGTGTGACAGCAACGAAGCATGCACATGTGATTGGAATCGGCGGCTCGGCGATGGCGCCGCTGGCTGGAATGTTGCGCGAGCGCGGTTTTCGCGTGACGGGCTCGGATTCAGGGGTTTATCCGCCAGCGTCGACATTGCTCGAAAGCTTGGGCATTTCGTTTCATCACTCGTTCGACGCGGCCCATTTGCAACCGGCGCCCGATCTGGCCGTGATTGGAAACGTCATCGCGCGAGGGAATCTGGAGCTTGAAGAGGTGTTGGACCGGCGAATTCCGTATCGCTCGCTTCCCGAGATACTGGAAGAAGTGTTTCTGCCCGGAAAGCACTCGATTGTCGTGAGCGGAACGCATGGCAAGACTACGACGACCGCGATGCTCGCGTGGATTTTCCACACGGCGGGGAAGCAGCCAAACTTTTTGGTAGGCGGCGTTGCGGAAAATTTCGGAAAGAGCTACGGGCTTGGTGGCGGTGAAGAATTTATCCTTGAAGGCGACGAGTATGAAACGGCTTTCTGGGACCGCGGACCGAAGTTTTTTCATTATCATCCCGATGATTTGATTGTGACGTCGCTGGAATACGATCACGCGGACATTTACCCGGATTTTGAGACGTACCAATTGGCGTTTCGGCGACTGGTGAATCTTGTGCCGCGCCGTGGGAAAGTGGTCATTTGGGGCGACACGGCGGAATCAGGACCCGCACTTCGGCGTGCGGCAGAGAAAGCCTTTTGTCCCGTCGAAACGTATGGATTTAGCTCCGAAAATGATTGGGTGGCCAAGGAATTCGTTGTCGAAGACGAACGGATGCGCTTTCGCGTGGAGCATCGCGGAAAATTGTTCGGGGAATTTTGGCTGACAGCCACAGGTAAGCACAACGCACTCAACGCGATGGCGGCGATGGCCGTCGCTCACGGGCGCGGCATCAGCGCGAGGCAGGTTGCGGAAGCGCTTGCGACGTTTCGTAGCGTGAAGCGGCGTATGGATGTGAAGGACGAAATGGGTGGCGTATTGATTGTCGACGATTTTGCGCATCATCCCACGGCGGTGAAAGCCACGATCGAGGCGGCGCGTGCGCGCTGGCCCGGGCGGCGGCTGTGGGCGATTCTGGAGCCGCGCTCCAATTCCATGCGGCGCAAAGTGTTTCAGGAAGCTTTGCCGAAGGCGCTTGCGCTGGGTGATCGCGTCATTCTCGGCGGAGTTTATCGCCCGCAGCAATTAGGCGACGACAATCGCATGGACCCTGAAGCAGTTGCTGCGGAAGTTCGCAAGCTTGGAAAAGATGCCCTGGTGTTTCCAAATGCAGATGCTATTGCGGAGCATCTGGCTGGCGCTGCCGAATCAGGGGACGTGCTGCTCATCATGTCTAACGGCAGTTTCGATGGCTTGTGCGAAAAGCTCCTGAAAAAGTTCAGTTCGGCGGGCGAAATTCCCAGCGAGGCCAAAGCCCGGTGAGCTTTCCTTCCTCGCGGAGACGCTTCCGCCTTCCCTTACTGTTTCATCTTTTGGCGCTGCTGACATTCACCGCTGCCAGTAGAGCCACGATCCGATATGAAGTCTCGCTCGAACATCCCGAACAGCATTTGTTCCACGTGACGATGACGATTCCTGACGTAAAGGGCGAGGTCACCGTACAAATGGCCGCGTGGAATGCGCTGTATCAGATTCGCGATTTCAGCGCGCACGTCCAACAAGTCGAAGCTTTTGTAGGCCAGGAAAAGGCGCCCATCGAAAAAGTGGACAAGCAAACGTGGCGAATCCAAGGGAGCGGCACGATCACGGTCCACTACGCAACGTATTGGGATGAAGTCGGACCATTCGGGACACAGCTCAACGGCGAGCATGCGTTCATCAATCCTGCGATGATTTTGTTTTATATTCCAGAGCGGCGTTCCGAAGATGTGAAGCTGAATATTCCAAATCCACCAGAGAATTGGCGGCCAGGAACTGCTTCCTTTGCTGGAATTGACTCTGCGGGCGGCGCTCGCACATTCTTTTTTAAGGCGCCGACTTTCGATGCCCTTGCAGACGGACCCATCGAGATTGGTAATTTTCAAGAATTCGATTTGCCCGGCGTGTCGCCTCGCATAACGGCAGTTGTTCACGGCGACAAATGGAGACGGAAGCTCATCGAAGAAGATTTGAAGCGGATCTGCGAGTACGAAATCAAGCTCATGGACGGAGCTCCGTTCGATCACTACACGTTCCTTCTGCACATTGGGAAGGGCGCAGGCGGCGGAGGCATGGAGCATTCGTATTCGACGGCCATTGGCGTGTCGTCGGATGAATATCTCGCCGGCGTGGCCGCGCATGAGTTCTTTCACTTGTGGAACGTGAAGCGCATCCGGCCTGCAACACTCGAACCTGTGGACTACACCAAGGAACAGTACACGCGAGCCCTGTGGTTCGCCGAAGGCGTGACCAGCACCTACGGGGCATACACGCTGGTGCGCAGCGGGCTCTGGAACAAAGACCGTTTCTATGACGACTTGAGCGAGCAGATTACCGAACTTGAAAATCGTCCGGCGAATCGATGGCAAAGCGCTGAACAATCGAGCCTCGACACTTGGCTCGAAAAATATCCCCTCTACAATCAGCGGGAATTCAGCGTCTCGTATTACACCAAGGGGCAAGTGCTGGGAGATTTGTTGGACATTCTGATCCGCGACCGCACGAACAACGCCAAGAGCCTGGACGACGTGCTTCGCAGCATGAACCAGGATTTTGCCAGGCAAGGAAAGTTTTATCGAGACAGTCTGGACGTGCGCCTGGAAGCTGAAAAAGTTGCAGGTGGTTCGTTCGAAGACTTTTTTCAGAAGTACGTTGCGGGGACCGAGCCTTTTCCGTACGAACAAATCCTGGGCCTCGCGGGACTGAAATTGCAAGCCACTGAGCAGCGGCGAGCCACGCTCGGTTTTACGGTGGAACGGGATCCCAGCGGCGCATTCATGGTGAGATCTCTGGATCCTGAGGCGCCTGCTGCACAAGCTGGACTGCGTGTTGGCGACCTGATCCTTACGTGGAACGGCGGGGAAGTGCCGCGTCGTATTGGGCGCTGGGTCTATGAGCAAAAACCAGAAGACGTCCTGAGGCTAAAGGTCCGCCGAGACGAGAAAGAGATTTCGTTGGAATTCCCTCTCGGGGAGATGAAAGAAACCGTTTACGCCGTCTTTGAAGATTCGGAGGCTAGCGAAAAAGCCCGCCATATCCGGGAAGGTTTGTTGCGGGGTGAGACGGCTTCCGGCAACCGGCGTTAGGCTGCAAGCCATTGCTGCAGGCGCTTGACCTAGCGCGCATGATTGGAGAAAGTCTTGCCTGGCTATGTTCCGCACGCTCTTCATCGCGATCTTTTTGTCCCTGTATATCCTGCTGGTCGGTCCACCCGTAATCCTCTACACGGTGATTACGAAGGATCCTGATCCACTGTACGGGGCAGGAATCAAAGGAGTGATGTTCTTCGTCCGAGCGATTGGTGTGCGCGTGCGCGTGAAAGGCATCGAGCGCATTCCCACGGGCGTTTGCCTTTTTGCTGCGAATCATACGAGCTCAGCGGATGCGCCGGCAATTGTGGGAGCGATTCCGCGCCGCGTGGCAATCCTGTTAAAGGAATCGCTGTTCAAGTGGCCGATTGTGGGTCAGGCATTCCAGGCGGCGCGGTTCATTCCAGTCGACCGCAGCGCCCGCGAGTCGGCTATTGCCAGCGTGGAGAAAGCCACGGAAGCGATGAAGGCGGGGCAATCGTTTTTGATTTACCCGGAAGGAACGCGCAGCCCGGATGGCCGTCTGCAAGAATTCAAGAAAGGCGCGGTGGTCATGGCTATCAAAGCGGGCGTGCCCATCGTACCGATGGCTTGTTCCGGCGCGCACCGCATTATGGAGAAACAGTCGCTGGTGATCCACCCAGGGGAAATCGTGGTGGAGTTTCTGGAACCGATTGACGCCTCGAAATACACGTTCGAGGAGCGGGACATTCTGAACAAAGTCGTGCACGATTTGATGGCCGCCGCGCTGCCACCGGACCAGAAACCGATTGGTTTCCCTGGAGCGGCTTAGCTGTGCCGCAAGACAAACAGGCGTATCAACGCTGTTTCAGCCGCTCGACTTGCGATTCGAGTTCACGGACGCGCTTCTGCAATTCAGGAAGCTGATTCAGCGCGGCCATCATCTTGAGCCATTGCCGGTTTTCGACCGCTGGATAACCGGAATAGAACGCTTGCGCCGGTACGTCGCTGGGCACGCCGCTCTGCGCGGTAATGACCGTGCCGTCTCCCACGGTAAGGTGGCCAGCCGTTCCCACTTGGCCAGCTAGAATGCAGTTGTCCCCGATTCTGGTCGACCCTGCCAGGCCGACCTGGCCGCAGAGCATCGTGTTCGAGCCTACCTGTGAGGCATGGCCGACCAGCACGAGATCGTCGAGCTTGGTACCTCGTCCGATTCGAGTTTCACCAACGGTCGCGCGGTCCACGCAGGCGTTCGACTGCACCTCGACGTCATCCTCAAGCACCGCGGGGCCGGATTGCACCATCTTGTACCAACTGCCGTCCTTTTGCTTGGCGAAACCCAAGCCATCGCCGCCGATGATGACGCCGTTTTGCAAGATCACGCGATTGCCAATGCGGCAGAATTCGCGGACGACCGCGTGCGCATGGGCGAAAAAATCGTCGCCGACCCGAGCACCTCGATAGACCGTAACAAAACTGTGCAGAACCGCGTTCCGACCGATCTCAGCATCGTCATCGACATAGCAGTATGGCCCGATGTGCGCGCCTTCGCCGATTTTGGCGGTCTTCGCGATGATGGCCGTGGAGTGAATTCCAGGAGGGTAACTTGGCGCGTTGTAGAAGAGTTCAAGGGCATAGGCAAACGCGAGGTAAGGGTTGGAGGAACGCAAAGCGGCGAGTGGCGGCTGTGATTTGTCGCGTTCGATTGCCACGCCTTGTTCCAGCAGGATCGCGGAGGCACGGGTCGTCTTGAGCAGTGCGAAGTATTTTCGGTTAGCAAGAAAGGTAAGCTGGCCCGGTTCGGCGTGCTCCATCCCGGCGACGCCGGAAATTTCCAGTTCCGGCGGCCCTTCGAAGCGACAATTCAGCCTTTGCGCAAGTTCAGAGAGTTTCATAAAGAAGGCTCCTCAAGACAAGGAAAAAGCTAAAGAATTTAGATTTCAGGAGTTTAAGGGAAAGAACAAAGATAACGCAGAGGCGCAGAGTCCGCAAAGGCACGGAGGGCAGGAAGAAGTTCAAGAGTTCAAGGTTCAAGAGTCTAAAGCGATTAAAAGCTAATGCCCAGCTCGGCAAGCGATGACTTATTCGTTGAAAAGACGTGGCTGAGCGGCGGCCGCGGCAGCGGCGGCGGGCTTGCGGCGAGCGATGCCCACGACCCCGAGCACAGTGACCTCCGCCAGCGCCGCGCGCGGCACGAAGATGCGGTCGGTGGAAGAGTTCAGGTCCGGAGGCGTGATTTGCAAACCATTGTCGAGCAGCGATAACAGGTCATTGGGAATGACACCCTCGAGCGTTTCTCCATCATGGAATCGCAGCTTCACCCACAAACCATTGAGCTTTGGGCGACTTAGGAACGATTTGCGCTGCGGCTCGAACTCATCGGAAAACTCGCGCACAAAATAAATGGAGCGGACCTTCGCGACAGGCAATTGCACATGCTCCCCGTCAGGGGTGAGCACATCGATGGGGTCGAGTTGGCCGAGGCGCGCAGGATTAAGATATCCGCGCAGGGATTTCCTGTCGGCGAGCACAAGAACGACTTTCTTGTGCGTCGAGGCTGGGACTTTCGTTTTCAAGACCGGCAAATCCAAGGTTGGAAAGTCACAAATTTGCCAATCAGGCGAATGTATGTTATGTTAAGCACGCTTTTCCTGTCAAGTTGTTGTTTTCATTAGGGTTAGGGGTCGCCGGAGCGCCGCGGTTTGACCGATAAAAAGCATATCTTAAAATCGGCCTCGATCATCTCTTTGGTCACCGTCGTAAGCCGCGTCCTCGGCTACGTGCGTGACCAGCGCATCACTTTGCTTCTGGGAACCACGCTTTCCGCCGACGCTTACGTCCTAGCGTACCGCATTCCAAACCTGTTTCGCAGATTAGTCGCCGAAGGCTCGATGACCGCCTCGTTCATCCCGGTCTTTTCGGGGTACATGCAGGAGAAAAGCAGGGAGGCAGTCTGGGACTTCGCCAACCGCTTGTTCTGGACGCTGGCCTTGGTTGCGGCTGTTATTAGCATCCTGGGGATGGTGTTCTCGCCTGCAGTGGTGCAACTGTTTTCTGGCGCGAACGTGGCTCGCGACGAAGCGGTAGCCTTGAATCGCATTATCTTTCCGTATTTGTTTTTCATCGCTCTGGCGGCGTTAGCCATGGGAATCCTTAACTGCTTCCATATCTTTGGCTTGCCCGCTGCCACGCCGGTGATGCTGAACATCGCCACGATCCTCTTCTCAGTGGGAATCGTCTGGCATCACTTCAAAAATGCGGCTACGTCCTTGGCAGTCGGAGTTCTTGTCGGTGGGGTTCTGCAGTTTCTGATTCAGGTTCCCACCTTGGTGCGGAAGGGAATGGACTTCACCTTCGGGATCTCGTTTTCGCATCCCGCCATTCGCGAAGTGGCACGCTTGATGCTGCCGCGCCTTTTCGGAATTGGTATTGGCCAAATCAATCTTTTGATTGATACGAAATTTGCCACCGCAGCGAAAATGCCTGCCGGGAGCCTTGCGGCGCTTTATGTCGCAGACCGCGTGATGGAGTTGGTGCTAGGCGGATACGCGATCGCCGTGGCTACGGCGATTCTTCCGATGATGTCGCACCAGGCAGCGGTAAAGGATTACGAATCGCTGAAGAAAACGCTGTCCTTTTCGATTCGCCTCGTCGCGTTCATTACGATTCCGGCAGCCCTGGGCTTGATGGTCTTGCGCGAGCCCATTATTCGCGTGCTGTTTCAACACGGGCAATTCATCGCATCGTCCACGCGGTTGACTGCACGCGCGCTGCTTTATTACGCCATCGGCTTGCCGGCACTGGCGACGGTGAAACTGGTTGTTCCGGCGTTCTATTCTGCAAAGGACACGAAAACGCCGGTCGTCGTCGCTTCCATTTCTCTGGTCCTCAACATCATCTTGAACATTCTTTTCCTCCAGGTTTTCTTCAATCGAGTGCAAAACGGCGGGCCCGCACTGGCCACTGCGCTGGCGACGTTCTTCGACTTCTTTGCGCTGCTCATTATTTTCCGGTTGCGTTACGGCTCGATGGGGATGATGGACGTCTTCCGTTCTTTTGCAAAGATTTCATTATGCGCTGGCATCATGGGAGTAGCTTGCTGGTTCGGAAATCACTACACGGCGTTCACAATCCACGCCCGTTTTCTCGTTCAGTTGCTTGTGTTTGCTGGCTTAATTAGTGGCGCCACAGTTTTATACCTTGCGCTGGCGTGGATTTTCCGCTGCCATGAGATTGAAGAAGTCTACGGAATTGCGGTTCGTCGCCGCGGTGCCGGCGGCGAAGGTGGCTTCGCGGAGGCCTGATGGAAGTAGCTCCTGCCATTTCGTCGTTTTTGACCCACATCCGGGTCGAAAAAGGGCTATCCGCGAACACCGTCTCAGCATACCGGAGAGATTTGCTGAAATTCAGTGAGTTTACACAAAAGCGCAAGCTCTCCTTGGAGGCGGTCAGCCGAGACGACTTAGTGGATTTTTTGGCGGGACTCTACCGTCAGCGGCTTGAAAGTAAAAGCGTGGCCCGACACCTGGTGTCCCTGCGAAGTTTTTTTCGCTTTGCCCAGATTCAGGAGCTGATTCCCACGGATCCTTCCGTGAACCTTGAATCACCTAAGATCCGGCGCTCCTTGCCCGGGTATTTGCGGCTGGAGGAAGTGGAACGTTTGCTGGCTCAGCCAGACGCGAAAACGCCATTCGGCCTGCGCGACCGGGCCATGCTGGAAGTGTTGTATTCAGCAGGCTTGCGCGTCTCGGAGCTGGTCGGCTTGCGCGTCAGCGATCTGGACACCAAAGTAGGTTGTGTGCGCTGCATCGGCAAAGGAGATAAGGAGCGCATCGTGCCCATTGGGAAAAAAGCCCTGGGCATGGTGGAACGCTATCTTCGCGACGCGCGTCCGAAGTTGCTCGGTAAGGCAACGAACAGCCCAACGCTTTTCGTGAACCGCCGCGGCGGTGCCCTTAGCCGTGTTGGGGTGTGGAAAATCCTGTCCTCCTACGGTCGACGCGCCGGATTGCGTGTCGCCCTTACGCCGCACATGCTGCGGCACAGTTTTGCCACGCACTTGCTGGAGCGGGGCGCGGACCTGCGGTCGGTGCAACTCATGCTGGGCCATGCGGATATTTCCACGACGCAAATTTACACGCACGTCGTGGAAGAGCGGTTGAAACAGATTTACAAAGCGCATCACCCGCGTGCATAACGCGGCGGTTCGAAGGGGCTCATTGCGGGTGGCTCCGTGGCCTCGAACGCGGACACCCTGAAGCAGAAGGAGCGCAATGCCTGATTACATGTTTTTGCTGGAAAGCCGGCTCTCACCCGAGCAGCGGGCAGCGATGATGCGTGTGCAGGAACTCTCCGCAGCGCTGGGATTCAACGTTTACCTGACAGGCGGGACCGTGCGCGATTTGATCACCGGGGCGTCTCTGCGCGACCTGGACTTTACCGTGGAAGGGAATCCGTCTCGCATCGCCCGCGAACTTGAGAAGGGCGGCGCGAAAGTTCTCCTCGAAGACGAGAAATACCGCCACGTCGAAGTCTTGTTTGCCGGCGATTGCGAAGGAAGCATTTCCGCGGCGCGCGATGACTATTACGTGCGTCCGGGAACACGTCCGGAAATCCGCTGGTCGACAATCATGGAAGATTTGCGGCGGCGCGATTTTTCGCTGAACGCCATTGCCATTTCGCTGAATCCCGCCTCTCGTGGCTTGCTGCTGGACCCCACGAACGGCCTGTCCGACATCGAACGCGCGGAAGTGCGCGCGCTGAGCATCCACAGTTTCACGAACCAGCCGGTACGCTTGTTGCGCCTGCTTCGCTTTGCGGCGCGCATGGGGTTCAAAGTCGAGCAACGTACGCAGGAGTGGTTCGACTTGGCCATTGAGCGCGGCTTGCAGCACTCCATCGAGCCGGAGGACGCGGGCAGCGAACTCCAGGCCGTGGCGCGCGAAGAGCGGCCGCAAGTTGTGCTCAAGGCCTGGGAAGAAGCTAGATTGCTGGAGGTGGTCAGCCCGGTCCTCGCGAAGAAGCATCCGGATTATGACGC
This sequence comes from Terriglobia bacterium, assembly GCA_033853375.1. Taxonomy (GTDB): domain Bacteria; phylum Acidobacteriota; class Terriglobia; order Acidiferrales; family UBA7541; genus Acidiferrum. Next base: position 13,820 of record JAWOLO010000560.1, read on the forward strand.
GATCAACCGGCTGGTGAAGGTGCGCGAGGATTTGTTTACTGCGGGATTCCGTCCGCGCCTCGCAACGCCGATGCTACTGGCTATCCTGGGTCGGCTGAAGGATCGCGAACTATCGAGCGTACTCTCGAAAGCGGGTTTTCGTGCTGCGGAGCTTGAAACCATTCAGACGTTTGAAGAAAAGGCGTTCGCGGCTCAAAAAGAGCTGGCCGGGAAAAAGATGCAGGCCCCGATCGATGCTTACCACTTTCTGGAGAAGTTTCCCCAGGAACAGATGGCCTATTTGCTTGCCGAGTCTAACAACAGCGGCGCACTCTCCAAGATTCGCGCGTACCTGCACAAATGGCGGCCCATTCGTGCCGGATTGACGCAGGTGGGGAATGAATTGGAAGCGCTGGGAATGGCCCGAGGGCCGAAGTTCGATCAGATTGTCGAGCAAGTCTTCGCTATGCAGCTTACTGGACGCGGCAAGACACCGGAGGAACGTGAGAAAATCCTCCGCAAGCTGAGCGGAATCAAAGAACCGCCAAAAAAGAAAGAAAAGAAACCGCCAAAGAGCGCCGCCAAGGCGCATGCCGCAACAGGGACCTCTGCGGGACACAAGCAGGCTGCAGCGAAGTCGGAAACGAAGCACGATGCAAAGGCAAAGGCGGGACCTGGGAGACCCGTGGTCAGGCACGCAGCGCCAAAAGCTCACGCCCGGCACGCGAGCCCCGCCAAAAGGAAACATCATCGCTGAGGAAACACTTTCGCAGATCCTGGTTTTGCGAGCCTGTGGGAAACTCACATTGCGTAATGCAAATCTCTCGGGGGAGCTTTAGAATCGTCCTATGGGGCAACCGCAGTTCGTACATCTGCACGTACACACGGATTACAGCCTGCTCGACGGGGCTTGCGAAACGTCTGAACTACTCGACGAGGCCTCGCGGCAAAAGATGCCCGCGGTGGCTATCACGGATCACGGCAATCTCTTCGCAGCAGCGAATTTCTTCTACGAAGCGAGCAAGCGGGACGTAAAGCCCATCATCGGTTGCGAGGTCTACGTCGCCAAGGGTAGCCGCCACGACCGCGGCGACAAAACGAACGGCAACGGCGGGCCGGAGAAAACAGAACTTGAGCCTGGAATGCGAGGCACCAACCACCTGGTGCTTCTCTGCGAAACACCTGAGGGCTACCACAATTTGGTCAAGCTAGTTTCCGCGGGTTTCCTCGAGGGTTTTTATTACAAGCCACGCATTGACTATGAGTTGCTCGCGAAACACAGCAAAGGATTGATTGCGCTTTCCGCCTGCCTTCGCGGCGTGGTTACCGAAGCCGTGGTGGAGCAGAAGTATGAACAAGCGCGCGAGAACGCCTATCGGTTGCGCGACATTTTTGGGAAAAGCAATTTTTTCCTCGAGATTCAGGACCAAGGCCTCGACATCGAGAAGCGTGTGAACGCGGAATTGGTTCGTCTCTCGAAGGAAACGGGTATCCCGCTGGTTGCCACGAACGATTGCCATTACCTGCATCATGAAGACGCACACGCCCAGGAAGTTCTGCTTTGCATCCAGACGGGGAAAACTATGGGCGATGCGAACCGCATGAAATTCGCGACCGACCAGTTTTATTTCAAGAGCGCCGCAGAAATGGCCAAGATTTTTTGCGAGATTCCCGACGTGCTGAGTCGCACGGTGGACATCGCCTCGCGCTGCAACGTAAAAATCGAGCGCATCTCGAATCCGTTTCCCGAATTCCAAGTTCCGAAGGGATACGACTCCGCGAGCTATTTCGAAAAAGTGGTGCGGGAGGGCTTCGCAACGCGCGCTCCGCATTTGGAACGGCTAGCCAAAGAAGGCTTTTTGCGGAATCCCCTTTCGGAGTACGAGCGCCGGCTGACCGCAGAGATCGAGATGATTAAGAAGATGCGCTATGAAGGCTACTTCTTGATCGTTTGGGATTTCATTCATTATGCGCGCGCACAAGGAGTGCCTGTTGGTCCCGGGCGCGGGTCGGCAGCAGGCAGCCTGGTGAGTTACGCGCTGCGCATTACGGACGTGGACCCACTCCAATACAACCTGCTCTTCGAGCGCTTCCTGAATCCCGAGCGCGTGTCCATGCCGGATATTGACATTGACTTTTGTATGCGGCGGCGCGGCGAATTGATTGACTACGTGACCCAAAAGTACGGCCGCCAAAACGTAGCGCAGATCATTACGTTTGGAACGATGGCGGCTAAGGCGGCGGTGAAAGACGTCGGCCGCGCGATGAACATTCCTTATGGCGAAGTGGACCGGCTGGCGAAGCTGATTCCCAACACATTGGGCATAGAACTGGAAACCGCACTGGAAGAAGCGCCTCAACTAAAAGCAGCTGTCAACTCCGATGAAACCTTGAAGGAACTGATGGCCGTCGCGCTGCGGCTAGAAGGATTATCGCGTCACGCTTCGACACATGCGGCGGGCGTTGTGATTTCGCCACGGCCGCTCACCGAGGTCGTCCCTCTTTACAAATCGAACAAAGATGAAATCACCACGCAATATGACATGAACGCGCTGGAGCGCGTGGGCCTGCTGAAGATGGATTTTCTCGGCTTGACGACGCTAACCGTTCTGCACGACACCGTGCGCATGGTGGAGCAAAATCGCGGCGTGAAAATTGATATTGACAACCTGGCGCTCGATGACGAGGAAACTTACAAACTCTTCGGCCGCGGCGATACTACGGCTATTTTCCAGTTTGAGTCCCACGGCATGCGGGACATTCTGCGTCGCTACCAGCCGACCCGCATCGAAGACCTCACCGCGCTGAACGCGCTGTACCGACCCGGCCCGATCCAGGGCGGCATGATCGATGATTTCATCAATCGCAAGCACGGTAAGACGAAAGTCGCTTACGAACTGCCGCAGCTGAAGGACATTCTCGAAGAAACCTACGGCGTCATCCTGTACCAGGAACAGGTGATGCAAATCGCCAACCGCCTGGCGAGTTTTTCTCTCGGCGAAGCGGACATTTTGCGACGCGCGATGGGCAAGAAAAAGAAAGAAGAGATGGCGGCGCAGCGCGCGAAATTCATGGCCGGATGCTCAGCGAACAAAATCCCGGAGAAAAAAGCCGAGAAAATATTCAACCTGATGGAGGAATTTGCGGGCTACGGCTTCAACAAGTCGCACTCCTGCGCTTACGCTCTGCTGGCGTATCAGACCGCCTATTTGAAGACGCATTATCCCGTGGAATTCATGGCCGCGCTGCTCACTTCCGAAGCGGGCAACACCGACAAAGTCGTAAAGTACATCAACGAAGCGCGCGGAATGAGCATTTCTATTCTTCCCCCAGACGTAAATGAAAGCGATTTGTATTTCACGCCGGTGGGCGAGGCCATCCGGTTCGGTCTCGCGGCCATCAAGAACGTTGGCGAAAATACGGCCAAAGCGATTCGCGAATCACGGCTGGCGCAGGGCGAAATCAAATCGCTCTACGATTTTTGCGAGCGCATCGAATCGCGTTTCCTGAATAAACGCGTCTTTGAAAGCTTGATCAAGTCGGGGGCGCTGGACTCTCTTGGCCCGCGCGAGTCACTGCTTGCCTCCGTGGATGAGGCTCTGGCCACTTTGCAGCGTGCTTCGCGAATGCGCGAGTCAGGGCAACACGGCTTGTTCATGGCCGCCGCAGCGCCCGCACCGATCCCCTTTGAATTGAGGGAAGCTGAGCCCTGGAGCGAGGAAGAGCGCCTGGCCAGTGAGTACGCGATGCTGGGGTTTTACGTTTCCGGGCATCCGCTGGCAAAATACGCATCGCGCCTGGCCGATTTAAAAGTAATATCTTTGGACCAGATCGAGGGGCAACGCAACGGAAGGGAAATCACCATCGCGGCGTTGATTGTGAGCAGTCGCCCGATGCGCTCACGGAAAGGCGCGCGCTGGGCGATTTTTACGATTCAGGACATGACGGGGATCCAGGAACTGCTGGCCTTCCCCGAAAGTTTTGCGCGGCTGGAGCAAATGCTGAAACCTGGCAAACCGCTACTGATGAAAGTTCGCGTTCAGGTGGAAGAAGCCGGAACGCGCCTTTCGCTGCAAGAAGCGCGGCTGCTTCAGGACATTGCGGACCGCCCGGCCAATGTCGAATTCCCCGTGCGGCTAAATTTGCAGAAACTGGATGAACAGGCGATGCAGCGCTTGACGGAGTTGATGGAGGAATCGCCGGGGAATTGCCCGGTGGTGTTCGAGTTGTGCCGCCCAGACGGCTCCGTGGCCGTAATGCACGCGCAGCAGCGTGTGAAGCCTTCGGCGGAATTGGTAGAAGGGATTCGTCAAGCCTGCGGTGATGCTGTTGTTTCGGTGGGCGCATGAGAACGAAAGTAAAAGACAACCTGGACAAGCTCGAAAAGCAGCAGGCCGAGCGCCAGAAAGTCATCGAGCATCTCGAGAAAGATGTCGAAGAATTGCGCCGTTTGTCTGGCGATGGTGATGCGGACGCGGAGCTGGAACGCATCCGCCAGCAAGTCGCCGAGTTGCGCCGGGAGTTTTACACGCACCTGGGACCTTGGCAGCGCGCGCAAATCGCGCGGCACCAGCAGCGGCCCTACACGTTGGACTTTGTGAATTATCTTTTTACTGACTTTATGGAGCTGCACGGCGATCGCGGGTTCGCAGACGACAAAGCCATTGTTGCGGGGCTCGCGAAATACCATGGGCGGCCGGTCGCGATAGTCGGCCACCAAAAAGGACGCGATACCAAACAACGCTTGGCGCGCAACTTCGGCCAGCCGAAGCCGGAAGGTTACCGGAAAGCTTTGCGAGTGATGCAACTTGCAGCGAAGTTTGGGCGGCCGATCCTCACTTTCGTTGACACGCAAGGCGCATATCCCGGCATTGACGCGGAGGAACGCGGACAGGGCGAGGCGATTGCCAGAAATCTGCGCGAAATGGCAAGGCTGCCCGTGCCAATTATTGTGACCATAACAGGAGAAGGCGGCTCAGGCGGAGCGCTGGCAATTGCCGTCGGCGACAAAATCAATATCCTTGAGAACAGCTTCTACTCGGTGATTTCACCGGAGGGCTGCGCGTCCATCATCTGGCGCGACGCGGCAAAAGCGGAAACTGCGGCTGCGGCCATGAAGATTACCGCGAAGGATTTGAAGGATCTTGGAATCGTGGATGAAATTGTTCCGGAACCTGACGGTGGCGCGCACACGGATCATGAAGCTGCTGCGCGTTTACTGGACGAAGTGCTCGACCGGCAGCTTGTGGCGTTGTCAAATGAGCCGATTCGCGAATTGCTCGTGGCACGCTACGAGAAATTTCGCAAGATGGGGCAGTTTTTTGATTTGGCGGGCAGTTAGCACCCGCGAGTAGACACCATTCCTGTCTGCAAGCCAGACCAAGGAGCCGCCTCGCAAGGCGCCCTCCAACGTCTTCGCCGTTATCCCGTCTAAATCGACTTGAATCGGCACTTCGCTTTTTGACCCCGTAGCACATTGGAAACGCGCGGGGCTAACGCCGTTGTACCCTCCCGCCATGCGTTCTACTCTGTGGGGGCACTCACCCAGGCGAGTCGTAGTCAGAAAGAACTTGTGGGTCGATTTTTTGGGACCTTGCCGGTCGAATTTCGAAGACCTAACCGGTCCTTCTGGTCCACAGAGAACAGGAACCGTCATGTCGGAGCCCTTCCGTCCTTACGAAAAGCTGGTGGATATCATCATCTTCGGGAAAAAGTTTCAGGTACCGGAGCGCAATTCGCTGCTGCGCTGTTTTCAATTTCTGAGCCCGGAGACGATTCCGTACGGACGCTTCTGCTGGAACCAGGATTGCCAGTATTGCCGTGTGACCTGTCAATTGCCGGACGACGACGAGCCGCGCGAGATGCTCAGTTGTAAATTCATCGTCATGCCCGGCATGGAAGTCCTCGAGATGAGCCAGGAACTGAAGTGGTGCCTGCGCTCGAAGCTGCCTACCGACGCGGAAGTAATGAAGTAAGGATGCAACGAACTAAAAGAGCAGAGAAGCCCTAAGCACGGCCCCACCCAGTGTATTTGTACCTGCGCATTCCAACCGTTAGTCGCCTGACAAGAACTTACACCCAGGAACCTACTCGTTGTGCAGGGCTTGCATGACGTCGACGCGGGCTGCCCGGGCCGCCGGCAATGCGGACGCGATGATCGCCGCAGCCAGAAGCACAAAGACCGAGCCCATGACGGGCAAGGCGCTCGGCATTCGCAGGTCGGGGAAGTAGTGTTCTGCAAAGCGCGCCAGCCAGTACCCCCCGAGCGAGCCTGCAACCACCCCGAGCACAGCCATGATTGCGCCTTCGCCGATCACTCTGGCGAGCAGGCGCATTGGCGGCGACCCCAGAGCAAGGCGGATACCGAACTCGCGTGTGCGCGCGCTGACGGAGAAGGCGAGAACACCCGCGACTCCGACCAGCGCAATCGTAAGCGCAACTCCCGCGAAGATGCCGAAGACCACTGTGTTGAGGCGGTCCGGTGTGAGGACTTCGGCGCGGATGTCTTCGAGCGTGGCGGCCTTCTCGACGGGTTGCTCGGCGGACATGCCGCGAATCAATTGGGTGACCGGCGTGACGAGCGAATACGGATTCGTGCTCGTATGGATGAATAGGCGGCCCCCGAACATCGCACCGTGGTTAAAGGTGCTGTAAATAGTGAGAGTGGGCTGGGGAACGACGTGTTCATCGTCAATATCGGCGGCAACGCCAATGATGCGCTGTTGCTCGCTCTTGAAGTCGGGGATAAATTGCAACACCGGATCCGTCCAATACACATGGCGGCCGATGGCATCCTGGCCAGGGAACATGCGTTTGGCAAGCGTCTCGCTGACGACCACGACCGGCTCTTTTGATTGGGTGTCGAGGTCGTTGAAATCGCGGCCACCAAGGATGGGAACACCGAGTGCCGCAAAGAATCCGGGAGAAATCGTGCGGAAGTGCGCGCGAGGATCATTTTCTGGGCTATGGATTTGGCCATCTGCCGAGAACTGCAGGCCGGGGCCGTCACCTCCGGCATCTCGCCAAGGAGCTGCCATGCCGTAAGCGGTCTTCATCACGCCAGGCAATGAATCAATGCGCCGGATCGTTTCTTTGTAGAAGTCGACGACTTGCTCCGGCGTTTTCTGGTATTTCATGACGGGAACATTGATGGCGAGGACGTGGCGTGTGTCTAAGCCCGTCTGCGCGGCCTGCATGGCAATGAGCGTTTTTAGAAGCATACTAGCGCCAGCGAGGAGCACAAACGATGCCGCAATCTGGACGACGGCGAAGAGGCGGAGTCGCCGATTCGTGCTGCCCGTGATGCGAATGCCGGCGCTGGCGAGCCCGGGGGATTGCGAAACATTACCGGATGGGAGACGAGGCACATAAGCGAGAAGAACAGCGGCGATAACCGCGAGTATCGCGCCGACCCAAAGAACGCTTGAGTCAACCGTGAGATTCAGGGCGCGGACGGAAAACTGCGAGGCATACCGCGCAAGGACCTCGAGAAGGGGCCGCGCGATGATTACGCCAAGGGCAGCTCCCGCAACACAGAGGACCAGGCTTTCTGCCAACAGGGTCCTCCGCAAAGCTCTCGTTCCGGCGCCGAGAGCGGCGCGAATCGCCAACTCGTTTTCGCGGCGAACGGTGCGGGCAAGGATGAGATTGGCGACGTTCGAGCAGGCGATGATAAAAACCAGTCCGGAAGCAGCCAGAAGAACGAGAAGCACGGTACGAGCGTCGGAAGTAACCTGATCGCGGAGGAGTCGGGCACCGATCCGGAAGTCTGCCTGTCTGGGATAGTCAGCGGGATGATCCTTCATCATTGCCGCGTGGACGGTGGTCAGCTCTGCGCGCGCCTGCTCGAGAGTAGCGCCCGGCGCAAGGCGGCCAAAGAGTTCGGTCATGCGATGGACCCGGCCGGTGACCATCGTGGCGGAAAGATGATGCGGACTGGTAACCACGTTGGCGATAATTTCGGTGTCTGCGGGATAGGGTATGGAAGGTTCAAGGACGCCAATGACTGTGGCGGAGCGAGGACCGAAGCCACCCTCCAAGCGAACCGTTTTGCCGAGGACGTTCGGATCCTTCTTGAGAGCGGTCGACCAGAAACGATAAGTGAGAACGACGACGCCGGGAGCTTTGGGGCCGTCGTCTTGAGGCCCGATGAGCCGGCCGAGGACCGGGTGAAGGCCCACGACCTCAAAATAGGTGCCGCCAACGACGGCAGCTTGAATTTCGCGGGGCTCACCCAAGCCGACCATGCTCATGCCGATGGCCGAAAAGTCACCGAATTCTGAGACAGAGTGGATGCTGGCTCTGAGGTCTTGGATTTCGGGGACGGAGAACCAGATTTCATCCTTCTGTATGCCGGGGGCCCTTTGCTCAATGTAGATGAGGCGGTTTTCGTCAGCGTTGACGAGCGGCCGAAGCAAGACACCACGCACGAGGCTGAAGATAGCTGCGTTGGCGCCGATGCCAAGCGCGAGCGTAGCGATGACCGTGAGAGCCAGGCCCTGGGAGCGCATCAAGGAGCGCAAAGCAAGCCGCAAATCTTGAACGAAGAGCATCAGTATACGCATCGGTCACCCCTTGCCGGAAATGCAGATCCCCAAATGGTCTCTAGGCCTCTATTGGTACAGAATCCAAAATTTTCGCCGTATCACCCAAAGAACGCAAGGGCGGAGCCCCAGGAGGCAGCGAGCGGTTTCGCAGCTAGGCTCGGCTTGGTTTGGTTCCTAGGCTCCGGCGTTCTCTCCTAAGGCTACAACGCGGCAGGCGGCGTTCTGTTTCACGAAAAGAGTGCAGCCAAGAGCATGCTGGAAGCCCTGCGTCAGTGGTTGTAAAATTCTGCTTTTGATTTGCGTTGAGGCATGATCGTGTCAAATTCCAGTGATTTGCGGTGCGATGGGTGCGGGCAAGTGGCGTCGGCCGAGCATATTGCGCGGAGGTTGCGGCGGCTGGAGTGGGCCACGCGATATCGGCCTGTGCACATCCAGACGCTGTTGCTCGGCGGGATGGCGCCGCGAGAAGACGCGGAGTTTTTGTACGCGCCTGACGGAGAGTTTCAAGGTGAAGCGGGAGAATTGCTTCGCGC
>JAWOLO010000561.1:0-4786 GCA_033853375.1 Terriglobia bacterium
TTGCTGGCTGGGCCATGGCTAAGGTATTTCTTCCCGGGCCCAGCAGGAAGTTCGTAGAGATAGCTGATAACCACGGCATGCGGCGTGTCCTGATAGCTCAGCGCCTTCTCTGTCTTCAGATTGAAAGGATTCTGCGCGCCGAAATTGTTAGATGCAAAGGCGGAGAAGAAGGGGAACAAGCTGTCCGCGTCCGTAAGAGTCTTTGAGAAGGTATAGGACGCAATGAGGTTCAACCCGTTGCGGAAGCGACGCTCGAGCTTTGCTTCAAGGGCGTTAAATGTGGATTGGCCGGCGTTTTCCAGGCAGCAATTTGTGCCAATGTCCTGGTATTGGGGGAAGGGGCGAAGCAACTGCCCGATCGGCTCAGTATCACCATAAAGGGGCCGAAACCAGCTGGGCTCGGTAATCCCAAGGCTGGCCAGGTCGGCTTGGCCCTGTGGGCTATTAATCGGGTCATTCAGCTTTGTCCCTAAGGAATAGAACTTGGGGTTGATGCTATTGAATTGGAGCAGATTCGAGTGTAGGCGGGTCGCATGCGTCCCTACGTAGCCGATGCTGAAGATAAGATCCTGCGCGAGTTGATGCTGGATCTCAAAACTCCAGTTTTGCACCATGCCCGGGCGGCCAAAATCCGGCGCGACGTAGTTGGGAAAAAGCCCATTAAGGAGCGCCGGATCCTTTGCGTTGGACGGAGGGGTGAAGCTAGGAAAGCCCGCATCGAGGGACTGCACAGGGCTAAAGCCGTTCTGTGATTTGAAATCCGGATTGACCGTGGTTCCGCTGGTAAGGGAGTCCCCAAAATCGGAGTAGCTTAGCGCAGAGTAATAGATGCCGTACCCGCCCCGGATGGCGATGTTGCGCAGACGGCCAAACAACCTCTCTGGAGCGTAAGCGAAGCCCACGCGCGGGGCAAAATCCTTGTAGTAGGTGTTAGCGCCGGTGGCATTCGATCCATAAATCAGAGCGCCGGGCACAGCAGGGGAGATGGGGACACCCGGTAAGGGATCGCCACTATTGAGGGCGGTGAGGCTCAAGACAGACATGGCACCCGTGGCTTCGTGACGGGGCGTATCGACGTCGTATCGCAAGCCAAGGTTGAGCGTTAAGTTTGTGCGGAACTTAAAGTCGTCCTCGACATAGCCAGCATAGTAATTGGAAATCCAACGGGGATTGTGCGACGAGATTTGAAGGCTCTCCTCGTTGGGAAGCCCGAGAAGGAAACTTGCAAAAGGATCGCCGGTCAGATTGTCATTGGCCGCGACGGCTGTCTGCAGATTCTGGAAACTGAAGTTTGGGGAAGTGTTGGCATTGCTGAACCTTGAGAATTGGGAGTGGCGCCACTCGAAACCCATGCGAAGCGAGTGACGGCCTTTGATCCAAGAGACGCTATCAGAGGCGATCAAGCTATTGGGGATGGCAATATCAAAACTTCCGCCCCCAAAGCCCTGGTATCCGATGCCCAGAGGACTTCCTCCGAAGCCAAACTGCGGAAAGCCGATGCCACTCGCCCCGGTTATTCCCAGTGTCTTTTCCCAATCTTGGCCGGTAACTGCTACACCTTTGCTCGGGTCATTCAGACGATTGAATCCCAAATTGAAATGGTTAAGCAAGCTGGAGCTGATGGTTCGGTCCCAGCCAAAGCGGACATAGTGAGAAAAGCGCGATTTGAAAAAGTTTTGGTCCAAGGGCGGAGGAAGGGCTGGCGTTCCATTCAGCTGTTCTTGGTCGCGACTGCTGTAGGAGAAGAAGTACTTGTTGTTGCTTCCCCAGTTTTGGTCAATGCGAAAGGTCATCGTGGTGTCGCGAATAGGCTTGTTGGAAAGAAAGAGGAAATTGTTGATGAGCCCGTTCTGGTTTGTCGCGCTGGGTGCGATGTTAGGGTGCACGTTCAGGAAAGTAAGAACTTTTTGGGCGACGGCACTGCTGAGCGGGACCTGATTGTTGGGAAACGCGATGCGACCGCCCACGAAACCGGTGGGGCAGGAAGCAGTGGAGGGGTCGAAGATTTGACCTTTTCGTTCGGGAGTGCCATCGCAGGGGTTCAAAATCGGATTGCCGCTGCTATCCGTCAGAACCGGACCCAACAGTGCGGAAAAGTCGCCCTTTCGTTCAGCATCGGTGGGCAAAGTGGTGACATTGCTCGTCCCTTCGTTGTTGCGGTATTGCTCCCAGGAAAAGAAGAAGAAGGTCTTGTCGTGGCCGTTGTACAGCTTGGGAATCCATACCGGTCCGCCCAGGCTGCCGCCGAAATCGTTTTGATGGTCACGGGGCTTCGGCGCACCAAAGAAGTTGTTCGTCCAAGAATTAGCGTCCAACTTGTCGTTGCGGAGGATATCGAACGCCGTCCCATGAAATGCGTTTGTTCCTGATTTGGTTGTGAAACTCTCGACACCACCAGAGGTTCTGCCAAACTCTGCGGGAATTGTGGAAGTTGTAACTTTGAATTCGTTGAGAGCCTCGACCGAAGGGGCGTTCTCGTCGAAGGTGGAACCCAGCTCGGCATGGGCAATGCTCGCGCCATCGAGAATCACTTCTGTGCTGAAGTTTTGCCCGCCGGAGAGCTTTGACTCAAAGATGCCCGAAGAAGGAGAGTCACTGTTAGTTCCCGGCCCGACGGTTCCCGGAGTCAAGAAGACAAAAGATTCGGCGGAGCGCAAGTGGCTTTGACCGGTTGAATTGAGAGCCAGAGGCAACTCCTCGATCTGGCGCTTATCCACGACCGTGCCGATATCAGACGATTCGGTCTGCAGACCCGGGGCATCGGCAACGACCGTGAGCGTTTCTTTCACGTCACCCGGTTGCAGGGTGAAATCGAGGGACGAGGTTGTGTTGACTTGCACTACCACCTCGGTCTTCTCCACAGTCTTGAAACCGGGGGCAGAAACAGAAACCTTGTAGACGCTAACGCGCAAATCATAGAGGCGATACCCACCCGTGGGCCCGGTGGTGGCGGTGTAGACAGCACTCGTTGCAGTGTCAGTCGCGGTCACGGTGGCGTTTTCGACGGCGGCGCCGGAGGAATCGAGAACGGTGCCGGCGATGGCGCCGCGGTCGGATTGGGAGAAGGCTGGGCCGGCCGCGGCGAGCACGAACAATACCAGGGCGAAATAGCGTGCTGAGGTGAGAAACCGGAGTGGGACAGTCGCAAAACGAAGCGAACGCATTTACTTGCCTCCTGCATAGCCGCACCGAAAGCTATTGACGCTAAAAGTGAACCGACACTCTCGACGTTTATCAGCGCACCAAAAGGGCGAGTGGGAAGCTACGAGTTCCGCCGGGCCGGAGAGACAACAAGGGCGGAACTTGCGACTCACATAAACGTTGGTTTAGCGCATTGCTCCCCATGACCCCCAAACTTTGCAGACATTTAGCCTCAGCAAAAATCCGTTGTCAACAAGAAAGTTTTTGAATAAGGTCTAGACAAACGTTTGTCTTGTGCGTTTTTGCGAGTGCATAAGGCGAAAAGGATTGGTTCGCCGCCCGAGCCGTGTCTGGGCGAGCAGCGTGAGTCCCCGGAGAAAACTCCGGCACAGGGTTTGGTTTGAGCCGTAATCTCTTGTTCAGGCTATGCTTATGCAGCCCTTGAAGGGTGTTTCGCAAAAACCGGACGAACAGGTGGCAGAGTCCGCTGTGGGCGGTCGGAAGCAAAGCAAAAATAGCGGGGAGAAGCCCGTCAGCCTGAAAATTTTGGCGGACTATCTGGGATTGTGCCCGGCGACGGTGTCCGTAGTGCTGAACAATGTGCCGGGGCGGTCGATTCCTGCAGAGACGCGCGAGCGCGTGCGCGCGGCGGCGCGAAAATTCAATTATCAGCCGAGCTTGCTGGCGCGTTCGCTGCGAAAGCAGCGGACCTTCACCGTGGGTGTGCTGGCGCCGGAACTAAGCGACGGCTACCACACCATGGTGATGAGCGGCATTGGCGACCACTTGATGCGCGAGGGCTATTTCTATCTGACCGCGCATCACCGGCATAAGCCGGACATGATCGAGGAGTATCCGAGATTGCTGCTGGGCCGCGGCGCGGAAGGGCTGATTGCGATCGACACGGCGCTATCGCATCCGTTGCCCGTGCCGGTGGTGGCGGTGGCGGGGCACAGAAAAATTTCCGGCGTCACAAATGTGGTGCTGGATCACAAGCGGGCGGCGGAATTGTCGCTGCGCCATTTGCATCAGCTCGGGCACAGGCAAATCGCGTTTATGCGCGGGCAGCCGTTTAGCGCGGACTCGGACGATCGTTGGAAGAGCATCGTCAGTGTGGCGCGGGAGCTGGGCCTGGAAATTCGCCCGGAGCTCACGATTCAGTTGGAGCGCGATCTCACTTCGCCGGAACTGGGCTATCCCGTGGTGCAGGAGTTGCTGCAGAAAGGACGGCGGTTTACAGCGATCATGTCGTTCAACGACATCGCGGCGATTGGAGCGATTCGCGCGCTGCGCGACGCGAATCTGCGCGTGCCGGAAGATGTATCGGTGGTCGGATTCGACGACATTCTCGTGGCGGGGTATCACAATCCGAGGCTGACGACGATTCGCCAGCCGTTGCGCCACATGGGCGAAACGGCGGCGCGCATCCTGCTGCAGCGCTTGCAAGGATTCAAGGATTATCCGGAAGAGTTTGCGGTGCCGCCCGAATTGATTATTCGTGAAACAACCGCGCCACCCAACAAGAGGTTGCTGAAGCAACGAGGTTGATTCTTTAGAGCGCCATTGTTCAGGTTAACTCGGCGGCCCTGAACTTCTGGACTAGTTTGCGTGACTAGTGTGCGTGCATGACGCCCGCCTGTTGCCT
>JAWOLO010000562.1:0-2533 GCA_033853375.1 Terriglobia bacterium
TTTGCCCGCGCGCAAGCCGACGGCGTGACCGCCTCGGACGAAGCCGGGCTCGTCGAGCGCCTCGGCCACGATGTCCACGTTGTCCTCGGCTCCGAGCGCAACATGAAAATCACCAAGCCCGCCGACATGGAACTCGCCCGCTTCTATCTCGACCGCGAGACGCAGAAAACATGAGCACGCGTTGCGGCATCGGCTATGACTTGCATCGGCTGGCCGAAGGACGAAAGCTCATCATCGGCGGAATCGAGTTACCCTTTGACAAGGGACCGGTAGGGCATTCGGACGGTGACGTGCTCGCCCACGCCCTTTGTGACGCGTTGCTAGGGGCGGCGGGTCTCGGCGATATCGGCACGCATTTCCCGGACACAGACCCAAAGTGGAAGGGCGCGAACAGCCTGCTCTTCCTCGAACACGCCAAAAAGTTGCTTGCGGACAAGAACTTCGCCATCGAGCACGTCGACGCTGTGGTCATCACCGAAAAACCGAAGCTCGGCCCGCATTTTCCCAAGATGCGCGAAGCCCTGGCCAAAGCCCTCGGCGTTTCGCCTGAAAAAATCCATCTGAAAGCCAAGACCAACGAAGGCGTCGACGCCATCGGCCGCGGCGAAGCCATCGCCGCCCACGTCGTCGCGACAATCACTTCCGTGTAGGGGCACGGCGTGCCGTGCCCGTCTTCTTTTGCCAAACGCTGGATGATGAACGTGCAGGACAAACCGAGACTCCCATCACGGCGTTCCATTCGCTTGCCAGGTTTTGATTACTCGCAGATTGGCCAATACTTTGTCACGATTTGCTCCTTCGAGATGCGCTGCATTTTCGGAAAAGTCGAGGATCGCAAAGTTCGCCTAAGCCCGATCGGAGAAATTGCCACGGAATTATGGCTTGAGATTCCAAATCACTTTCCGGAAGTAACCGTGGACCCATTCATCGTTATGCCCAATCATTTGCACGGTATCCTCACAATAAGATGGGCACGGCATGCCGTGCCCCTACAGGAGGAGTACCATCCCGAGGGTTTTCGTAAGCCGGTTCAAGGATCCGTGGCGACAATCGTTCGCTCCTACAAATCCGCGGTATCGAAACGCGTGCGCAAGGCGCTGGAAAGCAGGACAATGGATGTTTGGCAAAGCAATTATTTCGAGCGGGTGTTGCGCGATGGAAAGGAGTTTGGCGACGCATCCCGGTACATCCTCCAGAATCCTTTGCGGTGGCACCTCAAGGAAACCGAGCGACGCCGACACCTGTAGGGGCACGGCATGCCGTGCCCGTCTTTCTTCCGCCCATGTCCTGCGATAGAACTTACGTGATGGATGCCAACTTGCAAACAAATGGGCCAACGATCGCGGTGAATCCGTGGACGGCCTCGGATGTGGCCGCGATCCTCCGCGAGCGCGGTTGGCTGACAACGGATCCCACGCCTGAAATTGACGCCTGGTGCGGCCGCGCCGCGACGATTCTGGGCCCGCAGGCCGCTGATCGCCCCGCTCTCGCTGAACTTCTCGCACTGGTTTTTCACTACGACGCGCAGCAAATCCTAAGTCGCGTTGAAACACACGAGTTGCTGGCTCGCTACGCCGCGCGCGACGTGCTGCGTCACCTGGCGCTGCTGCTTTTGGACGGGGCGCCGCTCAACTCCGAGCGTTTCAAGGAAATCTTCGCGGCGTTGAAAGAGCAATTGAAATTGCCTGGTCGGGAGATGCTTTATCCAATGCGCCTCGCGCTTGCTGGCCGCCCCGGCGACGGCTCGCTCGACCGCGTCATCCTTTTGCTCGACGAAGCCGCGGCCTTACCGTTTGCGGTACCCGTGAAGTCCGCTCGCGCCCGCATCCTCGAATTCTGCGCCGCATTGACGTAAGTGTTGCTGAGCCCCGCAAAATAGGGCAATCAACCCTTTGGAGTGCGGCAGCCCTGCTGCCGCTTTTCTTTCATCCACAATTTGTTGAGTTGAACCAAAGGTACTTTGAAAGCGGCAAAGGCCCGTCTCCTCCAAATCGCCCACTGTCAACTGCTCACTGTCAACTGTAAACTATCCTTCCCATGGACAAGCTCACCGGCATCCACGCGGTGAAGGAGGCGCTCGAAGCCCAGCGTCCGATCGACCATATCTCCATCGCCAAGGGCCGCCAGGACACGCGCATCGAAGAAATCGTGCAGCTCGCACGCAAGCAGAGCATTCCTGTGCGCTTCGAGGACCGCAATCAACTCGACCGCCTTGCCAATTCGAAAGATCATCAAGGTGTCGTTGCGATCGCCGCTGCGCGCGCTGCAGTAACTCTCGATGACATTCTCGCAAGCGCGAATCAAGCGAGGGGCCAGATTGGACTCATTGTCTTGCTTGATGGTGTGGAGGATCCGCACAACTTGGGTGCCATCGTTCGAACCGCGCTCGCTGCGGGCGCGCATGGTGTAGTGATTCCCGAGCGCCGCGCCGCTGGCCTCACCGACACAGTAGCTCGCTCTTCGGCGGGAGCGCTGGCGCATCTGCCTGTGGCCAAAGTCACGAATCTCGCTCGCGCGATGGAAGAATTGAAGG